>NZ_JBFBAM010000011.1:0-230306 GCF_040682195.1 Kutzneria sp. NPDC051319 | reverse complement strand
AGACGTCGCAATCCACACCGAACCTGGAGGCCCTCCCTCATTTCAACATCATCGGCTCACGTGTCCACCCGTTCACAACCTCCCGGGGCAGTACATCTAGCCGACGGGGAAGGTGGCGCCGATGCCCATGCCGGTGATCCACTCGGGGACGGGCTCGTAGCTGGTCCACACGAGGGGTCGCCGGACGGCGGCGGCGCCGATCAGCCAGGTGCGGATCTCGTGGCCGCCGCTGCCGGCCTGGGACTCCAGGCCGACGTCGCCGAGGTCGACGACGGGGGCGAGGTCGGCGGCGGAGAGCTGCTTGAGGAACCAGCGGTCCCACTCGGCGTTGACGGGGGCCGAAGGATTGCCGGCCATGGCGCGAACCCGGGGCTCGCGGGCGGCGGCGAAAGCACGGGCGTCCTGGCGGCCGTGAATCACCGAGAAACGGCGCTCCCCCACCACCGAAGGGTCACGAGGATCGTTGGACGGCAGCCAATGGGAAAGGCCGCCGGACGCGATCAGCAAGACCCGGCCGGGAAAAGGGGCGGCGCGAAGGACATCGCCCAGCGCCGTGCCGAGGGAAATGCACCGCGACATGCTGGGCAGCGGCGGGGCGGCGGTGTTGACGACGAGGGGAACCAGCGCAACGTTGCCGACGACCATGTCGTAGCTCTGGACGACGCCATGGTCGACGGTGAGGGAGTAGGACAGGGAAAGGTCGAAGCCGGCGGCGGCGAGGCCGTCACGGAGGGACCAGGCGAGGTCGGAGGCGACGGGAAGCGGGCCGGAGCGGGTGGCGAAGTCGCCGAAACCGACGGCCTCCTCGACGCCGAGCACGAACGGCGGCATGGCGTCGTAGAAATTGGCGTGGAAATGGTCGGGGCCGATGACCACGACGGCGGAAGGGCGGAGGCGGGACACGGCCTGGCGGACACGGTGGACATCGGCCAGGAAAGAGCCGCCGGGGTCGTCCGAGCCGGCTGGGGGCATGAGGGTGGCGAAAGGGGAATGGGACAGGGCCACCAAACCGACGATCTCGCTCACGACGACTCCCCCAGCAGGAAGTCCCGGTGCACGGCCAAGAACTCGTCGACCTTCTCCCACTGGGGCCAGTGGCCGGCGTCGGAGATCACGTGCAGGTGGCCGTCGGGCAGCCACTGCAACAGCATCTCGGCCTCGTCGAGGCCGCCGGTGGGGTCGTGGTCGGTCCACAACAGCAGAGTGGGGGCCATGATCTTGCCGACCCAAGCCGGATCCCACGCGAAATCGGCGCGTACGACGGGATCCTGGAGCACCAGCGTGTTGGCGATGGCCCGGGTGAAGCCGAGCCGGCCGTACACCCTGCGGCGCAGCAGCACCAGCTCGTCGGTGACCATCTCCTTGTGGTGGAACAGGAACTCGATACGGGGGCGAACGCCTGCGTCGGAAGGATCGGCGACGGCAGCCATCGTGATGTCCCGCAGCCGAGCCATCACCTCGGGCTTGTTGGCGATGTTGCCGGGCGTGTTGAGGACGAGCCGAGAGACACGGTCCGGGTCGTGGGCGGCGGTCCAGGCGGCGACCCAACCGCCGAGGGACTCGCCGGACAGGTGCGCGGCGTCGATACCGAGGGCGTCCATGAGGGACAGCAGGTGCTCGGAGAGAACGTCGATGGTGTAAGGGTGATCGGGCAGGTCGGACCAGCCGTGGCCGACCATGTCGTAGGCGGTCACGCGGAAGAACTCGGACAGGCCGGCGATGTCCCGGGCGTACGCCTCCAGATGGCCGCCGGTCCCGTGCAGCAGCACCAGATCGGGCCCGGAGCCGGCCCGCAGGACCCGGGTGCGCACGCCACGCACATCCACGTGGCGCAGCTCATGGTCCACATCGGACAGTTCGTCCCAGATCGAGATGTGCGCCGGCAACGGGTTCATGACGGGTCTCCTCCGAATCTCGCGCGGGCCTCGGCGACGGTGGACAGGCCGGCGCTCTGCCGCCGGCCGACGCCGAGCAGGCCGAGCAGCCGGGAGTTCTCGATGGTCAGGAACTCGACCGGTTCCTCGGCCGAGTCGTTGTGGTGCCGGTGCCAGGTCCACGGCGGCGTGTAGACGAAATCGCCGGTGGCCCAGGACTCCGTCTCGTCCTCGACCTCGCTGTGCCCGGTCCCGGAGATCACGTAGTGCACGGTCTCGTGGTGGTGGCGCTGCATGTCCGAGGTCAGGCCCGGCGGAATGGTCTGGCGGAAGATCTCGAACGACGCGGTGGGCAGCTTGCCGGCGATGGACAGCGTGGTCGGGTTGTGCACCTGGTCGGCCGGCAGCCGCTCCACCTCGTCGGCGTGCACGACAATGGGCCGCAGGTCGCTGGGCCGCATGGTGTCGCTGACGGCGCCGAGGAATTCGGCCATGCTGAAATCCGGTCCGGACTGGGCCATCAGATCGTCTCCGTCCTGCCGCCGTCGACCGTGAGCACGGTCCCGTTCACATAACTTGCCGCGCGGGAAGCCAGAAACGCCACCGCCGCGCCGATCTCGTCGGCGGTCGCGGGCCGCGAGGCGGGGACGTCCAGAGTGTCGAGGGCGGCCATCTTCTCGACGCTCGATCCGACCGACGCGGCGCGAGCGGCCAGGACCTCGACCCGACGGTCGGTCGCGGTCGCGCCGGGGGCCACGCAGTTCACGGTGACGCCGTTGGCGGCGTACTCACGGGACAGGAGCTTCGCCGCGGCGGTGGCGGCGGAGCGCAGCACGACGGAGATGGCCAGATCGGGCTGCGGCTGGCGGACGGCGGCGGACGTCACGAGGACGACCCGACCGAAGCCACGCACGGCCATGGCCGGCAGCGCGGCCCGGGCCAGTCGCAACGGGCCCAGCAGAAGGAGCTCGTACGAACGCAGCCACTGCTCGTCGGTGACTTCCAGGATGCCCCCGGGCGGCGGACCGCCGGCGTTGAGCACCAGGACGTCCAGGGAGCCGTGCGTCTCCTCCACGTGCTGCACGGCCTGCGCGGCGTCCACATCGGACAGTCGGGACACGTCGTGCACGAGCGTGTCGACCGGCCCGGTGCTGTCGGCGCGCAGCTTGTCCGCGGCGGCGGCGAGTGTGTCGGCGTGCCGCCCGGCCAGGACAACGCCGAGGCCCTGGCGCAGCAGATGGGCCGCGGCGGCATGGCCGATGCCGGCGGCCCCACCTCCGACCAGTGCGATTCGTGTGGCGATGACGGCCTCCCCAGTGAGTGCGGCAAGCGCTAGCCTGGCCGCCATGGACAGCCGGGGACAACGTTGAGTCCCGCTGAGCGGGACGGCGTGGGCGGCCTCGACCGGGCGGCGGCGATCTTCGGCGCCTTCGACGCCACCCACCGGGAGCTGACGCTGGCCGCGCTGGTGGAGCGGTCCGGGCTGCCGCGGTCCACCGCGCACCGGACCGCGGACAAGATGATCCGGCTCGGCTGGCTGGACAAGCCGCAGGACCGCTACCGGGTCGGCAACCGGCTGTTCGAGATCTCCAGCCTGGCCCCGATCCGCCACCAGCTGCGCGAGTCGGTGCTGCCGTTCCTCCAGGACCTGCACCACGCCACCAAGACCACCGTGCAGCTGGGCGTGCTGGACGGCACCCAGATCCTGGTCGTGGAGCGGATCACCGGGCACCGGCCGATGCCCATGCTGGAGCAGGCCGGCGGCACGATCCCGGCGTACTGCTCGGCACTGGGCCGGGCCATCCTGGCCTACTGCGACCCGGACACCGTGCGCACGGTGCTGTCCGCCGGTCTTCCGCGCCGCACCCCGCGCACGCTGACCAACCCGCTGGCGGTGATGCGCGAGCTGACGGCGGTGCCGGACCAGGGCTGGGCCACCGAGCACGAGGAAGGCAACATCGGCGTGAGCTGTGTGGCCGCGCCGGTGTTCGGGCCGCTCGGGGACGTGGTGGCGGCGCTGTCGGTGACCGGGCCCAGCAAGCTGATCAGGACCGACCGGATCGGGCCGGCGGTCCGGCTGGCCGCCGCGGCCGCGTCACGGGCGTACGCCAGGTCCCGCTGAGCGGGATCCGAGATTGCGTCACACCGGCGGCCACCCCAGGCTGAGATCCACAGTGACGTTCCATTCGGCCAGCAAGGGAGGCGACGGTGACTCTCGGCGGCGGCTACATGCTCCGGAACCGGCAGGGGCGCCAGATCCCGGCCATCGGGCTCGGCATCACCATGAAGACCAACGGCGACTCCACCCACGGCGCGTACTCCCTGTTCGAGTACGCCGTGCCCGGCGAGACCAACGGCCCGCCGCCGCACCTGCACACCCGTGAGGACGAGTCGTTCATCTGCCTGGCCGGCCGGCTCGACGTGATGCTGGGCGGCGAGGACTACGTGCTGGAGCAGGGGGATTACCTGTTCCTGCCGCGCGACATCGTGCACACGTTCCGGAACTCGGCCAAGGACGAGGCGCGCGTGGTCTCCGTGGTGTCGCCGGCCGGACTCGAGGACTACTACCAGGCGCTGGCCGACCTGCCGCCCGGGCCGAAGGACGTCGCCGTGCTCAAGGGAATCATGGCCGACTTCGGCATCGTCCTGCAGGTGGGCTGAGGGATGCGCGTCGCGGTCATCGGGGCCGGCGTGGCGGGCCTGGCCACCGCCAAGGTGCTCATGCAGGCCGGGCACGAGGTCGTCGTGTACGACAAGGCGCCGGACGTCGGCGGGGTGTGGAGCCGCAGCCGCCGCTACCCGGGCGTGACGACGCAGAGCCCCAAGGCGCAGTACTCGCTGTCCGACTTCCCCATGCCGGCCGACTACCCGGAATGGCCGGACGGCGCGCAGGTGCAGGCCTACTTCGCCGCGTACGCCGAGAAGTTCGGCATCAGGGCCCGGCTGAACACCGAGGTCGGCAAGGCCGAGCCGTGCGGCGAACGGTGGTTGGTGGACGGCGAGGCGTACGACCGGCTGGTGGTGGCCAACGGCGTGTTCTGCGAGCCGGCCGTGCCGGAATTTGAGGGACAGGCCGAGTTCAGCGGAAGGGTCTGCGCCGCAACGGAATTCCACGACGTCGAGGAGGCACGCGGCAAGCACGTGCTGGTCGTCGGCTACGGCAAGTCGGCCTGCGACGTGACCGTGCCGGTGAGCAAGGTGGCGGCCAGCACCGACATCGTCGCCCGGCAGCTGCTGTGGAAGGTGCCACGGCTGATCGCCGGCAGGGTGAACTTCAAGATGCTGCTGCTGACCCGAATGGGCGAGGCTCTGTTCCGATACGTGCGGCTGCGCGGCTTCGAGCGGTTCCTGCACGGCCCCGGCAACGGCCTGCGGCGACGGATGCTCAACTCGGTCGGCACGGTGTCGCTGCGGCAGTTCGGCCTGCCCCGGCTGAATCTCGTGCCGTCCGGGCACATGGAGGACATCGTCAAGGGCGCGATCGGCCTGGCCACCGAAGGATTCTTCGAAGGCGTCGCCGACGGCACGATCACCGTGCACCGCGACACCGTCATCACCCGCCTGTTCGACCGGGACGGCGCGCCGATGGCCGAGCTGGCGAACGCAACCGTGCTGCCGGCCGATCTCGTCGTCTGCGCGACCGGCTTCCGCCAGGGCGTCCCGTTCCTGCCCGACGACGTGCGGCACCGCCTGTTCGACGAGCGGGGCAACTTCCTGCTGTACCGGCAGATCCGGCCGCTGGGCGCGCCGGGGCTGTACTTCAACGGCTACAACTCGTCGTTCTTCAGCCCGTTGAACGCCGAGATGGCGGCCGTGTGGATCGCCGCCGACATCGCCGGCGCGGTGGACCTGCCGACGGAAGACCAGATGCGGCAGGCGGTCCGCGAGCAGCTGGCGTTCATGGACGTCGCCACCGACACCCACCACTGCCGCGGCACGAAGATCATCCCGTTCTCCATGCACAACGTCGACGAGGTGCTGGGCGACCTGGACGCCACCATCTCGCCGCTGGTGCGGGCGTCCCACTGGCTCAACCCGGTCGACCCGGCGGCCTACGCCGGCGTGACCCCGAAGGTGCTGTCGCGGCTGCCCCGAAAAGCGGTCACACCGCCTCGCCGCCATGCCGAAACGGGCTGATGCCGCGGCGCGACGGCCCGGCCAGGAACTCCACCAGCTGGGCCACGGGCCCCTCGGTCCAGGAGTCGAGCTCGTGGCCGTCGCGTAACAGGTCGAACACCTGCCGCAACGCGCGGTAGTCGCCAGGCGGCATCCCGGATCGCTTCAGCCCCACCACGTTGAGCGCGCGGTGGGTGGCCGGGTTGCCGTCGACGCCGCAGAACGGCAGCACATCCCTTGTCACCTTGGACATCGCGCCGACGACGGCCTGCCGCCCGACGCGAACATGCTGCTGCACCAGGCACATGCCGCCGATCACCGCGCCGTCGCCGAGCATCACGTGCCCGCCCAGGGTGACCGCCTGCGACACGACCACGCCGTCGCCGAGCTGGCAGTCGTGGCCGACATGGGACTGCCCCATCACCACGCAGCCGGCGCCGATCCTGGTCGGCGCCGAGGTGGTCGAGCGGTGCACGACCGCCGCCTCACGGATCACCGTGTCCGGCCCGATCTCCACGCTGGTCGGGCCGCCGGTGAACGCGAGGTCCTGCGGATCCCCGCCCAGCACGGCATGCGAGTCGACACGCACGCCGGCGGCGAGGCGCACACAGCCGTGCACCACCGCGTAAGGTCCGATCACCACGTCGTCGGCCAGCTCGGCCTCGGGTGCGACGACGGCCGACGGATGAACATGCGTCAACAACCCCACCCCCGGCGGCCATCATCGCATGCTCAGTCGCGCAACAGTCCTGACATCACCATGGTGGCCATGGAGTCCGCGGTAGCGCTCAGTTCCCGGTCGCTCACCGGGCGCTCACCGAACCGGCGGGCCAGCGGGCCCTGGGTCATCGTCGCGATCGGGCCACTGACCAGGGAGTACAACTGGAACAGTGGCACGGGCCGCATTCGGCCCGCCGCAACGAGTTCCTCGACCGACGGCTCGCACAGCCGCAGCACCGGTGTGAGGAACCGCTCGTGCAGATAGTCCAGTCGGGCGGAATCCCGTGTCCCTTCATACGCCATCAGCCGGCTCAGCTGCGGGCTGCGCACGGCGATCTGGTAGAAGCGCCGCACGATCGCCGCGAGCCGTTCGGCCGGATCCTCGAAGTGCTTGAGCAGCACGGGATCCACCTGCCGGCGCCAGTCGGCCAGCGCGAAGTCGACCACGGCCTCCCAGAAGCCGTTCTTGGAGCCGTAGCGGTCGTTGACGAAGTTGTGGCTGACCCCGAGCCGATTGCCCAGCTCCCGCACGGAAGTCGCCTCGTAGCCGAGTTCGGCGAACGCGTCGAGGCCGCGGCGCAGGATCTCGACCTCGGCCGGCAGCAGCACCGCCCGACGCCGCTGCTCGATGGACATCCCCGATCCCTTCCCGGTGGTGAGGAACAGATGCAACCACACGAACCGCCGGCCGGGGCCGCAAGTCGGCTTCGAAAACGTCGAAAGAGACGGGTGAACCGATCCACCGGTTCGTCCGGGACCCGAGAAAACGCCGGACAACGACGTCCGTACCGGACCGGCATCCGGTGTGCCAGGCTTCGTGGCATGCGTCCGAGCCTGTACGAGCACGCCGGCGGGGAGGCGGCCTTCCTCGCGCTGGCCGCCGCGCACCACCGTCGCTGCGTCGACGACCCCGAGCTCAACCACCCCTTCTCCCACCCTGGTCAGCATCCGGAGCACGTGGCGCGGCTGGCCGCCTACTGGGCCGAGGTGCTAGGCGGCCCGCCCACGTACTCGACGACGGCCGGCGACCATTCCTCCGTGCTGCGGATGCACGCCGGCAACGGCGAGGGCATGCACGACCTCGGCCGCCGGTTCGTGGCCTGTTTCGTGGCGGCGATGGACGACGCCGGAATGCCCGACGACCCGGAGTTCCGCGCGGCGATGCGGGCGTACATGGAATGGGCGGTCGGCGATGTCCTGATCTACACGCCCGAGCACAGCGCCGTGCCGACCGACGCGCCGATGCCGCGATGGACCTGGGCGGGCCTTTCGGCGGATTGACAGATCGGGTCGGCCGGCACGTCCGAAATACCCGACTTTCGGCCGTGTTCGGGCCCGCTCGACTGCTTCTACGTTGGGCCGCACACATCCGCTTGTGGCGCACGGGACCCCTGAGAACGACCACCCGGCGCCACCGGTCCCCTGTGGAGGCGTGCCCCTTGAAGATCAGCAGGCTTACCGCCGTCGCGGCGATGGCCCTGACGCTGCTCGGCATCGCGACCGTGCCGGCCCAGGCCGCCAGCACGCCCGACATCGTCGGCGGCACCACCGTCGGCACCGCCCCGTCCTGGGCCGCCGCCGTCGGCGACAGCTCCGGCATGTGGTGCAGCGGCGAGCTCGTCGCCAGCCAGTGGGTGCTCACCGCGGCCCACTGCGACGGCGCCACCCAGATCCGCATCGGCTCGAAGAACCTGAACAGCGGCGGCACGCTGGCCAGGGTCTCCAAGTGGGTGCGCAACCCCAAGTACAACGGCAGTGGTTACGACTTCTCGCTGTACAAGCTGACTTCCGCCGTGAGCCAGACCCCGATCCAGATCGCCAGCAGCTCGCCGGCGGTCGGCACCGCGGTCACGCTGTACGGCTTCGGCCAGACCTGCGGCACCCCCAGCTGCGGCCCGATGAGCTCCACGCTGCGCCAGCTGTCCACCAAGGTGGCCAGCGACAGCAGCTGCGGCGGCATCACCGGCAGCGTCGAGCTGTGCTTCTCCACCACGGTGTCGGGCAGTGACTGCTACGGCGACTCCGGCGGCCCCGCCGTGGTCAACGGCTTGCTGGTGGGCAGCGACAGCCGTGGCGCGGACGGCCCCGGCGCCGACACCTGCGGCCGGACCAAGTCCATCTACGGCGACGCCTCCACGTCGACGATCTCCTCGTGGGTGAGGTCGACCATCGCCGCCGGCTAGTTCTGCGTATCACAGGAAAACCGCCTTGGTCCCCATTACGGGACCAAGGCGGTTTTTCGTTGCGGTCGGTTCAACCCGCCGAACGACGGGCGCGCAACAACCACCGCCTGACGGTGTCCTTACAGGCAACTGATAGACATGACGCCGGCGATCGTGAGGGGGTAGTCCGGCGTGAACGAGGAAGCCACGCATCCTGACATCAATTGGCGTCGTGTGCGCCGGGTCGGGTACGTAGTGGCCGCTGTCATCGTCGCGATACCGCTCATCGCGTTCGGCATCACCTACGGCATGGTTCACACACCCGACCCGAAGGCCGTCCTCGACCAGCAGCAGACGGTGACGGTGTACTACTCCGACGGCTCGGTGATGACCACCATCGGCCCGAGCACCGGCGGCACCCGCACCGTGGTGGGCATCGACCAGATCCCGCCGGTCGTGCGGCACGCGGTCGAGGCGGCCGAGGACGAGGGCTTCGAGACCAACATCGGCCAGGGCGGCATCACCACCCAGTTCGTCAGGCTGGCCACCGGCGAGGACGCGCAGTCGCTGCCCGAGCAGTGGGTCCAGCTGGTGCGGGGGCTCAAGCTCAACGAGCAGCAGACCAAGGCCGACATCCTGGCCGGCTACCTGAACCTGGTCTACCTCGGCCGCGGCGCCTACGGCATCCAGGCCGCGGCCCAGGCCTACTTCGGCGTGAACGTGGACAAGCTCAACCCGTCCCAGGCGGCGTTCCTGGCCGGCTGCATCGACCAGCCGTCCCGCAGCGAGGACGACAAGTGGACCGAGCAGCAGTGGTCGCACGCCCTGGACCGGATGGTGGCCAACGGCTGGCTCGGCCAGGACGAGCGGGCCAAGTACGTCACGCCGCCCAAGCCCATCCCCTCGAACTCCGGCTCGCTGCCGCCCGCGCGGACGTTCATCGTGCGGCAGGTGCTGGCCGAGGCCAAGGACGAGGGCATCGACGAGGACACCCTGCGGCACATCGGGGCCCAGGTGCACACCACCATCGACCCCAAGGCGCAGAACCTGGCCGAGAAGGCCGCCCAGTCGCTGAAGTCCACCGATCCGGACGTCGGCGCCGCGCTGGTGTCGATCAACCCCACCAGCGGCGACATCGTCTCGTGGTTCGGCGGCGACCATCCCGACCAGGCCGTGCCCGACAGCGCGGACACCGTCGCCCAGCCCGGTCCGGTCTTCCAGCCGCTGGTGCTGATGGCCGCGATCCGCGCCAATCCCCAGATCACCCTGGCCACGCCGTACAACGGCACCGCCCCGGTCGTCGTCGGCGGCCAGTCGATCAAGAACTTCGGCGGCGCGGACTGCGGCCCGCAGTGCACGGTCGGCGACGCCATGAAGAACAACACCAACACCGTGTTCTACAAGATGACCGACGACATCGGCCCACTCCAGGTCAAGGACGCCGCGTTGAAGGCCGGGGTGGCCCCCACCCAGGTCATCGGCGGCAAGGCCGGTCCGGCGCTGACCTCCGGCGACGGCAAGCAGACCGGCGACATCATCGGCGCGGGCGGCTACCCCGTGCGGCCCCTTGACATGGCGCAGGCCTACGCCACGCTGGCCGCCAACGGCCAGTACAAGCCGGCCCACTTCATCAGCAGCATCGCCGACACCAAGAACAACCCGATCTACGACGTCAAGGCCAACCCGAAGGCCACCCCCACCCGGGTCTTCGAGCCGGCGCAGAGCCAGCTGGTCACCCAGTCGATGCTCACCGGGCCCGGCCTGGAGGGCGGCCGGCAGGTGGCGTCCAAGGCCGGGGCGACCGAGTTCCTCGACTCCCCTGACAACTCCGACGCCTGGGCCGTGGGCTACACCCCACAGGTGGTCACCGCCGTCTGGGTGGGCCACCGCAAGGAGCTCGCGCCGATGAAGGAAGGCGTGGACGCGCCGACCGGGATCTGGCAGCAGTACATGAACTCCTACCTGAAGGACAAGCCGGCTGTGCAGTTCTAGCCGGTTCGGCCGTCGCAGCTTGTCATCGCGGGCGGCGCAGCCCGTCCAGCACGAGCGTGATGACACTGTCGGCCTCGGCCCGCCAGTGGGGACGGTCATGGGCCGCGCCGATGCCGTGCAGCGCCATCATGACGGCACCGGCATCCACGTCGTCGCGAACCGTGCCGTCCCGGACGGCGTCGGCCACCAGGTCGGTGACGGCCTGCTCCAGCGCCCGGCTGCCCTCGGCCATGGCGCCTGAGCCGCTGGCCATGAGCGTTGCCAGCGTCCGGGCCAGACCCTCGTGGGCGGCTATGTGGTCGACCATGCCGCGCAGGAAGGTCGCCAAGGCCTCCGCCGCGGGCAGCGTGGCCTGGAGCTGGCGGGCGCGGTCGCACAGCGTGGCGACTTCACCGTGGTAGACCGCCTCGGCCAGCGCCTCCCGGGTGGGGAAGTGGCGGTACAGCGTGCCGGTGCCCACTCCGGCCAGGCGGGCGAAGTCGTCGAAGCGCAGGTCGAAGAAGTCCCCGGCGTCGAAGACCTCCCGCGCCTTGGCGAGCAGGGACTCGCGCTTGCGCCGGGCATCGGCCCGCAGTGGCTTGTCGGCGGTCATGCGCTGCTCCCGGTTGACAAGTGGAGATGATCTCCATATTTTGAAAGTGGAGATGACCTCCAGATCGATCGTACGCCATGAGGTGCAGCGTGAAGATCCTGATGTTCGGCCGAGGCGTGATCGCGACCGTCTACGGCTGGGTCCTCCACCAGGCGGGACATGACGTCGAGTGCTACGTCCGGCCGGGTCGCGCGGCGACCTACGGGGACTCGGTCGACCTCGATCTGTTCGACGGGCGGCGCCGGGTGTGGGGGCAGCGCGTCGTCGAGAAGTGGCCGGTGCGCTACCGCGAGACGCTGGAGCCGGACCACGACTTCGACCTGATCGTGCTCAGCGTGCCGCACCACCGCCTCGCGGAGGCGACGGCCTTCCTGTCCCCGCGTGTCGGCCAGGCCACGGTGCTGGTCTTCGGCAACATCTGGACCGAGCCGCTCGCCGCGATCGGCGAGCTCCCCCTCGACCAGGTCGCCTGGGGCTTTCCCCAAGCCGGCGGCGGTTTCGGCGAGGACGGCACGCTCCGTGGGGCGCTGCTGCCCTCCGTCGTCGTCGGCACCCTCGGCCGGCCCCCGACCGACCGGGAACGGGCCGTGCGCCGGATGTTTCGCGAGGCCGGGCTCCGGATCAAGGAACAGCCCGACTTCCGGGGCTGGCTGTGGGTCCATTTCGTGTCGGACGCCGGCCTGTTCTCCCAGGGCCTGCGGCTGGGTTCGCTGTCCAAGCTGGCCGGGGTGACGGGCGACCTGCGCGAGGGGCTGCTGGCCGGCCGCGAGCTGCTGCCGGTGCTCCAGGCGCGCGGCATCGACCTGCGACGTCACCGGGGCGGTGTGCTGCTGTTCCGGGCGCCCACCTGGCTGACGGCCCCCGTGCTCGCCTGGCTCACTGCTCATATCGCGCCTGCGCGCGTGAGCCTCACGGCGCACTCCGACCCCGACGCCGAGGAGCCGCGGGAGGTATGCCGGGACACCCTGGCCGAAGCGCGACGGTTGGGCATCTCGGTGCCGCGACTGGAAGCGGCGGAACCGCACTTCGCCCGTGAGGGAACGGGTGATCAGCGCGTTGTCACCTAGCGCCACCAGGCGCGGTGGCGTTGGGCGGCGACCGCGCCGGCGGGGGCGACGAGCTCCATCAGCCGCGGCGTGACGTGCTTGAGGTGCTCGCCGACCCACAGCGCCGTGGAGAGGTCGGGGACGGTGGCGCCGTTGGGTAGGACGGGTTCCCGGAGCTCCGGCGGCGCGAGCATGGGCACGCCGCTGTGGTCGGCACGGTCCAGCCGTGAGGCGAGGTGGTCGAACCACGCGGCGACCTGACCGGCGTGGTCGCCGAGAAGCTGCCGTAGGGGGTCGGGCTCGCCGGGGGCGGCGGGCAGGCCGGCGAGGGAGTGGGCGGTGAGGCGGGCCCGCATGGCGCCGGCGACCAGCCGCCAGAGGTCCTCCTTGGGCACCCGCTTGGTGCCCTGCTCGGCCAGGAAGCCGCGCAGGGCCTCGTCGAGGCGGCTGCCGGCGGCGATGGCGGCGGAGGCGGTCGGGGCGTCGGGGCGCAGGCCGAGGGCCCAGTGGGCGGCGTCGGAGAGGTAGAGGCCGCCGGTGCGGAAGGCGTCGGCGAGGTCGTCGGCGACCAGTGACCCCGCGCCGCGCGGCCAGAACAGGACGCCCACGGCCAGGCTCACCGCGCAGCCGATGGCGACGTCCTCGATCCGCACCACGCCGATCTGCCAGCCGGCCGGCACCAGCAGGTTGAACAGCACGCTCACGACGACCGTGAAGGCGGCCTGGCCGGCGGCGAAGGGCAGCACACCGGGGGCGTAGGCGGCGACGAGCACGGCCAGCGGCAGCGCGGTCCACAGGGCGGCGGTGCTGGAGCCGATGGCCAGCAGCAGCGCGGCGCCGATGACAAAGCCGACCACGGTGCCGAGCAGGGCCCGCAGCACGGTGGAGCCGGTGGACGCGGCGTTGGTGCGCAGCACGGACAGCGTGCCCAGCACGACCCAGAACCCGTGCTCCACGCCGGTGAGATCGGCGACGGCGACCGCTGCCGCCAAGGCGATGGCGCCGCGCGCGCTGTTCAGGAACCACACCGACCGCAGGTTGGCGTGCCGCGACACCGCGTTGGCGAGCGTCGTCACGCCGGCCAGGCGGCGCTCGCTCTGGGCCAGATCCGTTCCGTACCAACGCCTGCGGCCGTTCGACACGATCGCCGGGTCGGCGCGGTGGGCGGCGATCAGGGCGTCGGCCAGCGCCGTGTGCGCCGCGACGGCCGCGGTGCGCGCGTGGAACGACAGGTGCACCGCCGCGCCGAACTCCGCGCTGTCGCTGCGCAGGCGTCGCAGGTGCTCGACGCTGGCGGCGAGGCTGTGTTCCAGGCAGTCCAGCTGCGGCTTGGTCGGCTCGTCGGTCAGCAGCGCCGCCACGTCCAGCAGCACCGACGCGGTGTCGGCCAGCAGTCGGCGCTCCACCTCGTCGATGTGCGTGAGGTCGTCGTACTCGCGGAGGCTGTCGCAGATCACCGACGTGCACCACTCCAGCAGGCCGACCAGGCTGTCCAGCGCCTGGTCCGCCGCGGCCAGCCCGGTCGGCCGGTACGGCGTGGAGGTGAAGGTGCTCAGCAGGTTGTGCTTGCACTCCAGCGAGCGCTGCCGGAACTTCGGGTCACGGTCTCCACTCAGCGCCGCGTTGAGCTGGTCGGCCAGCGCGCGGGCGTTCTTGGCCACCGCCAGCCGCAGCAGCGCGCCGGGCGGCCGCGGCGACAGCGCCAGCACCGCCGCCGTGCCCACGATCGACGCCAGCCACCAGCCGGCCAGGCGTTCCGGCAGCATGGCCATCGTCCCCGGCGATGCCGCCGGCAGCACGTAGGCCAGCAGCGCCGCCGTGCTGCCCGAGGCGGCGTTCGGGCCGCCCACGCCCGCGAACAGCACCAGGAACACCACCGGCAGCGTCACCAGCGACGCCACCAGCACGGACTGGTTCACCGCCGTGCCGACGACGATCAAGGCGCTGCCGGCCAAGGCCAGGCCCAGGTGGGCCACCACCTTGTCCCCGGCGCGGCCCCCGAAGGCGGCCAGCACCAGCGTCGCGAATCCGCCGAACGCCGCGAACGTCGCCACCTGGAGGTCGCCGAGCACGGTGTAGCAGAACGCGAACAGCCCTGGCACCACCACGGTCGCGCGCACCGCACGCAGCGCCGCGGGCGTGGACCACAGCCCTTGCAAGCTGGTCATTCGGCGAGCATATTGGCCGTCCCGCCGGGGCGACACGGCTGCGCCCGGGACTACCTGCCGTCCGTCAACTGTTTCCGGGTCCCAGGGGCGGCAGCGGCGCCGTGGGCGCACTCCGCAGCAGATCGGCCAGCAGCGCGAGGTAGCGGCGCCACCCATCGTGCTCGTCGAAGGGGACCGTGGCGCAGACCATGGACAGCAGCCGGGGCAGATCGGCCGGGCCGATGTCTTGCCGCACGCTGCCTTGTTCCTGTGCGCGGGCGAGGACCCGGGCCACGTGGTGGAAGAATGCGCGGGAGAGGCCGTCCGCCACGGCCGGGAGCCCGCGGGTGGTGGCCGCGCACAGGTCCGTGGCGTGGATCTCCAGGGCGGCCTCGAAGCAGCGCAGCAGGCCGCGCAGCGCGTCCGGGTCCGTGTCCGCCTCGTCCAGGATGGGGGCAACGTGTTCGAGGTACCGCTCGCGGACGACGGCCGCGACCAGGTCGTCCCGGCTGGGGTAGTGCCGGTACAGCGTCGCCGGGCCCACGCCGGCGCGGCGGGCGATCTCCTCCAGCGGGACGTCGTGCCGCCGCTGGCCGAACACCTCGTGCGCCACCGCCAGGATCCGCTCGGCGTTGCGCCGGGCGTCCGTGCGAGCAGCCCGCTGACCTGCGGAGTTCCGTGACGCCGGCACGCGGCGATGCTAGCACCGAGAGCGCGCTCTCACTTTGCTAGGCTCAACTGAGAGCTCACTACCGCTTATGGGGGCCGCCCGCATGACCACTCCCCTCGAGATGACCCGCGACCGCTTCGACCCCTCGGCCGCGCTGCGCGAGGTGGCCGCCCGGCCGGGTCTGCCCCGCATCACGTCGCTGTTCGGCCCGGCCCGGCTGGCCGTCCGGCACGAGGACGTGCGGGCCGTGCTCGGCAACTCCGTCGAGTTCAGCAACGGCGCCCAGTCGCGGTTACAGGGAACCGAGGACGTCGGCTTCATCCTCGGCTACGACCCGCCGGCGCACACGCGCCTGCGCCGTATGCTCAGCCCCGAGTTCACCCTGCGCCGCATGCGGGCCATGCGCCCCCGCATCGAGGAGATCGTCGACGAAGCCCTGTCGGCCATGGCCGCCGCCGGTCCCGGCGTCGACCTCGTGGCCGAGTTCGCGCTGCCCGTGCCGTCGCTGGTGATCTGCGAGCTGCTGGGCGTGCCCTACTCGGACCGGGCCGCCTTCCAGAGCCTGACCCGCAGCCAGCTGGACTTCGCCATCCCGCTGGAGGAGCGCACGCGGGCCGGCGAGGAGATGGGCCAGTACCTGTCCGAGCTCGTGCGGCAGCACCAGCGGGCCCCCGGCGAGGACCTGATCGGCGCCCTGATCACCCAGCACGGCGACGACCTGTCCTTCGCGGAGCTCGTCGGGCTGGCCAGCATGCTGTTGATCGGCGGCCACGAGACCACGTCCAACATGCTGGGCCTCGGTTCGTTGCTGCTGCTGGAGAATCCCGACCAGCTCGCCCTCATGCGGGACGATCCGGCCGTGGTCGAGGGCGGCGTCGAGGAGCTGGTGCGCTACCTGTCGGTCGTCCACTTCGGAGTGCCGCGCGAGGTCGTCACCGAGCTCACCGTCGGCGGCGACCGCCTGGAGGTCGGCGAGTTCGTCCTGTGCCTGATGCACCTGGCCAACCGGGACGCCGCCTTCATCCCCGACGGCGACCGCTTCGACCTCACCCGCAAGCCCGCCCCGCACGTCGCCTTCGGCCACGGCATCCACCACTGCGTCGGCGCCCCGCTGGCCCGCCTGGAGATGGCGGTCGCCTTCCCCGCCCTGTTCCGCCGTTTCACCACGCTGCGCCTCGCGGTGCCGTCATCGGAAATCGCTTTCCGCACCACCAACCCCGTCTACGGCGTGGAGGCCCTGCCCGTCGCCTGGTGAGCCCTCAGTCGAGCTCGACCCGGAAGAAGTGCACCCCGCCGTCACGATCGCCCACCACCGCCACGTCGCCGGCCATGGCCAGGCACGCGGCGTCCGCCGGCAACCGCACCTCGCACACCGCACGGCCGGAGCTCAGCCGATGGGCGTACAGGTGCTGCTCCCCCAGGCGCACCACCAGGTTTCGGTCCGGCACCAGGCACAGGGCCCGGGAGCGAGGGAACTGAAGGCGGGGCCGGAGAACGTCCTCGTCGGGGTCGATGCCCCACACGGTGCTGACGAGCTCGTCGTGGTCGACGAAAAGCAGGGCGCCGTCGACCAGTTCGACGCAAGGGTGGCTGTAGCCCTTGGGCAGCAAGAACTCCTGGTGGGTGTCGCCGGTCGCGGCGTCGAGCAGCATCAGGGAGGTCTCGTCGCCGAGCTCGCCGGGAGTGGCGACGGCGCCGTCGGCCAGCCGGACGGTCCAGCAGTAGGTGGCCCACACGAGCTCGGTGGTGATCCGGCCGTGGCGGGTCCACCGGAGTTCACCGGAGGCGAGATCCCAGCACTGCAAGGCGGGAACCCCGGTCACGTTGACGGAAAGGCCACCGATCAGGGGATGCTCGGACGGGAGCGCGGACGGAACCAGGGCAAGCCCGTCGACGATCAACGACGGGAAACGGACGCCATTGCCCGACGCGCCGACAAAAGCGCGCTGGGGACCGTCCAGGGACCAGAGCTGGGGCGGCGCGCTGTACGGGACGACCAACAGCGAACGGTCGTCCACCACGGCCACGGAGACGATGTTCGCCTCCCCGCCGGCCGGCAGCAGGATCCGCTGGCTTCCGTCCCGTGACACCAGATGCAGCTTGGCGCGCTCGGCGACCACCAAGGTGCCGTCGGGAAGGAACACCGGCTCACACGGCACATCGCTGCTGTCGACAACGGCGATGACTGCGCCGGAAGCCACGTCCCACAACAGAACCTCGCCGGTCAGGCTGAGGCTGGCGGCCAAGGAACCGTCGCCGGAGGTGACGATGTCGGTGACGTTCGAGTGGTGCCGGCCGCCGTCCTGCTCATCGCCACGCAGAGCGGGCCACAGCTTGAGGGAACCGCGCTCGTGGGCAGTCACCAGCCGGCCGTCCGGCAGGTAGGCGAGATCGACGACCCGCCCGGTTTCCACCCCGAACGTCGCCAGCACCCCGTCCTTGCCACACACGCGTATGCCGTGCAGCGACCCGGCGGCCACGAATTCCCCATACACGCCAAGGGTGTTGATGAACCCCTGCCGAGGAAACCGGGCGACCTCGGAGTCGTCGGCCAGATCCCAGCAGATCACCTCGCCGGCCGCCGTGTACAGGCAGGAGTCGCCGAACAGCAACGCCGTCGGCGCTTCCTCATGCCCCCGGCCGGTGTCGTTGCGTCCACACAGGATCCACGTGTCCCCCATCCGTCCCATGTTCGGCATCTCCCGGATGAACTGGGGCGTCCCGTACAGCTCACGGGACAGCCGCAGGCCGTCCAGGTCCCACAACAGGACCTGGTTGTCCCGCCCGGCCGAGGCGGCGATCGCCCCGTCCGGACTGACGGCGACATGGTCCACACTGGACACATGGTCGTCGAGGACGGCCATACAGGTGGCCGAACCCAGGTCCCACACCCGTACGGTGCGATCTTCCCCACCGGACACGGCGACCATGCCCTGCGCGGCGACGGAGCGAATGTGCCCGCTGTGCCCGGCCAGCACGGCGACGGTCTGCCACGTCCGCGTGTCCCACACCCGGATGAACTCGTCGTCGGACGCCGACAGCAGCAGCCGGCCGGCGTCGGCCAGCGCCAGGCTGTTCACCGGCCCCACATGCCCGACGAGCCGGTCGAAAGCCCGCCCCTCGGCCAACGACACCAGGTAGAGCGTGCCGTCGTTCTCGGCGCTGACCACGCAGGTGTCGCCGTCGGGCAGCACAACGACGCTGTGCAGGCCGCCGTCCGGCAGGGGCAGGGTGAAGGTCTCCGTCAGTCGCGGCGCTGGCGCCGTACCGATCCTGATCAACGCCACGCGGGCATTGTCGGCACCGCCACCACCCCATGACATACGCACATATGCGTAGTTGACACCCCGTGAAACCGGCCTGAAACCGCCGCACAACCGGCCCCGGCCACCGTGAAACCCATGACCACCAACGACAACGCCACCGTCCAGCTCGACGAGCGCACCGGCGCCTGGAACGTGTTCGGCCACCCGGAGGCCCTGGCGGCGCTGAACGACCCGGCGACGTTCTCCTCCGACGTCTCCCGCCTGATCACCGGCGACCGGCCGGGCAGCGAGATGGTCAATGACGGCAACCTCGTGCAGATGGATCCGCCGAACCACCGCAAACTACGCACCCTGGTCAGCCACGCCTTCACACCCAAGGTCGTGGCCGGCCTGGAGCCGCGCATCGCGGCGCTGACCACCGAGTTGCTCGACGACGTGGACGGCGACCTGGAACTGGTGTCGCAGCTGGCCCATCCGCTGCCGGTGATCGTCATCGCCGAGCTGCTGGGCGTGCCGGCGAGCGACCGGGACCTGTTCCGGCAGTGGGCGGAGGTCCTGACGGCCGACGACATAGGGTTCACCGCCAAGGACGAGAACGGCGATCAGGCCCGGCGCTTCGAGAAGCTGGCACGGGATGTCCAGCCGATGGTCGACTACCTCAACCAACACGCCAACGAGCGACGGGCCAGGCCGCGCCAGGACCTGCTGACCGAGCTGGTCCAGGCCGAGGTGGACGGGGAGCGCCTGACCGACGGCCAGGTGGTCAACTTCGCCACGCTGCTGCTGCTCGCCGGGCACATCACCACGACTATGCTGCTGGGCAACACCGTGCTGTGCCTGGACGAACATCCCGAGCAGGCCGCGAGAATCCGCGCGGACCGATCGCTGCTGCCGGGCGCCATCGGGGAGTCGCTGCGGCTGCGGCCTCCGTTCACCCTGCTGGCCCGGGTCACCAAGGCCGAGGTCGAACTGGGCGGACAGGTCATCCCGGCCGGCCAGATGGTGCTGTTGTGGCCGCGCGCGGCCAACCGGGACCCACGGGTGTTCGCCCGTCCGGACGAGTTCGACCCGACCCGTGACTCCGACCCGCACCTGTCGTTCGGCCGGGGCGTCCACTTCTGTCTGGGCGCGCCGCTGGCCCGGCTGGAGGGCCGGATCGCGCTGAACCTGCTGCTCGACCGCTTTCCGGTGCTGCGCACCGACCCGGCCGACCCGCCGACGCCGCTGCCGTCGCCGACCATGACAGGTGTCTCCCGGCTACCGTTGCGAACGGCCTATTGAAACAGGATGTAAACGTTTGTAGCCTCCGTGCCATGGACCGGGTGAGTCGTCGTCGCATCGTCACGCTGGGGGCCGCGGGCGCGGCCGGGATGGCCTTGCCGCTGGCCGGCACCGCCGCCGCGGAGCCGGCCAAGCCGGCCGCGAAACTGTTCGACGTCACGGAGTTCGGCGCCCGTGGCGACGGCGTCACGATCGACACCGCGGCGATCAACCGCGCCGTCGACGCGGCGGCCAAGCACGGCGGGACGGTGTTCTTCCCGGCCGGCACGTACGCCAGCTACTCCGTGCACCTCAAGAGCAATGTGGCGCTCTACCTCGCGCACAACGCCACGCTGCTGGCGGCGGCGCCGGCGAACGGCAAGGGCTACGACCCGGCCGAGCTGCCCGGCGCCGGCAACAGCTACCAGGACTTCGGGCACAGCCACTGGCACAACAGCCTGATCTGGGGCGAGAACCTGGTCAACGTGACCATCGGCGGACCGGGCACCATCGACGGCAAGGGCCTGGTCAGCGGGGGCAGCCAGGAGTCGCAGCCGTTGCAGGGCAACAAGGCCATCGCGCTCAAGCTGTGCCGCAACGTGGTGGTCAGGGACGTCACCATGGTCAACGGCGGGCACTTCTGCATCCTGCCCACCGGCGTGGACAACTTCCGCATCGACAACGTCGTGATCGACACCAACCGCGACGGCATCGACATCGACTGCTGCAAGAACGTCCGCATCTCCAACACCACGGTGAACTCCCCGGCCGACGACGCGATCGTGCTGAAGAGCTCGTACGCGCTGGGTTACGTGCGTGACACCGAGAACGTCACCATCGACAACTGCTTCGTCAGCGGCTACGACCTGGGCACACTGGTCGACGGCACGTACAGGACGGCCGCGTTCGGTCGCACGGGCCGGATCAAGTGCGGCACCGAGTCCAACGGCGGCTTCAAGAACATCGCCATCTCCAACGTGGTCTTCGAGCACTGCCGCGGGCTGGCCTTCGAGACCGTGGACGGCGGCGCGCTGGAGGACATCACGGTCAGCAACATCACCATGCGCGACGTGCAGATGCCGATCTTCTTCCGGCTCGGCTCCCGCATGCGCGGCCCCGCCGGCATTCCGGTCGGCACGCTGCGCCGGGTCAGCATCGCCAACGTCATCGCGCACAACTCCGACCCGCGCTACCCGTCGGCCATCGCCGGCATTCCGGGCCACCGCATCGAGGACGTGCGGATCAGCAACGTGCGCCACCACATGGTCGGCGGACTGACCATGAACGGCATCCCGGAGAACCCGCCCGAGGTGGAGAACGCCTACCCCGAGCCGAGCATGTTCGGCCCGCTGCCGGCGTTCGGCTTCTTCCTCCGCCACGTCGACGGGGTCACCCTGGACAACGTCGAGGTCCGCTACGAGCAGCAGGACCTGCGGCCCGCGTTCGCGCTGCGGGACGTCGTCGACGCCGACTTCCACCACGTCAAGGCGGACAAGGCCCCGGGGACGCCGACCTTCGTGCTGGACGACGTGTCCGACTTCCGGGTGACCACCAGCCGGCCGGTGGCGGACACGCAGCTGGACCAGACCGGTCACTCTGAGCTCTGACAGCGCTGTCACCAGGCGATACGGCCGGTCACGCCCTATCGTGACCGGCTGTGGACCTTCCAGTGATGCCCCCGGTGCGGCCGATGCTCGCCAAGGCCGTGCACGAAGTGCCGACCGCCGAGGGGCTGCTGTTCGAGCCCAAGTGGGACGGCTTCCGCTGCATCGTGTTCCGCGACGGCGACGAGGTGGAGCTCGGCTCGCGCAACGACCGGCCGCTGACCCGGTACTTTCCGGAGCTGGTCGACCTGTTGCTGGAGGTGCTGCCGCCGCGGTGCGTGGTGGACGGCGAGATCGTCGTGGTCACCGGCGACGGCCTGGACTTCGACACGCTGCAGAACCGGCTGCATCCGGCGGCGTCGCGGGTGCGCAAGCTGGCGGTGGAGACGCCGGCCAGCTTCGTGGCGTTCGACCTGCTCGCGCTGGGCGACGACAACCTGATGGAGGAGCCGTTCGCACGGCGGCGGGAGCTGCTGGAGGGCGCGATCGGCGGCGACCTCGCGCGTATCCACATCACGCCGCTGACCCGTGACCCGGACGTCGCGCGGGACTGGTTCACCCGGTTCGAGGGCGCGGGCTTCGACGGCGTGATGGCCAAACCCGGCGATCTGCCGTACGAGCAGGACAAGCGGGTGATGTGGAAGGTCAAGCACGAGCGGACCGCCGACTGCGTGGTGGCCGGATTCCGGTGGCACAAGGACGGAAACGGCGTCGGGTCGCTGCTGCTCGGCCTGTACGACGACGAGGGCACGCTGCACCACGTCGGCGTGGCCAGCAGCATGACCGCCGCCCGGCGCAAGGAGCTCGTCGACGAGCTGGCCCCGTTGCGGGAGAACGCCCTGGAGACGCATCCGTGGCGGGGCTGGGCCGTGGCGCAGTCCGAGGCCGGTGGGCGGATGCCGGGCGGGCAGAGCCGGTGGAGCGCCGGCAAGGACCTCAGCTGGGAGCCGCTGCGGACCGAGCTGGTGGCCGAGGTCCGGTACGAGCACGTGATGGCCGGGCGGCTGCGGCACGGCGGGCGGCTGGTCCGGTTCCGACCCGACCGGACGCCCGAGTCGTGCACCTACTCGCAGCTGGACCAGATCGCCCCGGCCGAGTTGAAGGCGCTGTTCCGGACATGATCGTCGAGGGCGTGGAGATCACCCATCCGGAGAAGGTGTTCTTCGGCAAGATCGGGGCGACCAAGCTCGATCTGGTCCAGTACTACCAGGCCGTCGCCGGGCCGTTCCTCGACACCGTGCGCGGGCGGCCGTTGCTGCTGGAGCGTTATCCCGACGGCGCCGGCGGCAAGTCCTTCTTCCAGAAGCGGGTGCCCAGGTCCGCGCCGCCGTGGCTGCAGACCACCGTCGTCTCCACGCCCAACGGCACGACCAGCGACGCCCTGGTGGCGGCCGATCTCGCGCATGTGTTGTGGGCGGTGAACATCGGCTGCCTCGGCTTCCACGTGTGGCCCGTCCATGCCGCCAACCCGGAGGTCACCGACGAGCTCCGCATCGACCTCGACCCCTCCCCCGGCATCGGCTTCACCCAGATCGCCGAGGCGGCGCTGCTGGTGCGGGATTTCCTGGCGGAGTGCGGCATCACGGCGTACCTGAAGACCACCGGCTCCCGTGGCCTGCACATCTACGTCCGGCTGGCCGAGCGGTGGGACGGCTACCAGGTGCGGGCCGGCGCCGTCGCCCTGGCCCGTGAGCTGGAGCGCCGACACCCTTCGTTGATCACTGCCAAGTGGTGGAAGGAGGAGCGGGGCCAACGGGTGTTCGTCGACTTCAACCAGAACGCACCGCACAAGACCGTTTTCGGGGCCTGGTGCGCGCGGCCGCGGGTCGGCGGTCAGGTGTCGACCCCCATCGCGTGGGATCGGCTGCCCGACGTTGACCCGGATGCCCTGACCATTCAGACCGTGCCGGCGTTGTTGGCGTCGCAGGGCGATGCGTGGGCCGGCATGAACGACGCGCCACAGTCCCTGGAGCCGTTGCTGGAGCGGTCCGAGCGGGACATGGCCGCCGGGCTGATGGACGCGCCCTGGCCGCCCGTGTACCCGAAGATGCCGAACGAGCCGCCCCGCGTCGCCCCCAGCCGCGCCCGCCAGCCGGAGGGCCCTTGATGCAGGGAAGGACGCCTTACCCGCGTTCAACGAGGGTAAGGCGTCCTTCCCTGCATGGGGGTTACTGGACGGCGTCGGCCGTTAGGGACTGGTACCACGGGGCCCAAGGGGTGTTCGAGGCCGGGTAGTTGGCCAGCGGGGTGGTGGCGTCGGAGGCGGAGTCGAAGTCCCAGCCGCGGACGAGGTGGCCGGACTGGCGGGCGGAGACGATGAACGACGAATTCGTTGCGGTGGCGGCATAGAAGACAGCGCCCTGCTGCAGGGTGGCGCTGTCGCCGGCCTGGAACTCGTCGAAAGCGGTCTGCTGGTAACGGATGCGGCCGCCGGTGACGCCGGAAGTGGTGTAGCGCAAGGTCTGGGCCTCGGTGGGGCCGTCGGCGCCGGTGTACACGGAGATGCTGCGGCCGGCGGCGGAGGCGGAAGACCTGGGCAGCAGGGCGTTGGAGGTCTTGGCGTTGCCGGTCCACGAGACGGTGCTGCCGGACAACGTGCCGTTCCAGGTCCAGTTCTGGCTGCTGCTCTGGCTCTTGTGGATCTCCACCAGGCCGCTCCCGCTGAAGGCGACCGTGGGCGTGACGCCGCTGTCGTACTGATGGCTGGCCTGCCAGGTGATCTCGCCGTCGGAACCGAGCTGACCGACGTGGTGCCAGAGGGTGCTGGCGGTCTGCGACTGGTGCACCTCGACGAGCTGGCCGGCGTCGTTCAGGGCGACGGCGGGAGTGGTGCCGCTGTCGTATTTGCCGTGACGAAGCCAGTTCACGGTGCCGTCGGCGGCGACAGTGCCGGTCCAGTACCAGAGCGCGCCCGCGCCGGAGTCGTGGACCTCGACGATCTGGCCGTGGCTGTTGATCGCCACGGCGGGGTGATAGCCGACGTCCCGCTTGTACTCGGTGCGGGTGCCGGCGTCGCCGGACAGCAGCGGAAGGACGCGCCCGCGCAGGGAGTCGACCGAGGGCGAACCGACGTAATCGGCCGGGTGCAGGATGCTCGAACCGAAGGCGGACTGGAGTTCCTGGTTCACAGCGGTCAGGTTGCCGGCGGCGAAGCTGTAGTTGTCGGTGAGATCGTCCTTGAGATCGAGCATGACGACCAGCGGCGCGTGCGTGGGATGCGCGGCAGACCAGCCGGCGATGACCGCGAGCCAGTCGTGCAGCAGGTTGGACGCGGGATTGCCGGCGTGGTCGACCAGGTCCCCGGGCCCGCTGTGCCCGACGGAGTAGTCGTGGTTGGCGGCGTAGTCGTTGTCGTGCACGTCGAGCTCGACGAACCGGACGCCGTGGTCGAGCTGGTACGGGATCGAGTTCTTGGCCCCGTCCACGTTGCCGGAGTAGCTGTTGTGCGTGGCCAGGAACACCGAACTCGCGAACGGCTGGCTCGCGGCGGGGCTGGCGATCAGGGCGGAGGCTGTGGTCAGTGCGGTCAGGTACGCGCCGAGACGGTTCATCCGACGATCGTCGAACGTGACCGGTCGGCGGGACCAGTGGCGGGACGCTGAACACCAGGCAGCGTCCCGCCTGCGTCCTCACGACAGGAACTTGAGCACCTCGGGGTAGAACACCTCCGGCCGCTCCACATGCGCGATGTGGCCGCACTGCTCGATCAGCCGCAGCCGGGACGACGGCAGGCCCTGGTGCAGCTGGCGGGCCCACGGCGGGCCGCAGATGGGGTCCTTGTCGCCGACGATCACCAGGGCCGGCGCGGTGATCTCGGGCAGCCGGTCACGGACGTCGTAGGGCACGTCCTGGCCACGAGACGGCGCGCTCCAGATCTTGCACGCCGCCCGGAAGGACTCGAACTCCACCCGCCAGTCGGCGAAGTAGGCCGGCAGGATGGTCTGGAGCACCCCGGTCAGCTCCTCGTCGGTCATCGCGGCGTGCTGCGAGGTGAACGCGGCGAGGATCTCGTTGCCGGCGTGCTGGAGGTTGGCCACGGCATCGCCGAAGAACTCCGCCCCGGTCACGGGCGAGGTGTCGTACAGCACGAGCGCGTCGACGGGATGGGCCAGCGCGTACTTGAGGGCGACGAAGCCGCCGTGCGAGTGGCCGAGCAGCACGACCGGGCCGGCGTCCAGGTCCTGGACCACGGCGTGCAGGTAGCGCACGTAGTTGTCGAGCGTGTAGTCGGCGTCGTCGGCCAGCCGCCCGGACTCGCCGGTGCCGATCGGCTCGACGTAGACCATGGTCAGATGCTCTTCGAGCGGCCGCATCCGCAGGGACTCCCAGGCGATGCCGGGGCCGCCGGAGTGGGCGACGCAGATGGGGCCGCTGCCGGCCATGTGGTAGCGCTGCTTGACGCCGTCCAGCTCGACGACGTGCGTGGTGAGGGTCATGCCCACACGATTCGGGGCGGAGCGGAAAGTTCGATCCGATTCGAGTGACGGCGGTCACACCGGATGGAACAGGCGGATCCTGGCGAAGCGGCCCTCGCGGCGGGTCATCACCCAGACCACGCCGGGCGGGCAGTGCTCGGGGTCGTCGGGCGGGCTGATCAGGTCCATGGTCCAGATGGTCACGTCCCGGCCCTCGACGGCCTGCACGAACCGCTGGTGCACGCCCTCGGTCAGGTCCTTGTCCATGCCGAACGTGAGCAGGTCGCGGCCGCCGCGGATCAGGCCGTTGCCGGCGATGAACTCGGTCTCGGGCAGCCAGCGGTCGGCCACCAGCGCCGGGAAGTCGCCCTGTTCGGCCACTTCCAGCGTCTCGACGGCCTCACGGGCCGAGGCGGCGTTGACCGCGCCGGCGTCGACGTGGGCGTGGTCGGCGGTGGCCCGCAGAGCCTCGGCCAGCCTGCCTCGGGCCTGGTTGAGCCGGCTGCGGATGGTGCCGACCGGCACCTCCAGGATGGCGGCGATCTGCTCGTACGAGTTGACGTCCGTGAAGTAGCGCAACAGCACCGTCTGCCGCAACGAAGGCGTGAGTTCGTTCACGGCGTGCCAGATCCAGTCGCGGGAGGCGAGGCTGTCCAGGATGCGGTCGGGCGAGAGCGGATCGGCCGGCGGCATGGGGTCGGCCACCGGCACGACGGTCCGGGTCGTGCGCAGCCGCGCCCGGCACGCGTTGCGCACGATCATCCGCAGCCAGGGCCCGACCGACTCGGGGTCACGCAGGTCGCCGATCCGCCGCAGGGCGGCCAGCGAGGCGTCCTGCACGGCGTCCTCGGCGTCCGGGCCGTAACCGAGAATGCTCAGCGCGACCGCCCGCATGCCGGCTTCGTGCCTGGTCAGCAGCAGGCCGAGCGCGCCCACGTCGCCGCCGCGCGCGGCCCGCACCAGTTCACCGTCAGAGAGCACTCGCCATCCTGTCGACGGCCAGCTCCAGGACCTCGGCGCTGGTGCCGAAGTTCAACCGGACGTAGCCGCTGTGCTCACCGAACCTCGTTCCCGGCTCCAGTGCCACTCCGGCGCCGAGAAACAGGTCACGCGGCGCGGTTCCGCTGCCCGAGCTGCGGCAGTCGAGCCAGGCCAGGTAGGTCGCCTGCGGCGGACGCCAGCTCACCGACGGCAGCCGGTCGTGGATCAGCTTGGTCAGCAGCGAGCGGCGGTCGTCCAGGGTGAGCAGCAGCCGGTCGAGCCAGGCGTCGCCGTGCGTGTAGGCGGCGGTCGAGGCCAGGACGCCGAAGTGCCCGGTGCGCCAGCGGGTGTCCGGCGGCAGCTTCGCCACCACGTCCGCCATGCGCCGCGAGGCCGTGACGATCATGGCGCACTTGAGGGCGGCCAGGTTGAAGGCCTTGCTGCCGGACATCACGGAGACGCCGATCTCGGCCGCGCCGGGCACGGACAGGAACGGCGTGAACGTCGCGCCGGGCAGGACCAGCGGGGCGTGGATCTCGTCGCTGATCACCGGCACGCCGTGCCGGGTGGCCAGCTCGACGACGGCGGCCAGCTCCTCGGGCGTGTGGACGCGGCCGACCGGGTTCTGCGGGTTGCACAGCACGAAGGCGGCCGGCCCGGTGGCGAACGCCCGGTCGAGGGCGGCGAGGTCGAGCTGCCAGCCGTCCTTGAGCGGCACCTCGTGCAGCTCGGCGCGGGCCTCGTTCAGCCAGTCGAAGAACGGCGGGTACACGGGCGTGTTGATCACGACCCGGTCGCCGGGCGTGGTGAACAGCCGCAGCATCTCGACGACGCCGGTGCTGACGTCGGTGGCCGCGGTGACCGCCGCCGGGTCGATCCGCAACCCCCAGCGCCGCTCGGCGAAGGCGGACAGGGCCTCGCCGAGGCCGTCGGTGGGCATGGCGTAGCCGGTGTCCGAGCGCTCGACCGCCTCCGCCAGCACGGTCTTGACGGCGTCGGGCAGGGCGAAGTCCATCTCGGCGATGGTCAGGGGCAGCACCTCGGGGCCGTACGTGCGCCACTTGGCGCTGCGCCGCTCGCGCAGCCGGGTCAGGGGCTCGACGGGGAGCAGGTCGGTCATGCGGCCATTCTCACCCGGGCCGCGTTTGACACGGGCCAAGACGACTAGTCATATTGAAGGGATGCCGCGTCACAGCGTCCGGGACGTCATCGTGGAGACCGCGCTCCGCGAGTTCCACCGCATCGGCTTCGCCGCGTGCTCGGTGGACACCATCACGCGGGCCGCCGGCGTGCCCAAGGGCTCGTTCTACAACCACTTCAAGAGCAAGGAGGACCTTGCCGTCGAAGTGGTGGCCAAGTACACGGCCGAAGCCGAGTGGAACTCGGTCATCGATCCAGAATTGACGCCCCTGGAGAAGCTGCGGGCCCAGTTCCGAATCATGGGCGACGTGCTCGTCGGCAACGGCTACACGCGCGGCTGCATGATCGGCAACATGGGCGAGGAGCTCGCCGACCACAGCGAACCCATGCGGGCCCAGGTGCGAGCCAGCCTCGGAGGCTGGGCCGAGGGCATCTCCGCCACGCTGCGGGCGGCCCGGGAAGCCGGCGAGACCAGCACCGACGCCGACCTGGACGTGCTCGGCCGCTACATCCTCGACGCCTGGGAAGGCGCCCTGCTGCGCTCCAAGGTGGTCAAGAACGACCAGCCCCTCGACGACTTCTTCAGCACGGTCTTCGGGCAACTTCTGCGTTGACATCCGTTGTTTTCCGCGGGTTCTCCGACACCGAACAATCCTCTTCGGATACAACGGTGGCGTCAGCACCAACCTGTGGGAGACAAACGTGACCTTGTTCCGAGGACGGCGCGCGGCTGCCACCGCACTCGCGGTCAGCGCCGTGCTGTTCGGCGGTGTGGCCGCGCAGGCGGCGCCTTCGGGCGCCAGCACCCGGCTCGCCGACTCGCTGCGGCAGGCCGTGGACGCCCAGAACTTCAAGGACGTCATCGACCTCACGCCGCCGGAGCCGAACGGGCAGTCCCGGCACGCGGCCGTGGCGGAGAAGTACGACCCCACCACGATGCCCGTGGCCAAGCGCGTGTTCGGGCCGATGGCGACGCCGCAGCCGATCCACCAGACGCCCAACATGGACGCCGCCGTGATCGAGCTCGACGATGCCGGGCGGCCCACCGCTATGGCCGACGTGCTGCTCAGCCCCCAGTACCCGCACGGCGTCACCGTGCCGCTCAACCAGCGCCAGCTGGCCACCGACCAGGTGCGCTACCGGTGGTGGGACGACAACGAGTGGGACGCCAACGGCGGCAAGGGCACCCGGGATGTGCTGCCCGGCCGTGAGAACGCCGCGCTGGACTTCAGCTCGCCCTACCCGGCCTCGGTGCTGAAGCTGATGGTCGGCTTCGGCATCATGCGGCTGTCCGACCAGCACGTGATCGACCTGGACTCGGTGTACGACTACCGGCCGGTGACGATCAATCCCACCTGCGGCGAGGCCACCAGCGAACCGATCCGGCAGTACTTCGACGAGATGATCACCATGTCGAAGAACGAGTCGACCTGCGCGCTGATCAAGCTGCTGCACGACAAGAACTACATCGACACCCTGAACGCCACGTTCAGGCAGCTCGGCATGGCGACGCTGATGATCACCGGCACCGACCCGAACAACGGCGGCCACTGGATCGGCTCCAACATGAGCTCGGTCGACACCGCCAAGCTGCTGCTCATCGTCAACGGCGGCCCCGGCACGCTGTGGACCAACGCCGACGGCTCCCGCGTGACGCGCGACGTGCTCAGCGCGTCCGCCCGGCAACTCTACCTCCAGACGCTGGGCAACCAGGGGCACAACGAGATGCTGTCCACCACCAACTGGTGCGGCCGGGACTATCCCGCGCCCGGCATTCCGCAGGTCACCCCGCAGCGCTGGATCAACCCGGACGACGGCACCATGGACGTCGGCGGGCTGTACTACGGGCAGGACGTCCGGCCCTGCAACGCCGCCGCCGAGGTCACCATGGCGCACAAGACCGGCTGGGTCGACACCACCGGCAGCGACGCCGCCATCGTGCACTCGCTGCCCGGCAAGGCCAAGCGGAACTACATCGCGGTCGTGTTCTGCAACCTCGGCACCGACTACGTGGACGTGAACCGGCCGGCCGACCCGCCCGGCGTGTACCCGGTGCCGTACACCCAGAAGTACGGCCAGCTCGGCAAGGCGGTCGACGGCATCGTCACCGGCCTGCAGCGCTGAGGCTAATTCGTTTTACGGTCACGGCTTCCCCCGGTATTCTCGCCCGCCGCGAATGCGGACGAGGGGGAAGCCGTGACCGCCGAACAGGAACTGCTGTCCGAACGGAATTATCTGGACCACGCGCACGTGTGCCTGAAACAGAGCCGCGCGCAGCTGCGCGAGCTGGCCGAGCGGGCGCGCCGCCGGGCCGGCGACGAGCTGATGGTCGAGTGGCTGGAGTGGCGGGCCGACCAGCTCCGCGACGCCAACGAGTCGCCGCTGTTCTTCGGCCGGATCGACGGCCCGGAGCCGAAACCGTGCTACATCGGGCGCCGCTACGTCAGCGACGAGCGCGACGAGCCGGTGGTGATCGACTGGCGCACCGACATGGCGGCCCGGTTCTACCGGGCCAGCGCGACCGACCGGATGGACGTGACCCGGCGGCGCCGGTTCGGGTTCGACGGCGTCACCCTGACCAGCTTCGACGACGAGCCGCTGACCGAGGACACCGGCCTGAGCCGGCTGGTCATCGCCGAGATCGAGCGCACCCACTACGGCCCGATGCGCGACATCGTGGCCACCATCCAGCCCGACCAGGACGAGATCGTCCGCACCGAGCTGGCCAGCACCCTGATCGTGCAGGGCGGGCCGGGCACCGGGAAGACGGCGGTCGGCCTGCACCGGGCCGCCTATCTGCTGTACGAGCACAGCCGGCTGCGCCGGGAGGGCGTGCTGGTGGTGGGCCCGAACGACACCTTCGTCCGCTACATCTCCCGGGTGCTGCCGACGCTGGGCGAGAGCCAGGTGGTGCACAGCTCGGTCGACGGTTTGGTGGCCGACCGCAAGAAGACCGTGGTCGAGGCGCCGGAGATCGCCGCGCTGAAGGGCGACGCGCGGATGGCCGAGGTGCTGCGCCGGGCGGTGTGGTCGGGGCTGCGGCTGCCTTCCGACGACGTCGTGGTGCGCGAGACCAGCCCGTACGTGCGGATCACGCCGTACGCGGTGACCGAGCTGTGCTCGGATCTGATCGACCGGCAGGTGCCGCTGGCCCGGGCCCGCGAACACCTGCTGGAACGGGCCGTCAGCCAGGTCCGCCGCAGCCTGGAGGAGCGCGGCCACGCCCTCACCGACGGCGAGGCGAAGCGGCTGCTGCGGGCGAAGTCGTTGCGGGACCTGGTCAACGGCGTGTGGCCGAACGTCACGCCGGCCCAGGTGCTGTTCACGCTGCTCTCCGACGCCGACGCCCTGCACCGGGCGGCCGACGGCGTGCTGACCGACGAGGAGCAGGCTTCCCTGCTGTGGCCGGTGATTCCGGTGTCGGCGGGGCGGGCCAGGTGGTCGCCGGCCGACCGGTTCCTGATCGACGAGATCGCCGGCCTGATGAACCCGCCCGACCGCTACGGGCACGTGGTGATCGACGAGGCCCAGGACCTGTCGCCGATCCAGCTGCGGGCGATCATGCGCCGCTGCGCGGGTTCCGCGACGCTGCTGGGCGACATGGCCCAGCGCACCACGCCGTGGGCCGCCGGCAGTTGGGAGGCGGTGGCCGCACACCTGGGCGTGACCACCGACCTGGTGCGGCTGACCACCAGCTTCCGGGTGCCGCGGGAGATCATCGAGGTGGCGAACGCCCTGCTGCCGGCCATCGCCGACGACCTGCCGCCGACCGTCTCCGGCCGGCACGTGCCCGGCGCGCTGGCCACCGTCGCCTGCGAGGACGTGCTGGTCGAGCTGGTGGCCGTGCTGCGCGCCGCCGAGCAGCATCCCGACAGCGTCGGGGTCGTGCTCGACGACACGCGATTCACGGCCGTGGCCAAGCATTTGTCGAAGGCCGGCATCGCGGCCGGGCTGCCGCACGAGGACGGTGTCGACCACAAGGTGTCCCTGGTGCCGGTGGGGCTGGCCAAGGGCCTCGAGTTCGACCACGTCGTCGTGCTGGAGCCGGCGGAGATCGCCGCGGCCGGCGCGACCGGCCTGCGGCTGCTGTACATCGCGCTGACACGGGCGATCTCCCGGCTCACCGTGCTGCACAGTGAGCCACTACCTCAGCTGCTGGCCACCACGTAGCCCTGGTAGCCGCCGGCGGCGATGCCGCAGACGTGCAGCCCGTCCAGGCCGGGCACCTTGGACGGACTCTGGGTGGGCTGCATGTCCGGCGTGCGGAGGGCGTCGGCGAAGGAAAGCGAACCCCAGGCCCAGACCGTGCCGTCGGCGGTCAGCGCGAGCGCGTAGTTCCAGCCGCTGCCGGCCACGTCGACCACATTGGACAGTGTGGGCACCTGCTTCGGCGCGCTGTACGTGTACGGGCCGCCCGACGGGTAGTCCTGGCCGCCCAGGAAGACGCTGCCCCACGCCCAGAGCGTGCCGTCCGACTTGATCGCGTACGTCGACTGGTTGCGGGACACCGCCACCTTGGTCACCGAGTCCAGCCCGACGACCTGCGTGGGCTGGCTGACGTTCGACTCGGTGGAGCCCACGCCCAGCCCACCGCCGTAGTTCGAGCCCCACGCCCACACCGTGTGGTCGTCGCGGACCACGAAGTAGGACACGCCGTCCGTGGCGACCCCGATGAACCGGCCCGGCAGCTGCACGGGCGCCGGGTTGTTGTCGAGGTCGCTCCACCGCCACACCGAACCGTCCCGGCGCAGCGCGAGGTGCGAGACCGAGCTGCCGCTCACCTGCGTGACCTCCGACAGGCCGCGCACCTGCGACGCGGTCATCGTGTTGTCCCACTGCCACACGGTGCCGTCGCCCTTGACGGCGAAGCCGGCGCGGTGGCCACCGGCGATGGAGGCGACGTTGTCCAGGCCGCGGACCTGCGTCGGCTGCGCGCTGAGGCCGCTCGTCTCGCCCGTGCGGCCGATCGACCACACCGTGCCGTCCTGGCGCAGCGCGTAACCGGCGTCCATGCTGCCGGCGACCTGCTTGACCGCGGACAGGCCGGCAACCTGGCCCACGCCGCGGGACCGGTACGTGGTGGCAGTGCCGTCGCCGAGCTGGCCGTAGTCGTTGCGGCCGAAGGCGTAGAGGCACGAGCCGGCGCACGGCGCCGGCGCGGGGCCGAAGTAGCCGGCGACGTCCGTGATCAGGTCGACGCGGCCGTAGGCGTTGCGCAGCGCCAGCTGACCGCCCGCGCCGAGCTGCGTGACCGCGAGGTTGGACGCCGTCTGCCCAGGAACCAGGTTCAGGTTGGAGGCGTCCGGCACAGACGTGCCGGCCGGGTACGCGGTGACGAAGGTGGACCAGGTCGTGTTGGTGGCGGTGAGATTGTAGACCACGGCCTTGGCCGAGGCCGGCAGCCACGGCGTCAGATCGACCGCCCGCGACTCGCCCGGACCGAACGACGGCCCCGTGCGGCTGTCCGTGGCCCGTGTCGGCGACAGCGTGAAGTACGCGTCACCGCGGTCCGTCGCGTAGTAGCCGGCGACGTCCACCACCAGGTCCACGTTGCCGGCCAGGTTGTTCAGGTCCACCACACGGTCCGGGCCCACCGCGACCGTGACCAGGTTGGGCCGGATGTCGCCGGGCACCAGGTTCAGGTTGGACACCGCCGGCCGCGTCGTGCCGTGCGGCCAGGCCGTGATCACCGTCGCCGCGGACGGGCTCACGCCCGTGAGGTTGAACGTGACCGCCTTGGCCATGCTCGGCAGGACGTTCGACAGGTCCACCGAGATCGTGCCGTTCGGGCCCACCGGGCCGCCGCTGTCGCGCGTGTCCCGCACCCGCGTCGGGCTGATCGAGGTGTACCGCGCGCCGGAGTTGTCGTCCACGTAGTAGCCGGCCAGGTCCGCGATCAGGTCCACCGAGCCCGTGTGGTTGGTCAGGTACACCCCGCCCGCCCAGTCCGCCCGTCCGATCGCGACGGTCACCAGGTTGGCCCGGGTCTCCCCCGGCGCCAGGTTCAGGTTCGACGCCCCCGCCGCATCCCCGGCCAGCGTCGGCGTCGCCCGCACCGTCGTCGTGTCCGTCGGGTTCGTGCCCGTCAGGTTGAACACCACCGCCGTCGTGTTGGCCGGCACCACGCTCTTCAGGTCCAGCCGGACGTAGTCCTCCGCCCCCACCTTGCGGCTCGTCCTCGTGTCCAGCAGCCGCTTCGGCGTCACCGAGACAAAAGTCGCCCCCGCCGACGCCGCCTGCGGCCCCGCCGCCACCGCCGTCCCCGGCAGCAGCGACACCGCCAGCGCGGCCGTCACCCCCACGACCGTGAGCATGCGTAACCCAGTCACTGTCCCCCCTCGGAACATGTGGTGCCAAATCGCCCGAACCGTACCTCATGGGTCCGACAATCCCCACCGGGACGCAGCTCACAACCTCCGCGAGTCACGCTCACAGACACACCGAAAGCCGGTTTCAAGCACACCCGTCCCGGTCGCACAGCGCACGTAACGGATCACCGACCGCCATCGATGTGAGAGCGCACATGCGGCAGGCCGTCGGAGTCGGAAGGCGTGGTCATGGAGATCGCGGACAGAGCACAGGCGCTCGCGCTGAAGATCCGCAAGCACAAGGCGGACATCGAGACGGAAGAGGCGACCAAGAACGCCTTTGTCATGCCGTTCATCAGCACAGTGCTCGGCTACGACGTGTTCAATCCGTCCGAGGTCATCCCGGAGTTCACCGCGGATGTGGGCACCAAAAAGGGCGAGAAGATCGACTACGCCATCGTGCACGGCGGTCAGGTGCAGGTGCTGATCGAGGTCAAGAAGGTCCGGGACCCGCTGCGCATCGAGCACGCCTCCCAGCTGTTCCGGTACTTCGCGGTGACCAACGCACGGATCGCGATCCTGACCAACGGCGAGGTGTACGAGTTCTACACGGACCTGGACGCGCCGAACCGGATGGACGCGAAGCCGTTCCTGGTGCTGGACTTCTCCGACATCGACGACACGCTGCTGCCCGAGCTGGCCAAGCTCACCAAGGAGTCGTTCGACCTGGACTCGGTGATCAGCGCGGCCGGCGAGCTCAAGTACATCGGGCAGCTCAAGCGAATCCTGGCCGCGCAGTTCAAGCAGCCCGAGGACGAGTGGGTGCGGTTCCTGACCACGCGGGTCTACGAGGGTTCCTTCACTCAGCGCGTGCGGGACCAGTTCCTGCCGCTGGTGACCAAGGCGACGCGGCAGTTCCTCAACGAGCAGGTCAACGACCGGCTGAAGAACGCGCTGGGCGGACCGGACGCGTACGTCAGCGTCTCCACGGAGCTGCCGGCCGAGCCGGAGCCGGCGATGAAGGTGGTGGACGGCGTCGAGGACGTCGTGACGACGGAGGAGGAGTTGGAGGGCTACCGGATCGTCCGGGCCATCGTGTGTGGCGAGGTCCCCGCCGGCCGGGTGGTCGCCAGGGACACCAAGACGTACTTCGGCGTGCTGCTGGACGACAACAACCGCAAGCCGATCGCCCGGCTGTGGTTCAACCGGTCCAAGAAGTATCTCGGCGTCTTCGACGAGAACAAGGTGGAGACGAGGATCGCGATCCCCGACGCGGAGGACATCTACCAGCACGCGGACCACCTCCGGAAGACGGTCGCCCGGTACCTGGCCAAGGCCGTCGACGTCGACTGAGGCCCTTGGGGAAAGCGGTTCCCGGCCGGTCGGGTCGGGCGACCCATGACGCCCGGGTCGGCGGGCGGGGACTGTGGTGCGGTCACCATCCCGACCACAGAAGGCGATCGAACATGGTCAACCGCAAGATGTTCACGAGGGTGTCGGTAGGGCTCGCGGCGGCGGCGGTCGCGGCGCTGACGGTGTTGGCGCCGCAGGCGAGCGCGGCTCAGGCGGGAACGACGCAAGGGAACACGACGCAGGGGAACACGACGCAGGCGGCGAGTGCGAGACAGGCGGCGGTGCAGCAGGCGCTGAAGGTGACGCCGAACGTGGCGGACTCGGGGTGCACGGGAAGGGCGCTGCCGCTGGACTGCTGGGTGCACGAGCCGATCGTCACGCAGCCGTCGGCGACGTACCCGACGATCCAGTTCCTGCCGGGCGACCACGTGACGGTGGACGCGGGCGGGTGCGTGCAGACCGGCGGGCACGGGGCGACGTGGAAGCGGTACGTGAACCCGGCCTCGGACAACGGGCTGTACCACGGCCTGATCAACATCCCGGGCGGGACGGCGGGCACGCAGCAGATCTGGACGGCGGTGGGCCGCACGTTCACGGTGGGCGGCTCGGGCGGGTCGCTGGTCCTGGGCTATGAGGACGACGGCTACTCGGACAACGGGTATTACTCCCACGACGACGGCACGGGCAACCAGTGCAAGGGTGTCGGCAACGCGTGGGTGCACATCGTGATCAGCTGACGGCGGGCTCCGTGTGCGCCGAGGGGCGCACACGGAGCTTTTCCCGGGCCAGCCAGGCGGCTTCGGTCCGGGACCGGGCCGGCAGCTTGACCAGGATGTTGGAGACGTGGTTGCGCACGGTCTTCACGGTGATGCCGAGATGGCGCGCGATGGCGGTGGTGCCGGCGTCACGGACCAGAAGTTCCAACACGTCTTGTTCACGCGGCGTCAACTGCGGGAAGAACGAGTCCACCCGCGCGGCGCCGATGCGGTTGCGCACCACGGGAGCCATGTCGGCGGTGACGAACAGCCCGCCCCTGGCCACCACCCGGATCGCGGTGAGGATGTCCTCGGGACCGGCCTGCCTGGTCACGTAGCCGGCGGCCCCGGCGGACATGGCGGCGGCGACGTCCTCCTCACGGGTGGAAGCGCTCACGACCAGCACGGCCGCGTTCTCGGCGGCCCCTTCGACGAGGTTGAGGCCGATGCCCAGCACGACGACGTCCACCGCGGCGGTGCGCAGCAGCTCGACGAGCTCGGCCTGGGTGCCGGCGACCGCGACGACGTCGAGGTCGGGCGTGCGGGTCACGTGCGTGCACAATCCGTCGACGAACACCGGTTGGCTGTCGGCGAGCAGGATTCTTGTCATATCTCGATGGCGTGACGCGGCGTGTGCCTCCCCGCGGCACGGCACGTTGGCTCGCGCGGCAATGGAGTACGTACCCCGACGAACCGGGCGCGCTCATCTACCGGCGTGGACCGTTTTGTCGGCAGGGCAGCGGAATTACGCCGTCTGGAGTACGCCTGGCGCGACACCGCGCGGGGGCGGCTGGTGGCGGTGACGGGCCCGGCCGGCGTGGGCAAGACGCGCCTGTGCGAGGAAGCATCGGACCGTGCGCGGGCGGCCGGCCTGCAGGTTGTGTGGGGTCGGTGCTGGTCGGACGGCGGCGCGCCGGCGCTGTGGCCGTGGCAGCCGCTGCTGGCCGACCTGTGCGGCGCGCGGACCGCGGGCCTGCTGAGCCCGGAGGCAGAGACCGTTGACCCGGAACGGTTTTCCCGCTTCCAGGCGGTGAGCAACGCGCTGGCCCGGGCGGTGGAGCACACGCCGACGATGCTGGTGATCGACGACCTGCACGCGGCCGATCCGGCGGCGCAGCTGCTGACCCGGTTCGTGGCCAAGGCCAGGCTGCCGTTGGCGCTGGTGGTGACGCTGCGGTATCCGGTCACCGGTCTCGGCGACGAGGCGCTGCCGATCGTGCTGCGGCCGTTCGACCCGTCCGAGACGCGTGATTACCTTGTCACGCATGGGGTCGAGCGGCTGGAAGCGCCGCTGACCGACACCATCCACCGGCTGACCGACGGCAGCCCACTGTTCTTGAGGCGGCTGATCGCCCTCGGTGCGGCGGATTTCGCCGGTGGGCTGCGGGAGGCGATCGACCAGTCGTTTTCCCAGCTCGCACCGGGAACCGCGCGGTTGCTGGCGATGAGCGCGATCCTCGGCGACTCCGTGTCGTCGGCGGAGGCGGCCGCGTTGCTGGATGTGCAAGCGGCGCAGGTCATCGACACCGTGGAATGCGCCGTGCAGGCCGGGCTGGTGACGACCGCCGGCACGGATTCCTTCGAATACAGCCATGATCTCGTGCGACGGGTGGCGTTGTCCCGGCTCACGGCGGCGGAACTGTTGGACGCCAACGCCCGCGCGGTCGACATCGTCAGCCACAGCGCCCGCAAGGCCCATCACGCGATCAACGCGGCGCCACGATCGGCGGCGGACGCCGAACGGGCGATCACGGTGTGCCGTTCGGCGGCGGCGACGATGGTGCGGCGTTTCTCTTACGAGCAGGCGGCATCGCTGCTGGCGCAGGCGGCCGAGTTCGGCCAGCCGTCGGCCGGGCTGTTGCTGGAGTGGGCCGACGCCGTGCTGGCCTCGGGCCGGTTGGCCGAGGCCAGAGTGCTGTTCGATCGGGCCGCCGACGCGGCACGGGACGAGGGCGATCCCGTGTTGTACGCGCACACGGCGTTAGGGCTGGGCGGCATCTGGCTCAACGAGCGGCGTGACCAGCTGGAGCGGCACCGAATGCTTGGCGCGCAGCGCAAGGCGTTAGCCGAGCTGCCGGAGCCCGAGGTCACGCTGCGCTGCCGGCTGGAGCTGCGGCTGGCCGCCGAGCTCGTGTACAGCGGCGGCCCGGTGGCCGAGGTGGTCAAGGCCGTGGACGAAATCCGGCAGCTGAACGACGATCGCGCGCTGGCCGAGGCCTTGTCGCTGTGCCATCACGCCCTGTTGACGCCCGAGCATGTCCACGAGCGGCTGGCGATCGCGCAGGAGCTGATGTCGGTGGCGGCCGCCGCCGGCATCGACATCCTGGCCGTGCAAGGGTTGTGCTGGCAGACCGTGGACCTGTTCCACCTCGGCGACCCGCGGGCCGAGCGGTCGCTGGCCGAGCTGCGGAACCGGCTGGACGTGCTGGACATCCGCAGTGTGCGGTTCATCGTGACGGCGCTGGACGTGATGCTGCTGTTGCGGGCCGGGCGGCTGGAGGAGGCCGAGGAGCAGGCGGCGCGGTGCCTGGCGCTGGGCAACGAGGTCGGCGACGCCGACGCCGTCGCCTACTACGGGGCGCACGTGCTGGCGATCCGGTGGTTGCAGGGCCGTGGCGGCGAACTTGTCGATCTGGCCGAGGAAATGGCCGGCTCCCCGACGCTGATCGAGGCCGAGTTCACCTTCCGGGCCACGGTCGCGCATCTGGCGGCCGACGCGGGCCGGCACGACCAGGCGCGCTCGACGCTGGCCCGGCTCACGGCCGGCGGGTTGGACGCGCTGCCGCAGTCGAGCACGTGGCTGTCGGGGATGCTGGCCATCGTCGAGGCATCGGCCTCGCTCGGCGACGCCCACGTGGCGCGGCAGGCCTACGACCTGCTGCTGCCGTTCGCCGAGCTGCCGACGATGCCATCGCTGGGCGTGGTGTGTTTCGGCTCCACCGAACGGACTCTGGGCCTGGCCGCCACCACCTTCGGCGACCTGGACCTGGCCGCCGAGCACCTGCGGCGGGCCGTGGCTGCGAATCTGCGGCTGGGCAACCGGCCGATGACCGCAGTCGCCAAGGCCGATCTGGCGACCGTGCTGCGGCGGCGCGGTGATCACCGGGCCGCCGAGGAGCTGTTGGACAGCGCGGTGAGCGATGCGACGGTGATGGGCATGCGCCAGCGGGCCAAGGCGTGGGCGGCCGGCCGGACCTCCCGGCACGTGGCGATGCGGCGGCGGGACAACCGGTGGCTGGTCGGCTTTCCCGGGCGGGAGGTGCTGGTCGAGGACCTCATCGGGCTGCGGCACCTAGCCCGGCTGCTGGCCCATCCGGACGTGCCGATCTCGGCCGTCGACCTGGCCCACGGCGGCGCGGAGCCGGCGGCGGGTCAGTCCATTCTGGACGATCGCGCGCGGGCGGCCTACACCGCGCGGGCCCACGAGATCGCCGAGGAGATCCCCGACGCCGAGCCGGCGCGGGCCGAACAGCTGCGGCGGGAGCTGGACGCCCTCGCCGCGGAACTGGACGCCACCACCGGGCTGGGCGGCCGCAGCCGCACCTTCACCGGGCCGGCCGAACGCGCCCGCACCTCGGTGCGCAAGGCCATCAAACGCGCGGTGGACGTGATCCGCGCCGTCGACCCGGAGGTGGCAGCCGTGTTGGACAGCACAATTTCGACCGGCTACCAGTGTGTGTACACGCCGGACCGCTGACCTCTTGGGGGTGGTCAGCGGTCCGGCGCAACACTGTCAGCTGATGCTGGTGGCGAACACGTGCAGCCGTGCGTTGCCGGGCAGGCTGATGGAGGCGACCTGCTTGCCCGCGGTCAGCGGGATCGAACTGGCGTAGAGGCTGACCGGATGGTCGGCCGGCAGGGTGCTGCCGGCCGGGCGGTTCCAGTGCGGCGAGGTCACCACGAGCGTGCAGCCGGCGACGGCGGCATTGCTGTACCAGTCGGCAAAGGTGACCGTGCCGCTGGATGTGGTGCCGTCCGTGTAGGTGACAGTCACGGAACCGGACTGTGTGCCGTTGGTCCCGGTGCCGAGGAACGACAGCGTCGAACCGGCGCCGCCCAGCTGCACCAACTGGCCGGCCGCGGTCACGGTGTCTGCTTGCCCCGCAACAACATTGGGCCAGGTGAAGCCGCCGACGGCCCCGCCGGGAGTCACGCCCACGGTGGCCAGCGCCTGCGCCGAATAGCTGTAGCCGGAGCCGTCCAGGTTGCCCACGGCCGGGTCGGCGTCATCGCTGACCCCCACGTCGGTGAAGGCGGCGGCGAGATTCTGGTACGCCACCTGAACAGTCGTCGAGCCGTCGCCGGGCGAGGTGCGGCCGGACCCCTTGTACCGGGTGCTGCCCTTCAACACCGCGCTGCCGGGGGTAGCGCCGCTGGGCACGGTCACGGACCACGTCGTCGACACCGACTGACCGGCGCGAACGATCCGGAAGTCGGCCGGCGACGTGGCCTTTGCCTTCCAGCCCGCCGGAACGCTCAGCGAGCTGGTGGCGTCCCGCACGTCCTCGGTGGCACCGTTGGTGAAGGTCGTCGTCACCGATAGGGTGCCGCCGCCCAGCGCCGAAGCCGGGGCGGTGACCTTGGTATAGCGCGGGCCGGAGGTGCGGTCGACGCGGAAGCCGTCGGACAGCGGAAGGTTCCGCGACGAGTCTCCGATGTGGACGGTGTACCTGCCGGCGCCGAGCGTCCAGGCCTGGGCGTCGGAGTTCCAGTACGAGGCGTCCCGCGCGCTGAGCTCGAAGGTCACGCGCTTGGTCTGGCGCGGGGCCAGGTCCACCTTCTGGAAACCCTTGAGCTGGTTGGCCGGCTCGCCGACCGACGCCGGCGCGGACAGGTAGAGCTGGGCCACCTCGGCCCCGGCCCGCTTGCCGGTGTTGGTGACGTCGGCGCTGACCCGGATCTTCCCGTCCTCCCGCAACGTGTTGCCGTCGACGCGGAGGTGGGAGAACGCGAAGCTGGTGTAGGACAGGCCGTAGCCGAACGGGTAGGCCGGCGTGAGGTTCTTCGTGTCGTACCAGCGATAGCCGACGTTCAGCCCCTCCGAGTACTGCACCTGGCCGTTCACGCCGGGCCACTGCGCGGCGGTCGACGCCGGCACCTGGTCCAGCGAGGTCGGGAACGTGACCGGCAGCTTGCCGGACGGGTTCACGTCGCCGTACAGCAGCCGGGCGATGGCGTTGCCCGACTCCTGGCCCGGGTACCACGCCTCGAATACGCCCTTCACCTTGTCCAGCCACGGCATCGTGACCGCGGACCCGGTGTTGAGCACGACGACGGTGTTCGGGTTGACGGCCGCGACGGCCGAGATCAGGGCGTTCTGCGTGCCGGGCAGCTCGATGTCGCCCAGGTCGGAGCCCTCGGTCTCGAAGTCGTTGGCGTACACGACGGCGACGTCCGACTGGGCGGCCAGCGCGACCGCTTGGGCCTGGAGGTCCTGGTTGGGCCGGGCCCAGCCGAGGTTCACGGTGGCGTCGCCGCCGGACTGGTAGTAGTCGACCTCGATCTGCGCCGGGGTGCCGGCGGTCAGGTCGACCGTGGCGGTCTCGGTGTGGCTGGCCTGGTCCCGCCAGTTGTCGATGACCTGCTTGCCGTTGACGAACAGCCGGCTGCCGTCGTCGCTGGACAGGCCGAACGTGTAGGTGCCGGTCTCGGGCGGCGTGAGCGTGCCCGTCCACTTCACCGAGTAGTCGGTGTCGGTCAGGCCGGCCGCCGGGGACTTCCCGGTCCAGTCGAAGGACACCGTCGGGTCGGTCCGGGTGGCGACGGGCGTGCCGTCGAGGGTCTTGTTGTTGAAGTACTGCCCCTGCAGGCCGCCGCCGAAGTACGAGCTGTCGATCGCCGGCAGCTGCCCGGTGGAGCTCAGGTTGCCCTGCGCGTAGGTCACGGTCGTGCCCGCGCCGGCACGAGCCCTGATGCCGTCGAACGGAGTCACGGTGCCGGTTCCGGCGACGACCGCACTGCCGCCGCCGGCGGTGAGGGCGTCCTTGCCGGCGCCGTCGCCGATCACGGCGATCGAGTGGGTCTTCTTGGCGTCCAACGGAAGGACGTTGTCGTTCTTGAGCAGGACCGCGCCGTCCTCGGCGACCTTGCGCGCGGTGGCGACGTCGGCCGGCGTCGATGCGACGGCGGTCGGCGTGTCCGGCGACGGGTGGTCGAACAGCCCGAACCGGAACTCCTCGCGCATGATGCGGGCGACCATGTCGTCGACGCGGCTCTGCGCCACCTTGCCGCCCTGCACCGCCGCCTTCAGCGCGTCGCCGAAGAAGTCGCCGCCGGGCATCTCCATGTCCATGCCGGCGTTGGCCGAGGCGACGGTGCTGTGCGTGCCGCCCCAGTCCGAGGTGATGAAGCCGTCGAAGCCGAACTGGCTCTTGAGGATGTTGTCGAGATACGCGTTCTCGCAGGCGAAAACCCCGTTGATCGCGGAGTACGAGCACATCGCCGACGAGGGCTTGGCCTGGTCGACGATCGTGCCGAAAGCGGCGGTGTAGACCTCGTGCACGGTCCGGTCGTCGACGACCGCGTTGTCGGCGATGGTGTTGCGGCTGGTCTCCTGGTTGTACACGGCGAAGTGCTTGACCTGCGCCATCACGCCCTGGGACTGGATGCCCTCGATGTCGGCGGCGCCGATCTGGCCGGTGAGGTACGGGTCCTCGCTGTAGCTCTCGAAGGCCCGGCCCCAGCGCGGGTCGCGCACGATGTTGACGGTGGGCCCGAGGTCGACGTCGACACCCTTGGCCTTGTCCTCGGCGCCGATCACCTTGCCGTAGCCGTGCGCGAGGGAGGAGTCGAAGGTCGCCGCGAGGTCGGCGGCGGCGGGAAGCTGGGTGGTGTCGGGCATTCGGACGCCGACCGGTCCGTCCTGCATCTTCAGCGCCGGCACGCACAGCCGGGCGTTGCCGGGGATGAAGCCGGTGTATGCGGAGCCGGCGGCCCCGTGCACCATGGTGATCTTCTCGTCGAGGGTCATCTGTCCGAGCACCCGCGACACCTTGACGTCGGTGGGCGCGTGCGAGCCCACCCACGGGCACGCCGGGTTCGGTCCGCTGTCCGGGGCGGCGGATGCCGCCGCCGGCAGCGCCGTACCCATGATCAACACGGCGCCGACCGCTAGTGCTCTTCGCAGTTTCCGCATGGGGCTCCCTTGCCTGCCGCGACCACGTTCGCTGAATCGTTCTTACGACGTGTGTCGGCGGCAGACAAGCTAGGACGACCGACTTGTCCGGAACCGGTCACGGAACCGGTCCCGATCACCACTTCCGGTGGCAGGCGAAGTGCGCGGCGTCGACGAGCGAGTCACGGCCGTGGGCGGCCATCGGCACCTCGTCCAGGGCGTTGACGGCCTGCGCCACCAGCGCGTCGATCTTGCACTCCAGCTCGTCGACCGCGCCGCTGCGGACCAGCAGCGAGCGGACCGTGGCCAGGTCGATGTCGTTGGCCTCCAACCGGACCAGCAGCTCGCGGTCACGGCCGGTGGCGCGGGCCCGGACGATGTCCAGCAGCCGGGTCGCCTTGTGGTGCACGATGTCGCCGCCGACCGGCTTCCCGGTCTCGGCCTCGTCGCCGAAGATGTCCAGCAGGTCGTCGCGCAGCTGGAAGGCCTGGCCGATGGCCCGGCCGTACGCCTGCAGCTGCGACTTGATCTCCATGCCGCGCGGGGCCAGCGCCGCGCCGATCAGCAGCGGGCCCTCCACCGTGTAGCTGCCGGTCTTGAGCAGGGCGGTGCGGGCCGCGATCTCGCTGGTGAACTCGCCCGAGGCGGTGGTCTCCAGGTCCAGGTACTGGCCGTGCATGAGCTGGGTCGCCGACCAGTAGAAAGTGCGCAGGGCGTGCCGGGGCAGCATGGTCGCCAGCTCCGTGCACATGAGGAACGCGAAGTCCCCCAACAGGATCGCCATGTTCTCGCCGTAACGCTTCGGGCAGCCTCTCATGCCCAGCGCGCGGTGGCGCTCGGCGAAGGTGACCTGGAGCGTGGCCATGCCGCGGCGGGTCGGCGACTCGTCCATCACGTCGTCGTGGACCAGGGCGAAGGTGTGCAGCATCTCCAGCACCGAGCCGGCGTCGATGGCGCAGTTGTCGGCCGGGTCTCCCCCGCCGGCGACGAACGCCCAGTGCACGAAGGCGGGCCGGATGCGTTTGCCCCCGGCCAGCGCCATGCCTCGTAGCTCGGACAGGCCGAACATGCTGGGGCCGATCCCGTCCACCAGCGCGCGCTCGAACAGCGCCGCCAATTGCTGGTCGACCCGCTGGCGGATGCGGTCGAGGTCGGTCCGGAAACGGTCGAGCGTGGCTAACTGGTTCACCCTTGCCTCCACGACTAGAGACTGGCTACAGCGACGCGACACAGGTTCGGACAATTCGAGGACGACCGCCCCCGAGCTTTTTCTGGAACTATTCCGGCCAGAGCGTCCGACCACCCCAGGGTTTCTGCTGGCGAAAGCTATTACAGCGATGTGGTCCCCGCAAGAAGGTTCGGGTGTCCACGGACGCCGTGCGGTGCCCATAATTACCTACGGGGGCTGTCGCATACGCGAAGCAGACTGGGTAAACGCGTAGTCATGGGAAGCAGGGGGTACACCCCTTGTTTCCCCAGCGTATGCCATACCCCCTGGATCCACCGCATCGAGCTGACGAAGTGGCCCCCACCCCCCGGCCCGAACGACCCCCGCGAGTCCCGCTTACCGTCACACCGAGTGTGTGAAACCGTTTCAACCATTCGGTGTGACGCTGGGCGGGACTCGCGGGGGCGGTGGGGCGGGGTTCGTGCCTAAGATCACCGGCATGGCGAGTGTTGAGCCGCAGTCGGTGCTGACGCCGTTGACGGAGGCGGCGATCTTCCTGGTGGCGACGGTCGCTGACGGAGGCGAGGACACCGTCGCCGACGTGCTGGCCGACGTCGGGGCCGTCACCCGGTCGGTGGGATTCCGCATCCCCGACGGCGGTCTGACCTGCGTGGTGGGCATCGGGGCGGAGGCGTGGCCGAGGCTGTACCCGGGCGCGACCACTCCCGCGGGGCTGCATCCGTTCGTGGCGCTGCAAGGCAGCAGGCACGCGGCGCCGTCGACGCCGGGCGATCTGCTCCTCCACATCAGGGCCAAGCGCATGGACCTGTGCTTCGAGCTGGCCGACCGGCTGACCAAGCTGCTCGGCCCGGCCATCGCCGTCGTGGACGAGGTGCACGGGTTCAAGTACTTCGATCGCCGGGACCTGTTGGGATTCGTGGACGGCACGGAGAACCCGACCGGGCGGGCCGCCGCCGCGGCCGTGACGATCGGCGACGAGGATCCGGACTTCTCGGGCGGCAGCTATGTGATCGTGCAGAAGTACCTGCACGACATGACGGCCTGGAACGCGCTGTCGACCGAGGACCAGGAGCGTGTCATCGGGCGCACCAAGCTCGGCGACATGGAGCTGGCCGACGACGTGAAGCCGCCGGACTCGCATGTCGCGCTGAACACCGTGGTCGACGAGAACGGCGAGGAGCGGGAGATCCTCCGCGACAACATGCCGTTCGGCCGTGTCGGCAGCGCGGAGTACGGCACCTACTTCATCGGCTACGCGGCGAGCCCGGACATCATCGAGCTGATGCTGCGCAACATGTTCATCGGCCGGCCCGAAGGCGCCACGGACCGGGTGCTCGACTTCTCGACGGCCGTCACGGGAACACTGTTCTTCGTGCCGACGGCGGATTTCCTGGAGGACCCGCCGGAACCGGTCCCGGCCACGGTGGAACAACCCGAAGAACCCGTCACGTTCTCGCTGCGCGTCGGAAGCCTGAAAGGGAGCCAATGAACAACCTGCACCGGGAACTCGCGCCGATCTCCGAGGCGGCGTGGGCGGACATCGAGGCGGAGGCGCGGCGCACCTTCACCCGTCACGTGGCGGGGCGCCGGGTGGTGGACCTGGTCGGCCCGGCCGGCGAGACGCTGTCGGCTGTGGGCACGGGCCACCTCAAGGACCTAGGCACCACCACCGAGGGCGCGCAGGTGCGCAGCCGCGAGGTGCAGCCGATCGTGGAGATCCGCGTGCCGTTCGCGGTGTCCCGCCGTGCGGTGGACGACGTGGAGCGCGGCGCGAAGGACGCGGACTGGGACCCAGTGAAGGCGGCGGCCAAGCGCATCGCCTTCGCGGAGGACCACGCGATCTTCGAGGGCCTGTCGGAGGCGGGCATCGCCGGCGTGCGGGCGGCGACCACCAACGACACCCTCACGCTGCCGCAGGACGTGCGGGAGTACCCGAACGTCGTGGCGCAGGCGTTGAGCGCCCTGCGCCTGGCCGGTGTCGACGGCCCGTACACGCTGTTGCTGTCAGCCGACGCCTACACGGCGGTGGAGGAGACCACCGACCACGGCTACCCGATCCGTGAGCACCTGTCCCGGGTGATCCACGGCGGCGACATCATCTGGGCGCCCGCGGTGACCGGCGCGTTCCTGCTGTCGGCCCGCGGCGGCGACTACGAGCTCCACCTCGGGCAGGACCTGTCCATCGGCTACCTGTCGCACGACGCCGAGAGCATCCAGCTGTACTTCCAGGAGTCGCTGACCTTCCAGGTGCACACCGGCGAGGCCGGCATCGCCCTCCAGGCCTAGGGCAACCCGGGCCTAGAGCAATCCGTGGCGGTGGAGGTCGTTCACGATGGCGTGGACGACCGGCGCCGTCTCCGGCATCGCCGAGTACTCCTCATACGTGTGGTAGCCGCACTCGGCGATCTCCGAGTTGGCGGTCGGATCGCCGGTGATTTCCCCGGTATAGGTCGTGATCCGCACCTGGGTGCCGGCCGCTTGGCCGTGCGCGTCGCCGCTGAAGGCGCCGTACGGGCGGACCGTCTCCGGCCGCAACGCGCAGCCGGTCTCCTCCAGCACTTCCCGGGTCAGCGCGACCAGGTCGGTCTCCCCCGGCTCGAACTTGCCGCCCGGCAGGTAGAAAGCCTTGCGCCCGTGGGTGCGCACCAGCAGCACCCGCTTGTCACGGACGTGCACCAGGGCAACGGTCTCGATCACCCCGCAGACGCTACCGGCCCCGGCGACAGAGTCGTCGCCGGGGCCGGAACGCCTACGGGCTAGAACATGGCCAGGCCATGCCCGTTCTTCTGGTGGTACAGACCGTCACTGGTCTGGTAGTAGCCGCCGCCCGGGGAGTTGGGCGCCGCCGGATGGTTGTAGGTCGGAGCGTCGCCGCTGCGGCGGTCCGGGCCGAGGTTGTACGACCCGCGCGACGAGCCGCCGCCGGCCGGCGTCGACGCCTTGGGCGCCGCGACGCACGCGCAGATCCCGCCGCTGTGACACCACGACAGCTCGATCGGATTGCCCAGCTTGTCCTGGCACGGATACGGCCCCTGGAAACCGGGCCGGTTGCAGGCCCAGACCGGCGGGCTCACCTCCTGCGAGCCCGGAAGCCCGAAGCCGCCGGCCGTGGCGGCCGCCGCGGAGGCGCCGTTGAGGACGCCGGCGGTCGTCTCGGACGAGGCCGCGATCACCGCGTCGTCGGCCTCCGTCGTTCGTCCGGTCAGCTTGCCCACGTTGGTGGCGACCTTGCCGCCGGTGCTGACGAGCTGCCCGGCTCCGGCCAGCCCCAACCCGAGGACGTCGACCGCGGCCCCGACGTAGTTGCCGGACTTGATGCTGTCCACCGTGTCCCATGTGGTCAGTGCGGTGTTGGCCACATTGGCCACGTTGACGGTCACGTCGACGCCGAGGGCCACCTGCTCGGCGGTGAACATCGCCACGCCGGCCGGCGGCACCAGCAGCGTCAGACCGACAGCCAGAATGCCCAGCCCGATGGAGACCGCGGCCTTGTGGTCGCTGAACCAGTCGCCGATCTCGCTCCAGAACTCACCCGTCGGGTCCATCTTGGTGATCGGGTTGTTGTCGCCGTAGGTGTAGCCGGCCATCTGCTGCGGATCCGTGGTCTTCAGCTTCGGATCCACCGACAGGAACCGGCCGAGCGCCGGGTCGTACTCGCGGGCCCCGAGCATGGTCAGCCCGACCGAGGAGTCCAGCGTGCCGCCGACGAATCCCTTGCTGCCGGGGAAGGTGGCGTCGCCGCGCGGGGCCCCGAACGGATCCTGCCGGCGCTGGGTCACCTTGAGCGTGTCCGAGGTGATCGCGATCTGCGCTGTGCCCTGGTGGTCGTCGGCCAGCCAGGTCACGCCGCCGGCGGTCCGCATTGCCACAGTGGTCTGTCCGCTCGGGTAGTACCGCGTGCCCTCGAGCTTGCCGGACGCCTTGGTCAGCCGCAGCTCCTGCCCGTTCAGGTACAGCGTCGCGCCGGTGGTGTCGTGGCTGATCAGCCGCGTGCCGGCGGCGTCGTACACGAAGTCGGTGCTGTCGCTGCCCTGCGTGACCTTGGCCAGATGCCCCTCGACGTCCCACGTCAACTGCTGGGTGCCGCCGGGCAGCTTGCGGGTGATGGTGTTGCCGCTGGCGTCGTACACGTACTGGCTGGACGTCGGGCCGGCCGGACCGGTCGTGGCCGTCGCGGAAACGCTGTGCCCGGTCGACGAGAACGTGCCGGTGGTGACGGTGTCGCCGCCGGTCGCGTGCTGCGTCTGGCTGAGCCGGTTGCCGACCTTGTCGTAGCTGAACGACTGCCAGTACGGGGCCGGGCCGGTCAGGTCCTTCGCGGCCGGCGTCGCCGAGCAGTCGGCGGCGGGCGTCCACGCCTCGGTGACGCGCTGGAAGTAGTCCAGTGTGAAGCACTGGACGTCGGACGCCTTGCCCTGCGGGGTGTCCGCGATGGACGTGATGTTGCCGGACTGGTCGTAGGTGTAGTGGCGGTCGGCCTGCATCGGGGCCGGCACCTCGGCGTCCACGATGGACCGTTGGAGTCGGCGGGTGTGGTCGTCGTAGAAGTTGGACAGCCACACGCGCTTGCCGTCGTCGCCCAACTGGGTGCGGGCGAGCTCGCCGTACCGGGTGTAGTCGGCGTGGGACACGTAGTTCGTGGTCGTGCCGTCGACGCCGCCGGACATCGCGGTCAGCTCGGCGAAGTCGTTGTAGGACACCGTGAGCGACTCGGCCGCCAGGTCGCCGATGGCGGCGTAGCCCGAGCCGGACAGACTGCCGTCCACATTGTACTTGTTCGTCGACGTGTAGCTGCCGGCCAGCGCGCCCTCCGAGGACGGGATGGTGACCTGCACGCCGAGGGCCTTGTACAGCGCGTTGTAGCCGGAAACCGTTGAGGTGTAGGCGTTGCCGTTGACGAACCGGGTGCTCGACGCGGGCTGCCCCTTGCCGAACGACGCGGTGTCGTAGGTCATCTGCGCCTGCACCGCGCCGCCGGCCTTCTCGGTGAGCTCGCGGCCGAGAGCGTCGTAGTCGTAGGCGAGCGCGACGCCGCGGGCGTCGGTGCTGGTCAGCAGCTGGTTGGCCGCGTCGTAGGCCTTGGTCACCCGACCCCGGTCCGGGTCGACCGCGGTGACCTCGTTGCCGCGCAGGTCGTACGAGCGGCTCCAGGTCGCGCCGGCCGGGTCGATCACGGTCGCGACCTTGTCGGCCGGTGTGTAGGTGTACTTCGTGGCGTCGAAGTCGCCGGTCGGCGCGCTTCCGTGGTACTGGTCCAACTCGATCGTCCGGCCACGGGCGTCGGTGATCGTGGTCGTCGCGATGGCGCCCTGCGGGGGACTGACAATGGTCCGGTCGCCGTCGTAGGCGTTGACGGTCCGCCGCAGCTCGTCCGCGCCGCCCTTGACGGCCTCCACGATCTTGCGGCCCGCGCCGTCGTACTGGGTGACCGTCTGCTGCGGGACATCCACGTCGGCGGCGATCCACAGCTTGTCGTCGACCGGCGACGCGGTGAAGTACGGCTGCGTGACCTTGGTCTGCCGGCCCTGCGAGTCGTACCGGGTGTCGGTGATCAGCCGTCCGCCGTCGGCCTCGGTTTGCCGCTGCCGCAGCCGCAACAGCCCGTCGTAGAGCTCCTTGGTGGTGGTGTAGTTGCCGTTCGGGCCGATGGTCGCGGTGGTCACCACCGTCGGCGCGTCGTTGTGGTAGGCGTAGGAGTACTTCACGTTGCCGCTCTGCCCCGAGCCACGGGACCGGTTGGGCTGCCACACTTCCGTCTTGTTGCCGAGCGCGTCGTGCGCGGTCTCGGTGACGCGGTTGTTGGCGTCGACCACCTTGGTCGTCTGGCCGGTCGCCGGGTCGATCGTGGTGGTTGTCGCCTGTCCCAACGGGTTCGTGACGACGGTCTGGGTCAGCGGGCCGCCGGTGGCCGGTGTGTAGGCCGTGGTGGTGTTGCGGCCGAGTGCGTCGCCGACCGTGGTCTTGCGGCCCATGGCGTCGAAGGCCGAGGTGCCGGCGGTGATGTAGACGGCCCCCGATGCCGGACGGCTGTCCAACACCTCGGACCTGGTGACGTCTCCGGCGGTGGGCGCCGTGCCGAAGGCCTTGCCGTCGTAGGAGTTCCGGGTGCCGGAGACGGCGTTGTCCGGGTACTTGGCGGTGGCCGTGCAGGCGACGGACACCGTCTCGATCTGGGACGGGAAGGAGATCAGCCACTTGTCGGTGTTGCGGACGTAGCTGGTGCGCACGCACCGGTCGTCGGCCGCGGTGGTGATGTCGCCCAGGTCGTTGGTGGACACCACCTGCCCGAGGTCGTCGTAGCTCTGCTCGGTCCTGGTCGTGCGCCAACCGCCGGCCGACAGGGCGGCGTAGTTCGCGGTCGTGCCGGTCTTGACCAGGTACGCCTTGAGGTTGCCTCGGGTGGCGGTCGGTCCCTGCACGGACGGCGTCATGATGGCCTTGGACACGATCTGGTCGCTGGTTCCGTTGTGCACCTCGGACTCGTACTCGAAGCCCTGCAGCCACGCGTCGTCCTTGCGGGCGCCGCCCTCGGAGTCGGTGACGGTGACCGAGCGCGTGCCGGTCGGCTGCTTGTCGCCGTCCATGCCGCGGTAGAACCGTTCCTCGGTCATCGTCTGCGGCCCGGCCAGATCACCGGCCTTGCCCTTGGTGATCCGGACCCGGCCGAAGCCGTGGAAGTCGTTCCAGTTCCGGTCCGCCTCCTTGGTGAACTCGGAGGTGTCGTACGCCCAGGCCGCGCCGTCGAGGTACTGGTAGCTGGTGACGTCCTCGGTGTTGGCGGCGATCATGTCGGACTGCGCCACCTGCGCGACCACGTACTTGTTGAAGTAGTCGGTGCGCTCGGAGAAGTCCTTCTTGGCCCATTTGGCCGGATAACAGCGCTGGGTGTTGGTCTCCGGCTTGGCCGGCAGGGTCGTGGGCGTGCAGTCCGGGTCGGCGTAGGTGACGGTGGTGACGCCACCGGTCTCGGAGACCACGGCCGTCACGCGGTAGCGCAGCAGCGGGCCGAGACCGTCCACTTTGTCCACCCGGTTGGCCAGCTTGGTCCCCTCGAAGCGAACCGAGGGCATGGTGACCGCCGGCAGCCCGTCGGCCTTGCCGGTGTGGGTGACGGACTTCAGCCACAGCGCGGGCTTCTCGCCGTCGCCGCTGGCCGGGAACTGCTGGTCCAACACCCACGACTCGACGTCCTGATAGGACGATCCGGCCAGCACCTGGGTGGTGATCTGGCTCAGCCGCTTGGTCGACCAGAACGTCGGCGAGTTCTTGTCCTTGCAGGTGGCCGTGTCGCACTTGTCGTCCCAGGCGACGTCGGGCCAGTTGTCCTTCTTGTCCTGGGTGCACTCGCTGCCGGGAACGCAGCGGTCGGCGGTGGCGAACTCGACCCGGTCGGTGGCCTGCTGCCCGTCGCGGATGCCGTACAGGGCCTCCTTGAGCGTGCCGCCCCGGGTGTAGGGCACGGCCGCGTCCTTGTTGTTCATGCCGTAGGAGTTGGTCTCGGCGTTGTAGTTGTACTCGATCACGTTGCCGTGCCGGTCGATCACCTTGTCCAGGTTCCACCGCCACGCCTGCGCGCAGTGCGAGTCGGCGAAGGCCCCCGCGTGGCAGGGCTCGCCGGCGTCGTTGCCGAACACCGGGACCGTCCACGTGGAACTGGAGTCCGGCCGCGATCCGAACAGGTACTGGGTGCCGTCGACGGTGGTGATCCGCCACGACTCGCCGTCGTTGTCGCCGTTGGCCGTGCCGGTCAGGCGCTCGATGCGCGACCCGTCATCGGTCTTGTTGCGCCAGGCCCCGGTCTTGTCGTCCCGGATGAGCTGACCGCCGCTGCTGCCGTAGGCGGCGAAGGCGTTGTCACTGCGCCAGCACAGGTCGCCATCGTCCTTGACCGGGGTCGTGTCGTGGTCGCACGGGATGTAGCTGCGTTCGATGAACCCGACGCCCAGGTCCCAGCCGTCGCCGACCCAGGAGGCCTGGTTGTTGGTCGCGCTGGTCCGACCATCCACTGCGGATGACGAGTAACTCAGTGCCAGCTTGGGATCGAGACTGCCGGCCGACGGCGGCACGCGCAGCGGATAGGACCAGCTGAAGTCGCCGGTCTGGGCCGAGACGTCCCACGACGCCGACGGGGACAGCGGCGTGGCCTTGTCGGTGCCGCCGCCGTCGCTGGTGGCGGTGCTCGCCGGCTGGTCGCCGTGCAACTCGCTGCTGGCGGCCTGGTCGGCCGGGCGGCTGCCCATCTGCTGCTGGCTGACCGGTGTGGACGAGACGTCCGGCAGCGGGACGGACGGCTCCCCCGCCCACGCGGCGGTCGGCGTGAGCAGGGTGAGCACGGTGGACACGAGGGCCGCGGGCAGCACGCCCGCGAGGACTCTGGTGCTTGTTCGCATGGATTCCCCCCTTTGGTGAAGGAGCGGCGCCGGGCCCCACGGGGGAAGGCCCGGCGCCGCGGCTCGGACTACTTCTGGGCCAGGAAAAGCTCCAGCCGGTCACGATCGGTCTCGACGACCCGGAGGATGTCGGCCGCGTACTCGGCGTCGGGCCCGCGCGACAACTCGCGGTAGAACAACCACAACCCGGCTCGCGCGAGCTCCCGAGCCCGCTCGACCAGATCCGCCCGACCGGCCTCGACCTCGTCCTCGTGGACGTCGCCGGTCACGATCTCGGCCAGCAAGCGCAACACCTGTCGACGGGCCGGCCCCGGCGGGTCGTCGGCCAGCGCCGCGCACAACACCGAAACCAGGGGCGCCGCCGCCTCGAACACGTTGCCCTGCACCACGACCACGTTGTCGAGGCTGGTCTCGCTGTAGACGTGCTTGGCTTCCTCGACGGTGGCGGCGGCGACCAGCGCCGCCATCGCCGCGGGCACGTCCTCGGCGGTGCCCTCACCGGTGGCGAGCGAGCCCCAGTCGTGGCGGCCCAGCTCGACCGACATCGCAGACACCACAGTGTCCTCCTTCGCAGCGGTGGTCATTCGATCGGCTCCTGCGCGAATGGTCCTCCACTGCCGCCCCGCAGCTGCGGACCGGGGCCGTCTCTCGTCGGCGCCTTGCTCGCCGCCGGCCAGTCGCCGTTGGGGGTGCCAAGCACGCCCTTGGTGAACTGGGTCGGCGGGTACTTTCCCTGGCACTTCCAGCACACGTGCTTGGTGACGACGTCGCCGTCCTGCATGCGGATGGTCGAGATGAACATGCCGCGCCCGCGCTCCTCCGGCTTGCTCGGGTCGAAGCCGTTGGCGCGCATGGCATTGCCCTCCGCGCAGTCGCCGTTGCCGGAGCAGCCCACCGCCCAGGTCGCCGACTGCGGGTCGTAGTGCGCGGTGACGGCCCGGTTCTTCTTGGCCGGGTCGGACTGGTTCTTGATCAGCTCCGAGTTGCGCGCCTGTTCCATCTTGAGCTGGATGTCGGCGGGTATCTCTTCGAGGTTGACCGTCTTGGGCGCCGCTTCGCCCGAGGCGTTGCCGCCGACGTTGATCGCCTCGTGCCCGTCGGCGAAGATGGCGCCGGCGGCGTCGCCGCACTCGTTCTCGACGGCACAGGCGTTGATGTACAGCTCCGTGTCGTCACCGGGCTCGAGCATCCCCAGCGAGATCACGGTCATCATGCCGTCGTTCGCGCACATCTTCGTGTGCGCCGAGCAGATGTCCTTCCACGCCGCCGCTTCGACGTCGCTGGGGATCTCCTCTCCGGGCTTGAGCGCCGGGGCGTTCTTCCCGATCCACGACGAGTAGAGCTCCCGCAGGTGTTGCGCGACCCGGGAGTCGGCCGCCACGTGCGTGCTCACCGGCTTGTAGACCGGGCCCGGGCCGTGCGGGGTGACATGTTGGGGCGAACTGCTCGGGTAGATCCCGTACCCGCTCAGGCCGGGGCTGTCGGCGCCGGCCGCCGCGCAGGCCGGGGTGGCACACCAGCTGCCGGCCGTGAGACCGCTGTCGTCGACCAGGTTGACCGGGTTGCCGTTGGCGTACCCGTACGGGTTGAGCTGCTGCGGGCTGCCCGGCTTCATGACCGGGTCGGTGGACAGGAACCGGCCCTGCGCCGAGTCGTACTCCCGCGCGCCGAGCTCGGTCAGCCCGATGGAGGTGTCCTCGGTGCCGCCGACAAAGCCCTTGTCGCCGGGGAAGTTCACCGTCGGACCGCGGGGCTGCCCGTACGGGGTCTGCCGGCGCTGCGTGACCTTGAGCGAGCCGCTGTCGATCGCCACCTGCGAGGTGCCCTGGAAGTCCGGGGCCAACCACGTCAGTCCGGCGGCATCGCGCATGCCGATGGTCCGCGCGCCGTACTGGTAGTACCGGGTGCCCTTGGCGACGTTGCCGCCCTTGGCGACGTGGATCTCCTCGCCGGCCAGGTACAGCGTGGCGCCGGTGTTGTCGTGCCGGATCAGCCGGTCGCCCTCGGCGTCGTACACGAAGTCCGTGACGTTGCCGCCCTGGGTCACCTTGGCCAGGTGGCCTTCGGCATCCCAGTCCAGCTGCTGGGTGGAGCCGGGCAGCTTGCGGCTGACCGTGTTGCCGGCCGCGTCGTAGACGTACTCGGTCGACGAGGCGCCGGCCGGGCCGGTGGTGGCCGTCGAGCTGACCTTGTGGCCGGCCGCCGGATACGTGCTGGTGGTGACGGTGTCGCCGGCGGTCGAGTGCTGCGTCTGCGTGGTGCGGTTGCCGGCCTTGTCGTAGCTGAACGACTGCCAGTACGGGGCCGGGCCGGAAAGCGCCGCCGCGGAGGGATCCTTCGAGCAGTCACCGGCCGGCGTCCAGGCTTCGGTGAGGCGGTGCAGGTAATCCTGCTTGAAGCACTGGACGTCCGCGGGCTTGCCCTGCGGGGTGTCGGCGATCGAGGTGAGATCGCCGTAGTCGTCGTAGGAGTAGTGGGTGTCGGACTGCATCGGCGACGGCACTTCGGCGTCGATGATCGTCCGCTCGATCCGGCGGGTGTGGTCGTCGTAGTGCGTCGACAGCCAGGTGCGCTTGCCGGTGTCACCGAGCTGGACCCGCTGCACCTCGCCATACCGGGTGTACTGCGTGTCGGTGACGTAGTCGAAGGTGTTGCCGTCGTAGCCGCCGGTGGTGGTCAGCAGCTCGCCGAGGTCGTCGTAGGTGTACGACAGCGGCTCGACCGGCAGGTCGCCGGCGGCGGCGTAGGTGACGCCGCGGGCGCTGCCGTCCCAGTTGAACGACTGCTTGTTGGTGTAGGTGCCGGCCAGCGCGCCCTCGCTGTCGGGCACCGTGAGCTGCGTGCTGGTCGCGTGGTAGAGGGAGTCGTAGCCGCCGGTGGTCGCGGTGTACGCGTGGCCGTCGACGTACCTGGTGCTGGACGCCATCTCGCCCACACCGAACAACGCGGTGTCGTAGGTCCACTGCGACTGCACCGCGTCGCCGATCTTGCTGTCGATCTTGCGGCCGAGCTCGTCGTAGTCGTAGGTGAGCGTCGTCCCCCGCGAGCTGGTGGTGCTGGCCAGCTCGTTGGCCGCGTTGTAGGTGCTGGTCGTGATGCCGGTGTCGGCGTCCTCGTCCCGCACCAGGTTGCCGTGCAGGTCATAGGTCTTGTGCCAGGTGTTGCCGGCCGGATCGGTGATCGTGGCCAGCTTGCCGGTCGGCGTGTAGCTGTACTTCGTGACGTCGTAGTCGCCGTTGGGCTGGGCGCCGTGGTACTGCCGCAGTTCGACCACGTTGCCGCGGCCGTCCATGATGGACGTGGTGGGGATGCCGCCGGCCGGCGGCGTGACCGTGGACCGGTCGGCGTCGTAGGACGTGACGGTGCGCCACTTCTCGAACGCGCCGCCCTTGACGATCTCCGCCGTGGGGCGGCCGAGTCCGTCGTACTCGTCGGCCGTCTGCAGTGGCACGTCGACATCGCTGGCGATCCACAGCCGGTCGTCCACCGGCGCGTCGGTGAAGTACGGCTGCGTGACCTTGAACTGCCGGCCCTGCGAGTCGTACTTGGCGTCGGTGATCAGCCGGCCGCCGCCGGTGGCCGGGCGCTGGGTCTGGCGCAGCCGCAGCAGGCCGTCGAACAGCTGGTTGCTGCTGACGTAGTTGCCGTTCGGGCCGATCTTGGTGGTGGTGATCACCGACGGCGCGTCGTCGCGGATGGCGTACGCGAACGTCGTGTTGCCGCCGACACCGGGCGCGCGGGTCCGGTTGGGCAGCCACACCTCGGTCTTGCGGCCCATCGCGTCGTAGGCGACCTCGGTCGTGCGATTGTTGGCGTCGACCGTCTTGACGGTGTTGCCGAACGCCGGGTCGACGGTCGTGGTGACCGACTGGCCGAGGGCGTTGGTGGCGACGACCTGGGTCAGCGGTCCGCCGGTGGACGGCGTGTAGGCCGTGCTGCTGGGGCGCCCCAGGGCATCGGACGACGAAGTGACGCGGCCGAGGACGTCGTAGTCCGCGGTGCCCGTGGTGACGAACTTGGCGCCGGCGGCCGGATGGCTGTCCAGAGCCTCGCTCTTGGTGACGTCACCCTTGTCGTTGTAGGTGATCCTGGACGCCGCCATGGCGTTGTCCGGATAGGACGGTGTCTTGTCGCAGGCGACCGACACGGTCTCCGTCCCGGCCGGGAAGGCCATGAACCACTTGTCGGTGTCGCGCGCGTAGCTGACGCGGGTGCACCGATCGTCGGCGGCAGTCGAGGTGTCGCCGAGGTCGTTGGTGGAGACCAACTGCTGGTAGTCGTCGTAGGCCTGGTCGACCTGGGTCGTGCGCCAGCCGCCGCTCGACACCGCCACGTAGTTGAGCGTGGAGCCGATGTTGACCTGGTAGGCCTGGAGGCCGGCTCTGGTCGCCAGCGGTCCCTTCACCGAGGGGGTGATGATGGACTTGGCCAGCACCTGCTCGCTGGTGCCGTTGTGGGCCTGGGACTCGTAGTTGAAGCCCTGGAGCCAGGCGTCGTCCTGGTGGACGCCGCCCTCGGAGTCGGCGACGGTGACCGAGCGGGCGCCGGACGGCAGCTTGTCGCCGTTCAGGCCCCGGTAGTACCGGGTCTCGGTCATGGTCTGCGGGCCGTCGAGGTCGTCGGACCGGCCCTTGGTGACGCGAACCCGGTCGTAGCCCCGGAAGTCGTTCCAGGTCCGGTCGGCCTCCTTGGAGAACTCGGAGGTGTCGTAGGCCCAGCCGGCCCCGTCCAGGTAGTCGTAGGCGGTGACCTGATCGAGGTTGCCGGCGATCATGTCGGACTGGGCGACCTTGGCCACCACGTACTTGTTGAAGTAGTCGGTGCGCTCGGAGAAGTCCTTCTTCGCCCAGGTCATGGGGAAGCAGCGCTTGCTGTTGCTCTCCGGGTTGGCCGGCCGCGAGGTGGCGGTGCAGTCGGGGTCGCCGTAGGTGATGGTGGTGACGCCGCCGGACTCGGACACGATGCCGGTCAGGCGGTAGCGCAGCAGCGGGCCGAGACCGTCCACCGTGTCCACCCGGTTGGGGAACTTGGTGCCCTCGAACCGCACCGGCGGGTCGGACACGGAGCCGGCGCTGTCGGTGACGGACTTCAGCCACAGCGCGGCCTTCTCGCCGTCACCGCTGGCCGGGAACTGCTGGTCCAGCGTCCAGGACTCGACGTCGGAGAACGACGACCCGGACAGCACCTGCGTGGTGACCTTGGCCAGCCGCTTGGTCGACCAGAAGGTCGGCGAGTACTTGCCCTTGCACGTGGCCGTGTCGCACTTGTCGTCCCACGGGACGTCCGGCCAGTTGTCCTTCTTGTCGGCCGTGCAGTCACTGCCGGGAACGCAGCGGTCGGCGGTGGTGAACTGCACCCGGCCGGTCGCCGGCTGGCCGTCGCGGATGCCGTACAGGGCTTCCTTGAGCGTGCCGCCGCGGGTGTAGGAGGCGGCCGCGTCCTTGACGTCCAGGCCGTAGGAGTTGGTCTCGGCGTCGTAGTTGTACTGGATGACGTTGCCGTGGCGGTCGACGACCTTGTCGAGGTTCCACCGCCAGGCCTGCACGCAGTGCGAGTCGGCGAAGGCGGCCGCGTGGCACGGCTCGCCGTCGTCGTTGCCGAAGACCGGCACCGTCCAGGTGGACTTGGCGTCCGCGCGGTCGCCGAAGAAGTACTGCGTGCCGTCGACGGTGGTGATCCGCCAGTACTCGCCGTCGTTGTCGCCGTTGCCGGCGCCGGTGAGGCGCTCGATCCGGGACCCGTCGTCCTCCTTGTTCTTCCAGACGCCGGTCTTGTCGTCGCGGACGAGCTGGCCGCCGCCACCGCCGTAGGACGCGGTGGCGTTGTCGCTGCGCCAGCACATGTCCCCGACGTTCTTGACCGGCTTGACGTCGTTGGCGCACGGGATGTAGCTGCGCTCGATGAAGCCGACGCCCAGGTCCCAGCCGTCGCCCACCCAGGAGGCCTGGTTGTTGGTCGCGCTGGTCCGACCGTCCACACTGGACGACTTGTAGTTGAGGGAGAGCGTCGGGTCGAGGCCGCCGGCCGACGGCGGCACCCGCATCGGATAGGACCAGCTGAAGTCGCCGGTCTGCGCGGCCACGCTCCAGCTGGCCGACTGGGACAGCGGCGTGGCGGTGTCCAGGCCGCCGCCGTCCTTGGCGCTGGAGCTGGGCTGGTTGCCGTGCAGCTCGCTGCTGGTGGCCTGGTCGGTCGGACGGTCGGTCCGATGCTGCTGTTGGCTCACCGGCGTCGAAGCGATGCCGGGCAGGGGGACGGAGGGCTCCCCCGCCCACGCCGCGGACGGCGTGAGCAGGGCGAGCGCACCGGCGGCGAGCGCCGCGGGCAGCGCGCCCGCGACGACTCGTCTCAGTCTTCGCACGAACACCCCTCTGGTGGTCATGACGTGGGATCGGTGCCGGGATCGGTCTGGAACTCGCCGCCGGTGGGGGCGTCGACCCGGGCGTAGCCGAGTGCCTTGTCCACGGCGACGCCCTCGCAGTCGGCGGCCAGCGACACCATGCTGTCGGCGGGCGGCACGGTGCACCGGGTCAGCTGCTTGGCGGCGGCCGGGTCGGCCGGCGCCTGCGCCAGCACGAAGCCCTGCGCCGACACGACGGTCTTGCCCTCGCAGGCGGTGTCGTTGGAGGCGAAGGAGTCCGAGCCGTTGCGGCACGACATGAACGGCTGGAGGCCGGCGCCGGCCACCAGGGACACGTAGCCCTGCAAGCCCTCGTTCTTGAAGGCGGCCGGCACCCCGTCGATGGTTGTCACGTGGTCGAAGCCCGGGTTGGCGTAGCGGGCAATGGCCGCGTAGCCGACGGTGTAGCCCAGCTGGCTCTCCACGGTCTTGCCGCCGCACGTGGCGTCCCGCGACTCGAAGTGGTCCCCGGCGCCGTTGTTGCACCGGTAGAGCGCGACCGTCGGAATGTTGTTGGGCTGCTGAGTGAACACCAGACCGGCGGCGCCGATCTTGGTCTGGCCCTCGCAGTCCGCCTGCAGCGACGTGAACCCGTCGCCGCCGGTGGCGCACGCGTACAGCGTCCGGGTGTTCGCGCCGGGCGAGGCGGGCAGGCCCAGCGCCGACTCGAAGTGGTAGCCGGGGCGGATGGTGTTGGCGTCGGTCGGGCCGGTGTAGTGGTCGCCCGCGCTGTTGACGAAGCTGCCCAGCTGGCCCGCGATCGGCGCGCCGAAGCTGCCCCGGTCGGTCAGCACGGCATCGGTCGCCACGCCCTCGCCGGCCCGGATCTCGTCCACCGAACCCGGGAAGAACGCCGTGGCCGCGCCGTCGGCCTTGCCCCGGCCGATGACCATCTTGCCGGTCGCCTTCCACAGCACCACGTTGTTGCGGGTGCCGACCAGCTGCCCGTCCACGTACAGCCGCAGCTGCCGGGCCGGGTAGTCGTACACGCCGGCCAGGCTGGCCCACTGGTTCACCGCCGGCGCCGTCACCGAGGCCGCGTAGGCCTTGGCCGCGCCGTCGGTGTCCGAAGTGGACGAACCGAAGACCCACCGCTTGATGTCGGCCCGGTAGCCCAGGGCGAAGCCGCTGTTGCGGTCCCCGTCCTGGCTGACGACGGTGGCGTCCTTGTCGTCACGGGAAAGCTTGGCCCACGCCGACACGGTGAAGCTGTCGTGCATCGGCAGCCCGGACGGCGTGGTCACCACGCCGGAGGCGCCGTCGAGCTGCAACGCCTTGCCGCCGCCCGCGTCCGGCCCGAAGCTCGTGCCGCCACTGGCCGTGCCGGTGTAGGCGCGCCAGCTGGAGTCCTTGCCGGTGCCGTCGTTGAACTGGTAGTAGCCCCAGTCCGCGTCGGTGATGTCGTCGTGGATCTTGCGGACCTCGCCGTCGCTGATCGCCTTGGCGTAGACCCGGGTCTCGTCGACGACGCCGTCGAACAGCGCGGACGCGTTGCCGTTCCACTTGCCGCGGGCGACGGTCATCGGACCGGGCGCCGGCAGCAGGGTGACGCCGACCTGCGCGCCGGACAGCAGACCGTTGACGTAGAGCCGCACCTGGTGCAGATCGGCGTCGTACGACATGGCCAGGTGCGTCCACTCGCCAGCGTGCGCGGCCTCGGTCGAGTTGAGGATGGCGACCGCGCTGCCCGGGTTGTCCTTGTCGGCGGTCGGCATGATCACGGCCCACTTGCCGGCGGCGCCGTTGTAGGACAGCAGGAACGGGCTGAGCCGGGTGCCGTCCTGGCCGATCACCGTCTGGTTGTCGGTGCCGGCCTTGAGCAGGTACGCCCACGTCGCCACCGAGAAGCTGTGGCCCGTGTCCACCACCGGGGCGGCGGTCTGCGCGTACGCGGAGGTGCCGTTGTAGTTGGTGGCGTACATGTCGCGGCCACCGATCCAGGTGGCGTTGGTCGTCGTCAGGTCGAGACCGCGACCGCTGCTGTCCTTGGCCGTGCTGCCGGTGTTCTCGTTGTACTTCCACAGCGCCGCGTCGGCCTTGGGCAGCGCCGAGGCCGTCACCGCCGGGTAGGAGTGGTACAGGGCGCTGACCCGGTCCTTGTCGAGCTGGCCGGTGTACAGGCGCACGTCGTCCACGCTGCCCGGCCAGTACTCGGCGTTGGCGCTGTTGGTCTTGCCGCGGCCGATGACCAGGCCGCCGGTCGGCTGCCACGGCGAGTTCAGCGTGCCGTCGCCGACCCGGGTTCCGTTGACGTACAACCAGACCTTCCTGGTCGACGGGTCGTACACGCCGACGAGGTGGGTCCAGGCGTTCACGTCGGACTCCTGCGTGGACACCGCCGCCTTGGTCACCACGGCGTTGTCCGTGTCCGACTCGGGCATCTCGAACGTCCAGGCGCCGAGCTGGTTGTTGTCCCGGTCGATGATGTGGCCCAGCCGGAACTTGCTGCCGTGCGCTCCGTCCACCGTGACCGCGTCGACCTTGCACGCCGCGACCTTGGTGAGGTCGCAGTCCTTGTTGGGCAACAGGACCCAGGCCGACACCGTGAACGCCTGGTCCAACCGCAGGTCCACGCCGGTGGTGGCGGCCGCGCCGCTGACACCGTCGAAGCTGGCGGCGTTGCCGACCCGGCCCGAGGTGAAGCTCGAGCCGCCGGTCAGGGCCGCGCCCCGCGCGCCGACGGCGTCGGCGGTGTTGCGGCCGCTGGACTCGTCCAGCGGGTAGTCGTGCACCAGCGTGAGGTCGCGGCCGGCCATCGCCTGGATCTCCGTGGCGAACAAGGCCCGCGAGTACACCTGGACGTCGTCGATCGAGCCCGCGAGGTACTCCACCGGCGCGCCGGCCCACTTGGCCCGGCCGATCTGCAGGCCGCCACTGGCGTTCCAGGTCTGGGTGTGCGCGATGGAACCGGCCAGTGTGCCGTTGACGTACAGCTGCAACTGGTGCGTGCCGGAGTCGTACACCGCCACCAGGTGCGTCCACTGTCCTACCTGGACACTGCCGCCGATCACCTCGTCGCGCTGCGTGCCGTCGTCGGGGGCGTCCTTCGCGAACATCACGAAGCCCCACTTGCCGTCCTGGCGGACCCGGACCTTGAACGCGCTGTCCTGCGTGCCGTCCTCGGACACCACCGTGGCCAGCGCGGTGGCGCTGTCCACCTTGGCCCACGCGGCCACCGAGAAGCTGCGGTCGACGTCGATCACGTGCGGCGCGCTGATCGCGGAGTCCTTGCCGTCCAGCCGCGCCGCCAGGTCGTTGGGGTCGGGCATGGAGGACTGGCCGCCGGTGTAGTCCACCTGGCCCACCGCCGTGCCGTCGGCCGGCGGCGTGGTGGCGTTCTTCGGCGGGGAGGCGTCCTTGAGGTTGCCGTCCAGCTTCCAGTTGCCCTGGGTCACGCTGGCCTGGCTGACGATGCCGCGGATCTCCTCGTCCGACAGCACCCGGCTGTAGGCCCGCACGTCGTCGATCGCGCCGGTCCAGAAATTGCCGACCACGTTCTGCCACAGGCTGCGACCGAACTGGAGCGGACCGGTCGCGTTGAACGTCGAGGGCTGTGGCGCGGTGCCGGCGAGCGTGCCGTTGACGTAGATGCGGATCTGCTTGGTGGGCACGTCGTCCACGGCGGTGATCTGCGCCCACTCGCCGACCTTCGCGGTGCCCGGCGCGCTGTGCACCGCTGCATCGCCGGGATGGGTCACGGCGTCGGCGCCGGTGGTGTAGAACTCCCACCAGTCGCCGGCGGAGTTGTTGCGGTAGCCCAACAGGAACGCGCTGTTCGTGGCGCCGTTCTGCGCGGCGACCGTGCTGATCGCGGTCGAAGCCGGCTCGGTGTCCAGCCGGGCCCAGGCCGACACGGTGTAGCTCTGGTCGGTGCGGAACGCCGGGGCGCCGGTGGACACGTAGTCGGTCGACTGGTCCAGCTGCACGGCCCCGTTCACCGCGCCGTTGGCGACGAAGTGCGCATTGCCTTGCAGCACACCGGAATCACCGCCGGGCACGGCGTTGGCCGCGGTCTTGCCGTTGGGGTCGTCCAGCTTCCAGTAGCCGACCTGCACGTTGGCCCGGCTCACCGCGGCGCTGACCTCGCTGTCGGTCAGGCTCCGGTCGTAGAGCGCGACCTCGTCGACGGCCCCGACGACGTAGTCGCGGTTCGGGTCGGAGTCCCACAGCGTGCGACCCACCCGCAGCGGGCCGGCGACGTAGGGCGTCACGACGCTACGCGCCACCGTCGCGGACAGCACACCGTTGACGTAGAGCCGCATCTGCTTGGTCGGCGCGTCGTACACCGCGGTCAGCTGCGTCCATACGTTGAGCTGGGCCGGATTCGCCGACGACGCGGTGTCGTTGGAGGTCGGGTTGTAGATGCCGAAGACCCATTTGCCGCCGTTCTCCGGGCGGTACCACAGGTCGAAGGCGGCGAACTTGTCGCCGTCCTGGCTGACGATCGCCTGCGCGGCGGCGCCGTTGGCGACCTTCGCCCACGCCGACACGCTGAAGCTGCCGTCGGTGCGCACGGCGTTGGCGGCGGTCATGTACCCCGTGCCGTCCAGCGCCAACGAGGAGCCGACCGCACCCGGCGTGTAGGTCGCGCCGCCGGTCAGCGTTCCGTTGCGGCTGCCCAGATACGCGGAGTCGTTGGCGTTGCCCTCGAACGACCACTGCGCCACCGGGCCGTTGCCGGCCCGCACGTAGATGTGCATCTTCTTGGTCGGGCTGCGGTGACCGGCCCGGTCCACGCTCTGCACGTACAGGTCCTGCGGGCCGTCGGTCGGCGGCGCGATGCTCACGGTCGCCTTGCCGCCCAAGGCATCGGCGTCAACCTGCGTGGCGGGCGGGTCGCTCCAGCCGTACAGGTAGTGGTCGATGTCGGCGACACCGCTGGCGTCGAAGGTGAACGTGCCGGGCACGTCCTTGCCGCCGTGCCACTGGTTGTCCTCCTGGTACAGCCCACCGGTGACACCGGGCGCCTTGTCGACGCCGACTCTGTCCACGATGAACGGTCCGGGGCCGTTCTTCCAGTCGCCGCCGTCGGGGCCGTCCTTGCCCCACAGCGTCCAGCTGACGTTCTGGCCATCGCGGTTGCGCAGGTCGACGTCCTGGGTGAAGACGCTGCCGGAGGCCAGCGTCGTGCCGAAGTGCTCCTCGACGCTGGGACCGCCGTAGATGTCCCAGATCGGGGTGAGCTGGTCGTTGTCCGGGTCGGTCAGCGTGCCCTGCAGGCGAATCGTGTCGTCGCCGACGTACGCCGTGCCGCCGCACCACTTGCACACCTTCAGCGGCGGCTGCGTGGCCATCGCCGACGGCGGGTTGGGCCGCGTGTTGTAGTTGACGATGATGCGGGTGGCCGGGGCGTCCAGCTTGCGCCACGCGTACCGGTCGCCCTCGTCCTGCGCCTTGATCGTGTAGGCCGACCAGCCGCTAGGGTTGATGAACTGGCCCACGTCGAAGCCCAGGCCCTTGTTGCCGGCGCAGCCCGTGTAGGCGCTGTCGGCGGGGCTGGTGTCGACGTAGGTGCCGTGCGGCTGGTTGTTCCACGTCAGACCGGAGTCGAAGGTCCGGTCGGCGATGTACAGCTCGTAGTTGCGGGTGTTGCAGCTCGGCCCGTACACGACGGTCGCGTCGAGCTGCGTGCTGATGATCCGCTTGCCGTTGAGGAAGCTGGTGTCGAACTGCCAGTAGGTGCGGGCCACGCCCACGCCGGAGCAACCGGCCCAGCCGCTGCACGAGCCCAGCTTGCCCCAGCTGTCCACGTCGTTCGCGCCGTACCAGTGGGTGCTGTTCCCCGTGGCCTGGAAGACCTTGGCCCAGTCGCTGCGGTCGAAGGTGTGCCAGTCGGGGTCGATGACGATCGGGTACTTGGCCTTGGGGTCGGTCAGGAAGGACCGGTCCGGGGCCAGCGTCAGCGAGGTCTGGTCCATCGTCACGCCGACGGTCGCCTGCCGTTCGCCGGAGGCGTCCCACATCGTCGACGGCGGCGTCTGGAAGACGGTGTCGCCCTTGGCGTTCACCGCTTGCACCACGCCGTTGTCGCCTGTTTTGACCGTCAGACCGTCGGTGGTCAGACCCAGGCGGACATCGCCGATCTTCGCGGCGGCGGCCGGGTTCTTGACCACGAGGTGCTGGCTGAAGCCGGTGGACTCGGCGTTGAGAACCAGGTCGACACCCGGCAGCACCTCGGGATATGTGGCCTTGTCACCGTCCACCGCGGGCTTGGGCAGCTTTCCGGGCCAGGTCAACGTGAACGACTGGCCGGGCGCCCCGAAGCGCACCAGCGCCGTGTCCCCGCCCCCGGAGAACACGACGTCGGTGCTGGCGGACCTGGGCGCCAGCTGGTTGTCCTTGGCCGCCAGCCTGGTGTCGATCGGGGCCCAGGTGTCGCCCCGTTTCACCTGCATCGGCTCCGCGGACACCTCGGCCACCAGCGAGCCGTCCGGCTTGGCCGAGACCTTGCGGGTCGGCGTGCCCAGCGAGGTCACCACGATGTTCTGGTTCTGCCGTTTGGCCGCCGCGAAGGCAATGCCCGCGTCGGGCGTCTCCGTGATCGGCGTGACGGCCTCGACCGATGTGGACAGTGACGACAGCGTGGGGATTCCCACCGCCACCGCCGCCGCGACCGTGAAGGCCACGGTCGCGACCGTCCATCTCAGTCCGTGGTGTATCGGCGTAGATCTGCGCGTCAAAGCCCAGCCCCCCTGTCGGGTAAACAGATCCCAATGACAGCGCGTGGATCGTGTCAGCCCGACCGGCCGGGGCTATTGCGAAAACATTGAATCCGCAGGTCGCCTCCGTGACCCGGACAAATTCCCCCGCTGGTTGCTGATTTCTTGCGCATGATCGTTGCAAATTTGCGAAAATCAATGCGTATCTTGCTCTATGTTGTCGGGTTGCCTACCGTCTAAGGTCCCTGCCCATCTCGTGCAATGACGGACGAGAGGAACACCCCGTGGAAATCTCCCGCAGGACGTTCTTAGGCTCCACCGCGGCGCTCAGCTTATTCCCCACATTCGGCGCCCTGGCGACCAGTCCCCCCGGAGACGTCGTCGGCAAGGTCGCCGTCGGCTACCAGGGCTGGTTCGCCTGCGCCGGCGACGGCGCGCCCATCAACGCCTGGTGGCACTGGAGCAACGTCTGGGAGCAGCCGCCCTCCCCCAGCAACAACTGGATCAACATCTGGCCCGACATGCGTGAGTACAGCCGTGGATATCCGACCGCCTATGCCGCACTCGGCAACGGCCAGCCGGCGACGTTGTTCTCCTCCTACGACCAGCAGGCCGTGGACACCCATTTCTCGTGGATGCGCCAGTACGGCTGCGACGCCGCCGCCCTGCAGCGCTTCAATCCCAACGGCGGCGAGGGCGCCACCCGCGACGCCGTCGCCGCTCGCGTCCGGTCCTCGGCCGAGAAGTACGGCGTGAAGTTCTACATCATGTACGACGTCTCGGGCTGGACGGCTATGCAGTCGGAGATCAAGGCCGACTGGACGGCCAAGATGTCGGCGCACACGGCCTCGCCCATGTATGCCCGCCAGAACGGCAAGCCCGTCGTGTGCATCTGGGGTTTCGGCTTCAGCGACGGCAACCATCCGTGGGACGCCGGCACCTGCCTGGACGTGATCAACTGGTTCAAGGGCCAGGGCTGCTACGTGATCGGCGGCGTGCCAAGGGAATGGCGGGTCGGCGGCGCCGGCACGCGGACCGGCTTCCTCGACACCTACCACGCCTTCAACATGCTCTCCCCGTGGATGGTCGGCGCGATCAGCAATGCCGGCGACTCCGACAACATCTACAACAGCATCAACATCGGCGACCAGGCCGACTGCAACGCCCATGGCATCGACTACCAGCCCTGCGTCCTGCCCGGCGAGGTCCATGCCCGCCAGCGGGCCCACGGCGACTTCATGTGGCGGCAGTTCTACAACATGGTTCGCGTTGGGGCGCAAGGCATCTACATCTCCATGTTCGACGAGTACGGCGAGGGCAACCAGATCGCCAAGTCCGCCGAGAACTCCGCCATGCTGCCCACCAACTCCGGCATGCTGGCCCTGGACGAGGACGGCACCCCGTGCTCATCCGACTACTACCTCCGCCTGACCGCCGACGGCGGCCGCATGCTCAAGGGCCAGATCGCATTGACGCCGACCCGTCCGACACCGCCGGTGCTCGGCGGCGGGGGCGACACCCAGGCCCCGTCCGTCCCCAGTGGACTCCACGTCACCGCCCACAGCGCCACTTCCGTCGCCCTGGCCTGGACCGCCGCCACCGACAATGTCGGCGTCACCGGCTACCGGATCTTCGCCAACGGAACCCAGCTCGGCGCCACGGCGTCGACTTCCTTCACCGCCAACGGTCTGACGCCGTCGACGGCCTACAGCTTCACCGTGACCGCGCAGGATGCCGCCGGAAACTCCTCCCCTGTCTCGGCGGCCGCCGGCGTGACCACGGATCCCGGCGGCAACGCCAACCTGGCGCTGAACCGGCCGACCGCCGAGTCCAGCCACACCCAGGGGTACGGCTCGGGCAACGCCGTGGACGGCGACTCGGGGTCGTACTGGGAAAGCGCCAACAACGCGTTCCCACAATGGCTTCAGGTCGATCTCGGCGGGTCCACCCCGATCAGCCGGGTCGTGTTGGCGTTGCCGCCGTCAGCCGCCTGGGGTGCCCGGACGCAGACCTTGAGCGTTTCGGGCTCCACCGACGGCAGCACGTTCACCACGCTGGTCGGCTCGGCCGGCTACACCTTCGATCCCAACACCGGCAACACCGTCACCATCCCGGTGCCGGCCGGCAGCCGGCGCTACGTCCGGCTGACCTTCACCGCCAACACCGGCTGGCCGGCCGGGCAGGTCTCGGAGTTTCAGGTCTACGCCTAGCCGATCCAGACCGCCTTGGCGTTGCAGAACTCCTTGATGCCCACGGCGGAGAGCTCGCGGCCGTAGCCGGAGTTCTTGATGCCGCCGAAGGGCAGGTGCGGGTACGAGGCCACCATGCCGTTGATGAACACCAGGCCCGCCTGCAGATCGCGGACGAAGCGGTCGCGCTCGCCGGCGTCGGACGTCCAGGCGTTCGCGCCGAGGCCGAAACTGGTCGCATTGGCCAGCGCGACCGCTTCGTCGGCACTGTCCACTCGGTACAGTGCCGCCACCGGGCCGAACACCTCTTCCTGGAACATGCGCATCTGCTCGGTGACCCCCGCGATCACCGTCGGCGGGTACCACCAGCCGTCGCGGTCGGGCGCCTCGCCGCCGAGCAGCACCTCGGCGCCCTTGGCCACGGCGTCGTCGACCAGCTCGGCGACGTCGGCACGGCCCTGCTCGGTGGCCAGCGGCCCGACGTCGGTGGACTCCCGCATGGGGTCGCCGACGGTGAGCTGGGACATCGCCTTGACGAAGTGCTCGGTGAACTCGTCGTAGGCGTCGGCGTGCACGATGAAGCGCTTGGCGGCGATGCAGCTCTGGCCGTTGTTCTGGCAGCGGGCGGTCACGGCGACCTCGGCGGCACGGGCCAGATCGGCGCTGGGCATCACCACGTACGGATCGGAACCGCCCAGTTCAAGCACGGTTTTCTTCAGGTGCTTCCCGGCCTCGGCGGCCAGCGAACGACCGGCCGCCTCGCTGCCGGTCAGGGTGGCAGCCTGCACGCGGTCGTCGGCGATGATGCCGGCCACCCGGTCCGACCCGACCAACACGGTCTGGAACGCGCCCGAGGGGAAACCGGCCCGGGCAAACAGCTCGCCCAGGTAGAGGGCGGTCTGCGGGACGTTCGAGGCATGCTTGAGCACACCGGCGTTGCCGGCCATCAAAGCGGGGGCGGCGAACCGCACGACCTGCCACAGCGGGAAGTTCCACGGCATCACGGCCAACACCACGCCCAGCGGCTGGTAGGTCACGTAAGCGCTGGACGCCTTGACGGCCTCGGCTTCGGCCGGCACGTCGGCCAGGAACTCCTCCGCGTGTTCGGCGTAGAAACGCATCGCCGTGGCGCACTTGGCCGCCTCGGCCTTGGCCGCGACGAGGGTTTTGCCCATCTCGGTGGTCATGATGCGGGCGATGTCCCCGGCCTCGCCGTCGAGCAGATCCGCGGCCGTCCGCATCCAGGCCGATCGCTGGGCGAAGGTGGTGCGCGAGAGCTCCTCGAAGCCCGCACGGGCGTTCGTGATCCGGCGCTCGACCTCGGCTTCGGTGTGCGCCTCGAAGGAGCGTTCCGTCTGTCCCGTGCTCGGGTTCACCGTCGCGATGGCCATGCCGACGGGTGCCCCCACGCCCACCGCCCAAACCATCACGCCTGGCGCTCGGGACCGATCTCGCTCACCATGGTGGAGGTCGTCAGCCCTGGTCAGCGGCCGGAGGGGTGAGCACCATGCGCGCGATGTGGAAGGGGACGGTGGCCTTCGGACTGGTCGCCATCCCGATCAACCTGTACGCGGCCACCGAGAACAAGGGCGTGCAGCTGCGACAGGTGCACGAGGCGGACGGCGGACGCATCCAGTACAAGCGGTGGTGCTCGGTCGAAGACGCGGAAGTGCCCTACGCGGAGATCGCCAAGGGCTACGAGCTCGACGACGGGCGCATGGTGGTGCTCACCGACGCCGAGCTGTCCAGCCTGCCGCTGCCCAGCCAGAAGACCATCGACGTGCTCGAATTCGTGCCGCTGGCGGCCATCGACCCCCTCTTCTTCGACAAGGCCTACTACCTGGAGCCACAGAAGTCGGCGGTCAAGCCGTACGTGCTGCTGCGCGACGCCCTGCACAAGTCGGGCCATGTCGCCATCGCCAAGGTCGCCCTGCGCCAACGCGAAGTGCTCGCCGTGCTCCGCGTGCACAACGACGTGCTGACGATGTCGACCATGCTGTGGCCGGACGAGGTGCGCACGCCCGACTTCTCCTTCCTACAGGAGGACGCGCCGCAGGTGCGGGAGCAGGAGCTCACCATGGCCGGGCAGCTCATCGACTCGCTGGCCGAGCCGGTGTTCGAGCCCGACCGCTACCAGGACAGCTACCGCCAGGCCCTGGAGAACCTCATCGAGGCCAAGGTCGAAGGCGAGGAGGTCACCACCCCGCCCGGCGTCGAGCAGACGGCCGAGGTCGTCGACCTCATCAGCGCCCTCCAGGCCAGCGTCAAGGCCGCCGGCCGCGCCAAGCCCGCGGCGAAACGAGCCACCGTCCGCAAGTCCGCGGACAAGGCCGAGAAGAAGCCCCCGTCGAAGCGCCGACCCACCCGCAGCGCCTGACCACCCCCGCGAGTCCCGCTCTCCGTCACACCGAATGTCGGTTTCAGGCAGAGCTGAGACTTGGGTGTCAGTTCTGCCCACAACGATGTTTCGGTATGCCGGAGAGCGCGACTCGCCGAAGGTAGGTTCCAGGGCATGAGATCACGCACAGCGGGCATGTGGTGGGGCACCACCATCGAAGCCCCCGATCCCGCGGCGCTGGCCCGGTTCTACGCCTCGCTGCTGGGTTGGGTGATCGGCCACGAGGAGCCCGGCACAAGCATCGTCGCCGCCTCGCCGCAGGGGCCGTTCTTCGTTTTCCAGCAGGCCGACGGCTATCGGCCCCCGGTCTGGCCGCCCGCGACCGGCGAGCAGCGGCCGATGATGCACTTCGACTTCCAGGTCGGGGACCTGGCGTCGGCCGTGACCGAGGCCGTGGAACTCGGCGCCACCGTGGCAGAGTTCCAGCCGCAGGAGCACGTGCGGGTGTTGTTCGACCCGGCCGGCCATCCGTTCTGCCTGTGCTTCGACGGCGAATAGCACCTGCCCAGAGCTCCAGCCACCCCACCCCCGCGAGTCCCGCTCTCCGTCACACCGAAACACGCTCTCACGCACATTCGAATGTCACGTGCGCGTCGTTGTCGCCTCCCCGAGGCACATGCGGTCCAGATGTGCCAATGGGGATCGGCGGGGAGGCGCGCGAGCAGGGGCGGGGCGGAAGGCGAGCCGGAGGCCGGAGGCCGGAGGCCGGAGCCGAGGCGAGGGCGGGAGCCGAGGCGAGGGCGGGAGCCGGGACGGGGGCGTGAGGCTTGGGGCTCAGGTGTGCACGAAAACGTGTTTCGGTGTGACGCTGGGCGGGACTCGCGGGGGTCGTGGGCGACACGCCGGGCGGTTGTGCGAGACTCTGCGGCCTCGCGGTGGTAGCAAGGAACCCCGTGGGAGTCAATCACGCGGAGGGCACAACAATGGAGTGCGTCAGCTGCACTCGGGGTCTGGACCACTGCCACGGCACGCTGATCGTGCACACCACGGAGTTCGTCGAGTGCACGGAACTGCTGTGCGAGGACCACGACGACACGCGGCACCTGGCGATCGTGGATTGCAGCGCGGTGGACGGCGGCTGTGACTGCGTGTCGGTGCTGGACGTAGAGATCGAAGAGCGCCACCAGCACGACAACGTGGCCTGATCCTCACATTCGCCGGCAGCGGGCGTCGCCGAAGCAGTAGGCGCCGAACGCGGCGAAGCCGAGGGCCACGGCGACCAGCAGCACCACGCCGAAGGGCTGGCCGGCCATCGTGTGCAGGGCCTTGTCCAGGCCGCCGGTCTTGCTCGGGTCGGCGGTGATGGCGGCGACGGCCGTCAGCACGCCGATCACGCCGTAGGCCACGCCCTTGGCGAGGTAGCCGACGATGCCCAGCAGCTCGACGATGTGCGCGGTCTTCGGCGGCAGCTTGCTCAGCTCCAGATCCTCCAGGAACTTGCGCGACGCCCCGCGGTAGCCGATCGCCCCGGCGGCGATGACGATCACCACGGCCACGGCGACCACCAACGCCACCCCGGCTGGCAGCCCCAACAGCTTGGCGGTGGCGTCCTGCTCACTGGAGTTGCCGGACGAACCGCCCCCGGACACGGTCAGCTTGATCGCGTACGCGGCGAGCCCCAGCACCACGACTCCGCGGCCGGCAACGCCCAGTCGGCGGCGTAATCGCCGCTTCTCGTCCGACATCCACTGGTAGCCGGACACCGCGGCGAGCAGCTGCCACACGCCGAAGCCGATCAGGGCGAGAGCCAGGATCCATAACAGCACCTCGCCGAACGGCTGGGCGGCGATGGCCGACACCGCGCCCTTCTGGTCGGCCTCGCCGCCGCCGCCGAAGGCCACCTGCACCGCGAGCCAGGCGACCACCAGGTGCACCACGCCGTACCCGCTCATGCCGAGCCGGCCCATGATCTGCACCGGCTTGCTGGTCTCTGCCTGCCGCGCCTCTTGCGTCGCTCTTCCCATGCCGCGAGGGTTCCCTGGCCGCGACCTGGACAAAACGTCAGTCGGGCAGGATCCCGCGAATGAAGGCCGCCTGGCCGGCGTGCTGGATGTCGTCGTCGAGCACGCTGACCAGCCGGACACCGAGCGTCACCGGCGGGTTCCAGTTGTGGTCGACGACCCGGTCCAGGTCGGAATCGGTCAGCTTGGCGACGTAGGCGATGGTCCGCGCGTACACGGCGTCGAAGTAGCCGGCCAGCAGGTCGGCGTCGACGACGACGGCGCCGACGGCGCCGGAGTCCTGGGCGTAGCCGGTGGCGTCCTCGTCGAACGGCAGGCCGAACCGCTCGGCCCAGCCGTCGGCGGCCCAGGCCTGCGGCACGCCGGCGACCTCGGAGACGTGATCGTCCTGCACGCGCGTGAGGTGCCACACCAGCCACGCGATGGAGTTGGCCTCGGGCGTGACCCGCCACGCCAGCTGGTCGGCGGTGAGCTCGTCCAACGCCTCGTGCACGACGCCGTGCACCCGGCCAAAGCCGTCGGTGAGCAGCTCGGCGATGTTCACTGCGCGTCCTCCTGGCCGTGGGCGACAAAAACGGCGGACATGTCGCTGTCGCCGTGCCCGGCGGCCGCGGCGCTCTGGTACTGCGAGTGGATGGCGGTCATCAGCCGGTCGTCGGCCCCGGCGTCGCGCAGCGCGGCGGCGATCAGCCCGGCGTCCTTGACCGCGCCGTCGAGGCTGAACGAGGCCGGGAACTCGCCCGCGATCATCCCTCGGCCCTTGAGCTGCGCGTAGCCGTTGTCCAGGCCGCCGCCGGCGATCAGGTCCAGGAACAGCTGCGGGTCCAGGCCCAGGTTTCGGGTCAGCGCGAGCGCCTGCGCGGTGCCGGCGGTCAGGGCGAGCACCCACGAGTTGGCGGCCAGCTTGAGCCGGTGGCCGTCGCCGATCCGCGACCCGACCCACAGTGTGCGGATGCCGATCGCGTCGAAGACGGGGGCCACGGCGTCGGCCAGCGACGGGTCGCCGCCGGCCAGCACGATCAGCTTGCCCTCCTCGGCCGGCTGCCGGGTGCCCAGCACCGGGGCGTCGACAAAAGGCACATTGTGCTTTGCTGCCAACGAGGCAAGCGCTTCCACGCCGTCGAGGCCGACGGTGGCGCACTGCGCCCACACCGCCCCCGGCTTCATCGCGCCGACGGCCTCGGTCATGACCGCCTCGACGGATTCGGCGTCGAAGAGCATGGTCACCACGACGTCGGCGCCGGACACCGCGGCCGCCGGGTCCTCGGCGACGGTCGCGCCGTCGGCGGCCAGCGGCCGGGCCTTCTCGACGCTGCGGTTCCACACCGTCACCGCCAACCCGGCCCGAAGCAGGCTGCGGGCCATGCCCGCCCCCATCAATCCGGTCCCGAGCAGCGTCACTGCCTTGGTCACGACCCCGACTCCTCTCCCACGCGAGCGGTACAGCTGTACCGCAGCGTCAGCATTGGCGGCAAGATCACCTCAAGGCGTCACCGTAGGCCGGCGCGACGCCGTATGCGGCGCGAGCGTAGGCCCGTGCGGTGTCCGCGGCCACCCGTTCCCACGAATAGCGGGCACACGCGCGATCCCGGCCGGCCGCGCCGAAAGCCTCGCGCAGCGCCGATTCCGCCAACATGTGGCGAACGGCACGCAGCAGATCGGCCGGCCGGCGCGGCGGAACGAGCAGTCCGGTCACCTCGTGCACGACGGTGTCGACGAGGCCGCCGACCGCCGAGGCGATCACCGGCACGCCGCTGGCCATGGCCTCCAGGGCGATGGTGCCGAACGTGCTGCGGGCCGGCGTGCACACGACGATGTCGGCGGAGCGGTACAGGGCCGGCATGTCGTCGACCGGCCCCAGCAGATGCACGCGGTCCTCGACCCCGTAGTGCCGTGCGCACCGGATCAGCCGGTCCGCCTCGGGATTGTCGCGCAACGGACCGCCGGCGACGACGAACTCGGTGTCGGCAATGGCCGGCAGCACGCTCACGATCAGGTCGAACCGGTGATACACCGCCAGATCCCCGGCGGCGAGCAGCCGAAAACGCTTTCCCTTGAGCACACTCGGCCCGTACGGCGTGAACCGGTCGTGATCGACGCCGTGCGGCACGACGGTGATCTGATTGCGCGGCACCCCCAACGCCGCCAACCGCCGAACCTGGGCGCCGCCGGCGGCCAGCACGCGGTCGACCCGCCGGCACACCAGGCGTTCCAGCCGCTGCACCTCGGCGTCGAAGCTCACTGTCGTCGGCACGGTCAGCACCTTGGCGATCGGCCGGTCCCCGATCGCCAGCGCCGCGGCCATGCCCGACAGCCAGGAATGGGCGTGCACGACGTCCGGCGGCTCGGCCCGGAAGCCCTCCCGCAGCCGGTCGACGAGGCCGCCGTCCACCTCGTCGTGCCCGTACCCGGTCACCTCGTTCCCCAGCGCGGTCAGCGCCGAGGTCAGCGCGGTGACCGGCGGGGACTGCTCGCCGACCATAGCCACTCTCACCTGTGCAGGCTTTCCGGTGCGCCCTCGGCCAAAACCTCGCGCCGGTCCTTCGCGCTCAGGTGTAAGGCGCTGGCCGCGGGGGTAACCTCCGCCTGTCATGACAGGTTCTCACCTCACGGTCGACGTGGCGCACCACGGGCGTGCCGCGATCGTCCGCCTCGCCGGCGAGATCGGTCTCCGCACCGTCGGGCACCTGCGCTCGGCGCTGCTCAAGTGCCTGGCCGACGAGCCGTCCGGGGTGGTCGTCGAGCTCGACGGCACGACGGTGGGCACCCCGATCGCGTTGGGGGCCTTCGGCACGCTGGCCCGCCGGGCCGCCGAGTGGCCGGGGGTGCTTGTGGCACTGGCCGTTTCCGACGGCACGGTGCGGGACCTGTTGCGCCGCACGGCGTTGGACGAAACGGTGCCGACGTTTTCCACAGTCGCGGAGGCGGTGCGGGCGTTGGGGACCATGCCGGAGCGCCAACACGCGGTGATGGAACTGCCGGCCGAGATCGCCAGCGCGGCCCGGGCCCGGCGTTTCGTCAACGACACCTGTGCGGCGTGGAACGTCGACGGACTGTGCGAGGACGCCTGTCTGGTCGCGTCCGAACTCGTGGAGAACGCTGTCCACCATGCGCGCTCCCAGGCCCGGCTGCGGCTGGACCTGAGTCGTGGAGTCCTCACGATCTCCGTCCGCGACGACGCCCCCGCGCCGCCGCGCCGTCACACGGTCGGCGCCGCCCCGACCGGCGGCCGCGGCGTGTACATAGTGGACGTCATCGCCCGGGCCTGGGGATACGCGCCGACCTGGGCCGGCGGCAAGGTCGTCTGGGCCGTGCTCAGCGGCGGTGCTTGAGCCGACAATCACCCGTAAGGGTGGATTGACCCGGTCTTCATCGGTCCACTTGGGACGGTGGTGCGAGGCTGGTGATCCCCGCGGAGGAGGTCGCCCATGCGAATCGGCCGCATCCTGTCCCTGTCCGTGCTGCTGGTCGCCACCGTCGCGATCCCGGTCGTGCGGGCCGGGGCCGACCAGCCCGCGCCCGCCCCGCTGCCCGCGGACCCCGCGCCGCTCGCCGCCGCCGCGACGCCCGTGTCGCCGACGACCGCTTCGCCGACGACCGCTTCACCAACGCCCCCTGCGCCCACTACCACTGAGCCAACACCCACCGCGCCAACGGCGCCGGACACTCCCTCGCCCGTCGCCGGCGGCTCCAACTACGACTTCTACTACCTCAACGGCTGCTATCGCGAGCCCTACAACGTGATCAGCGGCTTCTCCCGGGCGCCGGACATGATCCGCCTCCAGCTCGGCCAGATGCGCGCCGCCGGCCAGGACCGGCTGACCATCGGCGTCTTCCACCATCACGGCGACGGCGGCGGCGCGGTGATGGACTCCACCGGCGGCACCCTGTCCCCGGCCGACCTGAAGAACTTCACCGACCTGCTGGCCGGCGTGAGGACGGCCGGCTTCGCCGAGGTGACGGTGGCGTTCAACTCCCAGAACCCCAACAACCCCAGCGGCTGGCGCGGCTGGCAACAGGACCTGTACGACGAGAACTGGCAGCTCGTCCAGAAGGTGCACGACCTGGTGGTGGCGGCCAAGATCCCGTACCGGATCGACCTGGGCAACGAGCTGACGCCGTCGACCGGGCAGAGCGTCGTGGTCCGCTACGACCAGCAGCTGTGGCAGGACTACACCGCAAAGTACGGCCGCGCCGACACCGTGGGCTTCTCGGTCAACAGCAACGATCCCGGCCAGATCCCCAACGTCGCCAAGGTCTACGGCGACAACCCTCCGCCGGTTTTCGACCTGCACATCTACGGCGACGAGTACAACCAGCTCGTCGGCGACGACCAGCAGCTGCGCCGGCAGGGCTACCCCGACCAGCCGGTGATCATCGGCGAGTCCTTCTACAACGACACGGTGGCCGCGGACGGTTTCCTCAAGGGCAGCAAGGACAGCGGCCGCCGCATCCTCTATCTCACGCAGTGGCCCAAGACCCGGGACAACGCCCCGCAGTGCGACCAGGTCGACGTCGCCCCGCCGTTGGACTTCTCCGCCTACCGGGCGGCGGGGTTCTAGGACCGTGTAGGGGGGCTCGGTTAAGTTGACACAGTGACGAATCGTCTCGGCGACTACCTGCGGGCCCGGCGCGAGCAGGTCCGGCCCGCCGATGTCGGCCTGCCCGCGGGCGGTGGCCGGCGGCGGGTGCAGGGGCTGCGGCGCGAGGAGCTGGCCCTGCTGGCCGGCATCAGCAGCGACTACTACATGCGGCTGGAGCAGGGGCGGGACCAACACCCCTCCGGGCAGGTCCTGGACGCCCTGGCCGCCGTGCTGCGGCTGGACCCGGCAGCCACCGCCTACCTGCACGAACTGGCCCGCCCGGTGGCCCCGCGGGCGAGCGAGCGGGTGCCGGCGAGCATCCTCCAGCTGATCGACAGCTGGCCGGCGACGCCCGCCTATGTGCAGGACCGGCTGTCCAACGTCGTCGCCGCGAACCGGGCGGCCACTGCGCTGGGGCCGTGTTACGCGGTGGGCGTGAACCTGCTGCGGACGGTGTTCCTGGACCCGGCCGAGCGGGAGTTCCGGCCGGAGTGGGACGAGACCGTCGCCGAGGGCGTGGCCATCCTGCGCGCCTCCTTCGGCGCCGACCTGGACAACCCGGACCTGATGGAGCTGGTCGACGACCTGTCGGCCCGCAGCGCGCGGTTCCGTGAGCTGTGGGCGTTGCACGACGTGAAGGCCCGCGCCGGGCACATGATCCACTTCACGCACCCGATCGCCGGTCGTCTGGAGCTGCACAGCGAGAAGCTGCCCATTGCCAGCACCGCGTTGACGCTGGTGGTGTTCCACGCCGAGGCCGGCACGGCCAGCGCCGACGCCTTGCAGCGGCTGATCGCCCGAGAACGGGTCTGAAGCGTCGCCGGTTGCGGCACAGTGAACGCCATGCGGAAGTGGGTGGTGGCCGCCGGTCTGGGGTTCGCGGAGGCGTGTGTCCTGCTGGCGGTCAGCATGTTGGTGCCGGCGGTCTGGGCCGCGGCCGTGGGGCTGTGGCTGTGGTGGGGCGGCACCGCGTGGTCGTGGATCGCTCCGTTCGTGTGGGCGGCCATCGGCACGGTGGTGCTGGCCCGCCCGGTATGCCGGATGTTCCGCTCGTTGGCGCGGCGGTGGGGCTCCGTGGACATCCCGGACGGCTACCGGCCGCTCGGCGCGGTGACGGAGCTGTCCACCGGCTACTGGTGGAACGGGCACTCCTATTCACGCACCGCTCGCGACGCCCGGCAGGAGCTGTGGTGGCGGACCCGGTTCCGGGATCCGGCCGGCTGGCGTGACCTGCGGTTCGTGCTGCTCGCCCCGTTCACCGTCGGCCTGGTCGCGGCCGTGCCGCTGTCCGGAATCGCCCTCGCCGTGCTGGTCAACGTCGTCTTCGTGGTGGCCATCGCCGCCTCCCCCTATGTCTGGCGGATCGCCGAGCCGATGATCGTCCGCCTCCTGCGCCCGCCGGTGTCGACGGCGCTCGCCGACCGGGTCGAGGAGCTGACCGCCCAGCGGGCCGACACCACCGTCGCCCAAGCCTCCGAGATCCGTCGCATCGAACGGGATCTGCACGACGGCGCCCAGGCCCGGCTCGTCGCCCTCGGCATGTCCCTGGCCACGGCCGAGCGGTTGCTGCGGACCAATCCCGAACAGGCGGTCGAGCTGCTGCGTGAGGCCCGGGCCGGCGCGGCGGCGTCGCTGACCGAACTTCGTGACCTGGTCAGGGGAATCAGCCCGCCGCTACTGACCGAACGCGGCCTCGTGGACGCCGTCCGCGCGCTGGCCCTCGACAGTCCACTCGACACGGTCGTCGACGCCTCGTTACCCGAACGTCTCGACACGCCAATAGAATCCGCCCTGTACTTCGCCATCGCCGAGCTGCTCACCAACATCGCCAAGCACGCTCATGCCACCCACGCGCGGATCTCCCTGCACCGAACCGGCAACACCCTCGTCGCCGAAGTCTCCGACAACGGCCGCGGCGGTGTCGTCGAGGCCGGCGGCCTCACCGGCCTCCGCCGCCGCCTCGCCCCCTTCGACGGCCGCCTCGACATCACCAGCCCCACCGGCGGCCCCACCCTCGCCCGCATCCTGCTCCCCGCGCCCTGACCCCCGTTATGCAGGGAAGGACGCCTTACCCTCGTTCAACGCGGGTAAGGCGTCCTTCCCTGCATCAAGTGCCCTGACGCGGAGCTAGCGGTAGTCGTCGGGGTCCAGGGTGACGGGCTCCTCCAACTCCTCCGGGGCGTCGGGGTCGTCCGGGGCGGCCGGGCCCGAGCCGTGGCCGGGCGAGGGGTCGCCGATGGGGCGGTTCTCGTCCGGCTGGGGCTCGGGGTCGATCGGCGGGACGGTCATGGCCGCATCCAGGGGGTCACCGGGCCGGGCAGGCCGGGATGGACGGGCCGGTCGTCGGCCACGGCGGGGTCGTGCTCCGGGGGCGGCGGATGGGGCATCGGGGTCTGCGGCGGGGCGTCGATGTTGCCGCGCCACGCCCCCGTCTCGTGCCCCTGCTCCTCGATGTACTGCTTGAACCGCTCCAGGTCGCCGCTGACCCGGACGCCGAGGATGCCGAGCGCGGCGCCGGCCTTCTCGGTGATGGTCTCCGGCTCGAACTCCATCTGCAGGCTCACCCGCGTCGAGTGCTCGTCCAGCCGGTGGAACGTCACGACGCCGCCGTGCGACGGGCCGTCGGTGGAGTGCCAGGCGACCCGCTCGTCCGGGTGCTGCTCGGTGATCTCCGCGTCGAACTCGCGGTGCGCGCCGGCCACGGTGGTCTCCCAGTGCGTGGTCCGGTCGTCGAGCTGGATGACGCGTTCGACGCCCTCCATGAAGTAGGGAAACGACTCGAACTGGGTCCACTGGTTGTAGGCGGTGCGCACGGGCACCCGCACATCGATCGTCTTCTCGATGGTGGTCATCGCTCGTTGCTCCTCTCTACGCAATTCGGGTACCCGGCCGGCCGCACCTCAATCACACGCGTTTTCCCCAGTGGAGAACGCGGTACCCAGGAACCGGGCGGTCCGTGCGGGCGGGCCGGCGGGCGAAGTGGAGCGGTTGATGTTGAGTCAGAACGAGCGGCGCCAGCTCGAGGAGATAGAGCGGCGCCTGGCGAACGACGATCCCAGACTGGCGAGCCGGCTGAGCCTCGACTGGGTGGCGCGTCACCGGTGGCTGGTGCTCGCGACGGGTACGCTCGGGCTTGCCCTGTTCGTGCTGGGCTGCGTGTGCCTGAGCGGCACGCTCGCCATCTGGGGTTTCGTGATGGCGGCCGTGAGTTCCGTGCTGCTGTACCGGCACCGCACCCGGAGGCGCAGTTGAGGGAGTGAGCGCGTGCTCGGTGTCCCGGATACCACCAAGGCGTTGCTGTTCGACATGGACGGCGTGCTGACGAAGACCGCGGTGGTGCACGCGAAGGCCTGGCAGCAGGCGTTCGACGAGTTCCTCGCCTCCCGGGGCGGCCCCTACGTGCCCTTCGACCCCGTCCAGGACTACGACGAGTACGTGGACGGCAAGCCGCGGGCCGACGGCGTGCGGTCCTTCCTGCAGTCCCGTGGCATCCACTTCGACGAGGAGACGGTCCGCCGCATCGGCGACCACAAGAACGACCTGGTGCAAGAGCTCATCCGCCGGGACGGCGTGGAGGCCTACGAGGGCTCCCGCCAGTACCTGGAGGCGGTGGTGGCCGCCGGCCTGCCGCGAGCGGTCGTCTCCTCCAGCGCCAACACGCACGAGGTGCTGGTCGCCGCCGGCCTGGACGGCTACTTCCAGGTCGAGGTGGACGGCATCGTGGCCGCGGTGCGGCGGCTCAAGGGCAAGCCGGCCCCGGACACCTTCCTCGCCGCCGCCAAGGAGCTCGGCGTGGAGCCGGGCGAGGCCGTGGTGTTCGAGGACGCGCTGGCCGGCGTCGAGGCGGGCCACGCCGGCAAGTTCGGCTTCGTGGTCGGTGTCGACCGGGTCGGCCAGGCCGAGGCGCTGCGCCGACATGGCGCCGACCACGTCGTCAAGGACCTGGCGGACCTGCTGTGATCCCCAGTCCCGACTTCCTCGTCGAGCCGTGGCAGCTGCGCGAGTCCACCCTCAACCTGGACCTGCTGGCCCAGAGCGAGTCGCTGTTCGCCCTGTCCAACGGCCACATCGGCTGGCGCGGCAACCTGGACGAGGGCGAGCCGTTCGCGCTGCCCGGCAGCTACCTCAACGGCGTGCACGAGGTGCGCCCGCTGCCGTACGCCGAGCGCGGCTACGGCAATCCCGAGGACAGCCAGACGGTCATCAACGTCACCAACGGCAAGGTGATCCGGCTGCTGGTCGACGACGAGCCGCTCGACCTGCGCTACGGCACCCTGGTCAGCCACGAGCGCACCCTCGACTTCCGCACCGGCTGCCTGACCCGCGAGATCCACTGGGTGTCGCCGGCCGGCAAGGCGGTGAAGGTCCGTTCCACCCGGTTGGTCTCGTTCACGCAGCGGGCCGTGGCGGCGATCGGCTACGAGGTGGAGGCCGTCGACCAGTCGGTGCGCGTGGTCATCCAGTCCGAGCTGATCGCCAACGAGGAGCTGCCGGCGCAGTCCGACGACCCGCGGTCCTCGGCGGTGCTGGCCCGACCGCTGAACCCGGTCATGCACGCGGCGCACGGCACCAAGGCGGTTCTGGTGCACCGTGTCGAGCACAGCGGGCTGGGCGTGGCCGCGGCCATGGACCACACCGTGTTCGGCGACGACGAGCTGCCGTGCCGCACGGAGATCGAGCCGGACCTCGGCCGGTTCTCCATCGGCAACCGGCTGGCCCCTGGCCAGAAGCTGGGTTTTGCCAAGTTCGTGGCCTACGGCTGGTCGAGCACCCGGTCCGTGCCGGCCCTGCGGGACCAGGTCGAGGCCGCGCTGGCGGCGGCCAAGGTGACCGGCTGGGACGCGTTCGTCGCGGAGCAGAAGGAGTTCCTGGACAACTTCTGGCGTGACGCCGACGTCGAGGTGGACGGCGACGCCGAGGTCCAGCAGGCCGTCCGGTTCGCCCTGTTCCACGTGTTGCAGGCGGCGGCGCGGGGCGAGCGGCGGGCTATCGCCGCCAAGGGGCTGACCGGCCCCGGCTACGACGGGCACGCGTTCTGGGACACCGAGATGTTGGTGCTGCCGGTGCTCACCTACACCTACCCGGAGGCGGTCTCGCACGCCTTGTGGTGGCGGCACGACACAATGCCGCTGGCCCTGGACCGCGCGCAGCAGCTGGGTTTCGAGGGCGCCGCCTTCCCGTGGCGGACCATCACCGGCGCCGAGTGCTCCGGCTACTGGCCGGCCGGCACCGCCGCGTTCCACCTCAACGCCGCCGTCGCCGCCGCCGTCACCCGGTACGTGAGCGCCACCGGCGACGAGGAGTTCGCCGCCACCGCCGGCATCGAGCTGCTGGTGCAGACCGCCCGGCTGTGGCGGTCGCTGGGGCACCACAACAGCGAGGGCCGGTTCTGCATCGACGGCGTCACCGGCCCCGACGAGTACAGCGCCATCGCCGACAACAACGTGTACACGAACCTCATGGCCAAGCGGAATCTGCTCGCCGCCTACGAGTACGTGCACCGCTTCCCCGACCGGGCCCGCCAGCTCGGCGTCGGCGAGGAGGAGTCCGCCGCCTGGCACGACGCCGCCAAGGCGGTGCTCGTGCCGTACGACGAGACCCTCGGCGTGCATCCGCAGTCCGACGGCTTCACCCGGCACCAGGAATGGGACTTCGCCCGCTCCAAGTACCCGCTGCTGCTCAACCACCCGTACTTCGAGATCTACCGCAAGCAGGTCGTCAAACAGGCCGACCTGGTGCTGGCCATCATGCAGTGCCCGGAGGAGTTCACGCCCGAGCAGAAGGCCCGGGACTTCGACTACTACGAGCGCATCACCGTGCGGGACTCGTCCCTGTCGGCCTGCGTGCAGGCAGTTGTGGCCGCCGAGGTCGGCCAGCTCCAGCTGGCCCACGACTACCTCGCCGAGGCCGCGTTGATGGACATCGCCGACCTTGAGCACAACACGGCCGACGGCCTGCACATCGCGTCGCTGGCCGGGGCCTGGGTCGCCCTCGTCAACGGTCTCGGCGGCCTGCGCCAGGACGGCGGCATGCTGCACTTCAGCCCACGGCTGCCGCCGGGGTTGTCGCGGTTGAAGTTCTCCGTGCGGCAGCGGGATTCCCGTCTCCGAGTGACCATCACCCCCGCTTCGGCCCGGTACGAAGTGGACGGTCCCGACGACCTGACGATCGTCCACCATGGACGGACCGTGCACCTCGCCGAGCCGCAGGAGCTCCCCATTCCCGCGCCGCCGCGGGTCCGCCCCAGCCAGCAACCGCCCGGCCGCGCCCCTCGGCGGCGTGACGTCGAGGAGAGCTGACCAACATGGGTTGGGACGATCTGAGTCCGCACCGCCGCCGCCAGTTCGCGGCCATCGGCATCGTCCAGGTGGTCATCGCGGTGGCCGCCTGGGTGGATCTCGCGATCCGCCCGGCGGCCAGGGTTCGCGGCCCGAAGTGGGCGTGGACACTGGCCATCGGCGTCAACTTCTTCGGGCCGCTCGCCTACTTCGGCTGGGGCCGCCGACCCTCACAACCGGATCTTCGTGACTGTGAGGTTCGATTTACCGATCAGTGACTGATCGGTCACTACCCGCCATGCACGCTCTGCTCCACTGTGACGCGCAACGACGGACGAACGGAGCAGTCCCCGTTCGTCCACCGGCATCAGGGCAGCAGCGGGGAGCAGACACGTGGCGGCAGGAATCTCCTTACGGCGCGAGCATGTGGTGGCGGCGAGCCTGGTCGGCTCGGTGGTCGTGGTCCTGGGCTTCGCCTCCGGACTCGGCATCCACCAGACCACCGGCGCGGCGGCGGCGCCGCCGGCCACGGCCGGCACTCCCGCGCCGCCGGCCATGGAACCGGGCGGCGACCAAACCGGCGGCGGCGGCGGTCAGTCGGCCGGCTACCCCGGCATCGGCGCACAGCAGGGCGACAACCCTTACGTAGCAACGACAACGGCGGCGATTCCGGTCCAGACGGCGCCCACCACACCCACCACGGCGACGCCGACGACAACGACAGGCGTCCCGACGACGACGACCGGGCCGACCTGCACACTCGGCCTGCTGCCGCAGGTCGCCGACGGGCTCACCACCGGCGTGCAAGGACTTCCGTTGTTGGGGCCGCTGGTGTCCGGCGTCGGCCTGCCGCCGCTGGTGGACACCCTGCTGGGTTCGTGCCCGGCGGCGACCACGACCACCACGCCGACGCCGACCACTCGATGAGCGTCGACGCGGCCCGATCCTGGTACGTGCTGGCCAGGCTCGTCGATTACCTCGGCATCGCGCTTTTCCTCGGCGGCAGCAGTTTCGTCGCCCTGCTCTGGCCGGCGGGCAGCGCGGTGCGCGCCACCAGGCGCGTGATCACCACCGGCTGGCTGCTCGGCGCCACCGGCGCCGTCGCCACCCTCGTGCTCGAAGGCGTCTGGGCCGGCGCCGGCCCGATCGGACTGCCGCTCGTCACGCAGGTGCTGGCCACGGACTTCGGCCGGGTGTGGCTGGACATCGCGCTGCTCTGGCTGCTGGCCGGCGTCGTGCTGGCGGACCTCTTGCAACGCAAGGAGATCGCCGCGCGATCGGTCGCGTGGCGGACCGGGGCGCTGGCCGTCGGGCTGGGCCTGCTGCGTGCGGTCGGCCTGACCGGGCACACCTCCGACGCCGGCACCGCGCTGGTGGAGATCGCCGACCTGGTGCACCTGCTCGGCATGGCGCTGTGGATCGGCGGCCTCGCGGTGCTGCTGTTCGGCGTGCTGCCCCGGCGCAGGCCCGAGGAGCTGGCCCGGGTGGTGCCGCGCTACTCGCGACTCGCGATGGTCAGCGTCGGCGCGGTCCTGGCGGCCGGCCTGGTGCTCGCCTGGCAGACGCTGGGGTCGGTCGATGCGTTGCTGCACACCGACTACGGCCGGATCCTGCTGGTCAAGATCGGCGTGCTCGCCGTCGTGCTGGCCGCGGCGCAGGCGAGCAAGAGCTGGGTCGGCCGGCGGCTGGACTTCGCCGTCGTGCTGCGCGGCGACGCCCGCACGGTCCGGCCGTTCGTCTACTCCGTCACCGCGGAGACAGTGCTCGTGGTGTTCGTGCTGCTCGCCGCGAGCTTCCTCGTCACGGCCAGTCCCGGCCGTTGATGTCCCCACCCGAGAGGAAAACCGAAGTGGACCAACCACCCCTGTCGGCACGCCGGCGCGGTCTGCTGCTGCCCGCGCTCGCACTGCTCGCCGTCGCCGGATCGGTCTTCGCGCTGACCTCGCTGCGCGCCGACGACCAGCGCACCGCGATCCCGCAGCCGGCCGCGCAGACGGCCGCCCTGCCCGCCTCGGTCGTGGACGCGCAGAAGGCCGCCGTCGCACAGTACTCGCCGGCCGCGGAGTCCTCGGCGATCGCCGTGGACATCAAGAACTACGCGTTCAGCCCGGCCAGTGTCACCGTGTCGGTCGGGACACGGTGACGTGGACCAACGAGGACACGGCTCCGCACACGGTGACGGTCTCCGCCGGCCCGGTGACGTTCGCATCACCGACGCTGCAACAGGGTCAGACCTTCAGCTACACGTTCGCCAAAGCCGGCACGTACTCGTACTACTGCGCCGTGCACCCGGACATGAAGGCCAGCGTCACCGTGCAGGGCGCCACTCCCCCGCCCACCACCACCCCGCCGCCGACGACAACGACGACGTCGCCCACCACCACGATGACCATGCCGACCTCCACGCCGGGCAGCGGCTGCGCGGTGAAGGAGGCGCTGGCGCCGTTCATCGCGCACCTCAAGGCGGCGCACCTGGAGGAGTCTCTCGGCCAACAGGTCACCGACGCGCTCAACACCGATCAGTACATCAAGACCCACACCGTGCTGATCGAGAACATGCTCACCCCCATCCTCAACGGTGATGCCGACCAGACGGTCAAGGACGTGCTCTCACCGCTGCTGGCCCACCTCAAGGCGGCCCACCTCGACGAGTCGCTCGGCCAGCAGGTCACCGACCTGCTGAACGTGGACCAGTACGTCAAGACCCACACCGTGCTCGTGGAGAGCATGCTCGAACCGGTGTTCAACCAGCTGACCTGCTGATCGCGGTCCGCAGCGGTCAGCGTGGCCCGCTGCGGCCCTTCCCCCGCGCTGAAAGGACCCGTCCATGCCCGACACCGCAGTCCTGCCGGTCGGCGACCGTGCCCTGCCGCCGCCCGGCGCGTTCCGCCTCGGCGGCTGCGTCCTCGAACGCACCACATTTCCCTTGCTGCACCGCCGGATCCGGACGGACGGCGGCGAACTGGTCATCGGCGACGAGACGACGCTGTGCCTGCCCGACCTGCTCACCGCGACCGTCACCGTTGCGGGTCGTCGCCGACTGAGCCTCACCGGCCGGCTCGATCTCCGCGAGCGGCGGCACACCCTCCGGCTGACGGCTCGCATCGTGCACCGGGACGACAACAGCCTGGTGTTCGCGGCCACGGGCACGGCGGTCGCGCCCGGCCGGCGCCGGGTCCGGATCGAGGCCGCGATGGAGTTCACCCGATGACCCGCCGACTGCTCTTCTCGTTGCTGGTCCTGCCGTTTCTCACGCTGCTGGCGCCGACACCGGCCATGGCCGCGGTCCACGCCGTCGCGATGGCGCAGTACGCCTTCGCGCCGGCCGCGCTGACCGTGCACGTGGGGGACACGATCACCTGGACCAATCAGGACCAGGCGCCGCACGACGTCACCACGACCAGCGCCCCGGTGCCCCTGCACTCGCCGACACTGGCCACCGGCCAGTCCTGGACCTACACCTTCAGCCAGCCCGGCACGTACGCGTACATCTGCTCCATCCACCCCGACATGAGGGCACAGGTCATCGTGCTGGCCGCGACCCCGACGACACCGACACAGCGGCCGGCGACGACCACCGCGGCACGGCGGCCGACCGCCGGGGGCGCACCCGTCGAGGTCATGCATCCGACCACGACGACCGCGCCACCGACGACGACCGCTGCTACTTCTCAAGCGCCGCAGGCGATGCAGGCGATGACACCGATCGATCAGCCCACCCTGAACCCCATGTTGCTCGTAGCCGGGCTGGTCGCCGCGGTGGCAACGCTCTGCCTGCTGCTGATCGCATCACGGGCTGCCGACTAGGGAGCTGACCCCGTCGGCGAGTTCACCGCACAGCGCGCGGATCTCGGCGATGCCGGTGCCGACGTCCGGCGCGTCGAGCATCCGCCGGACGATCGCCGAGCCGACGATCACACCGTCGGCGAAGCCCGCCACCTCGGCCGCCTGGCGGCCGTTCGACACGCCGAGTCCCACGAACACCGGCAGATCCGTGGCGGTCCGGATGCGCCCCACCAGGTCCCCGCCGGTGACCTGGGTGCGCATCCCCGTGACGCCCATGGTGGACGCCGCGTAGACGAATCCCGTGCTCGCAGCGGCAATCTCGGCCACACGCCGGTCGGTGGAACTCGGCGCCACGATGAAAACGCTGGCCAGGTCCCGCTTCGCCGCCTCCTCGCGCCACGGCAGGGAGTGCTGCACCGGCAGGTCCGGCAGCACGCAGCCCGCGCCTCCAGCCTCGCGCAGGCGGTCCGCGAAACGCTCGATCCCGTACTGCTCAACGGGATTCCAGTACGTCATGACCAGGATCGGCACCTCGGTCCGTGCGGCCACCCGTTCCACCACGCGCAGCACGTCGTCGGTCTTGACGCCGTTGGCCAGCGCCACCGTGCTGGCCGACTGGATGGCCGGCCCGTCCATCACCGGATCGGTGTACGGCAGGCCGATCTCCAGTGCGCCGCAACCGCTTTCGGCCATCGCGACCAGTGCCTCGACGCTGGCGTCGACGGTCGGGAAGCCGGCCGGCAGATAGCCTACGACCGTCTTCTTGTCGCCTGAGAACATGGTCGTCACTCCCCCACCAGGTCGAAGTAGCTCGCGGCGGTGTCCATGTCCTTGTCGCCGCGGCCGGACAGGTTGATCAGCACCACTTCGCCCAGCTCGGCGCCCAGCTTGATCGCGCCGGCCAGGGCGTGGCTGGACTCGATGGCCGGGATGATGCCCTCGGTCCGGGCCAGCAGCCGCAGCGCGGCCATCGCCTCGTCGTCGGTGACCGGCACGTACTCGGCCCGGCCGCTGTCCCGCAGATAGGCGTGCTCCGGCCCGACGCCGGCGTAGTCCAGGCCGGCCGAGATGGAATGCGTTTCCATGGTCTGACCGTCGTTGTCCTGCAACACGTACGAGCGAGATCCGTGCAGGACACCCACCCGGCCCCCGGTCAGCGTCGCCGAGTGTCGCCCGGTCTCGACGCCGTCACCCGCGGCCTCGCAGCCGATCAGCCGCGTGGCGGCGTCGTCGAGGAACGGGTGGAACGCGCCGATGGCGTTGGAGCCGCCGCCGACGCAGGCCAGCACTGCGTCCGGCAACTGCCCGGTGCGGCGCAGGATCTGTTCCCGCGCCTCGACTCCGACCACTCGTTGCAGGTCGCGCACGATCGTCGGGAACGGGTGCGGGCCCGCGGCCGTGCCGAACAGGTAGTGCGTCGAGTCCACAGTGGACACCCAGTCGCGGAACGCCTCGTTGATGGCGTCCTTGAGGGTGCCCGCGCCGGTCGACACGGGCACCACCTCCGTGCCGAGAATGCGCATCCGCGCCACGTTCAGGGCCTGCCGCTCGATGTCGACCGTTCCCATGTAGACGGTGCAGTCCAGGCCCAGCAGCGCGCAGGCCGTCGCCGTCGCGACGCCGTGCTGGCCGGCCCCGGTCTCGGCGATGATCCGGGGCTTTCCCATGCGCCTGGCCAACAACGCCTGGCCCAGCGCGTTGTTGAGCTTGTGCGAGCCGGTGTGGTTGAGGTCCTCGCGCTTGAGGAACACCCGCGTGCCGACCGCCTCGGCGAAGCGCGGCACCTCGGTCAGCGGGGTGGGCCGGCCGGCGTAGTCGGCCAGCAGCGCGGTCAGCTCCGCCGCGAAGTCCTCGTCGGCGCGGGCCTTGTCGTAGGCGACGGTCAGCTCGTCGATCGCGGCGACCAGGGCCTCGGGCACGTACTGGCCGCCGAAGCGGCCGAAGACGCCCGTCCCGTCGCCGTCGGCGGGATGGAAAAAAGACGCGTTCATATGAGGTTGTCCTTACGGGAATGGCACAGGGTGGGCTGAGGAAACTCAGCCGTGCCATCGCATCCCGCGGACCTGACCCGGTTCGCTGCCGATGTGGTACCGCACCCGGCGGCCCTTGATCCGACGCGCGGGCGAGCGGGAGCCGCGCGGGGCCCCGCCAAAGCGCACGTCGTTCGTCACGAGGCGGAGAGTAATACCGTGACCGGCGGCGACACAACCGGCGACGGGTTGCCGTCGCCCGTCCGCACGGGGATCGTGGTGCCATGGAACGGGACGGCGTCGCGCTGACCAATCTCGACCAGCCCCTGTTCGACGGGGCCGAGGCGACCAAGGGGGACCTGGTCGACTACCTCGACGCCGTGCACCCACAGCTGGTGCGCGCGCTGACCGACCGGCCCCTCTCGGTGATCCGCGCCCTGCGCGACCAGCCGTCGTTCATGCAGAAGAACCTGCCGAAGTACACGCCACCGTGGGTCGCTCGGCAGCCCATCTGGGCCGAGGCCTCCAAGCGTGAGATCTCGTACGCGCTGTGCAACGACCGCCGGACCCTGCTGTGGTTCGCCAACCAGCGGGCCGTCGAGTACCACCCCACCCTGTTCCTGCTGGACCAGTGGGCCCATCCGACCCACATGGTGCTCGACCTCGACCCGCCCGTCGGCGAGCCGTTCCGCCTCGTCGTGCAGGCCGCGCACCTCATCCGCCAGGCCCTGGCCGACTGCGGTCTCAGCGGCGCCGTCAAGACCAGCGGCTCCAAGGGCGTCCACATCTTCGTGCCGGTCGCTCCGGGCTCCTCCGTCGAGGACGTCGCCGCCGCCACCCGCGCCATCGCCGCCCGCGCCGAGCGCCTCGACCCCGCCCTGGCCACCACCGCCTTCATCGTCGAGGACCGCCACGGCAAGGTCTTCCTCGACTCCACCCGCGCCGGCGGCGCCACCGTCGCCGCCGCCTACAGCCCCCGGCTGCGCCCCGGCGTCCCCGTCTCCTTCCCCCTGTCGTGGGACTCCCTCGACGACGCCTCCCCCTCCGACTTCACCATCCGCACCGCCCCCGCCCTCCTGGCCTCCACCGACCCCTGGTCCGCCGCCATGCCCCCAGCCCAGCCCCTCCCCGCCGACCTGGTCGCCGAGGGCCACACCATCCCCGTGGCCCGCGTCCAGGCCATGCACGAGGGCAAACGCCGAGCCCGCGCCCGCCGCCAATAACCCCCCACCCCCGCGAGTCCCGCTCTCCAGCACCCATAAAACCGGTTCGGGGCACCCCGCGAGTCCCGCCCAGCGTCACACCGAAATCCGGTTTGGGGCATACCCCCTGCTGACCGGCGCATCGACGAGGCGGGGCCGGGCCGGCCGGGATCCCCGGCGGGGCAAGGTCACAGCGGCAGGACCAGGGTCAGATACACCATGCCCAACACGCCGCGCCAGCCGTGGAGGCGCCAGGTGCGCTGGCGGTCGGCGCGGGCGCGGACCTCGGTGTCGTCGGGGTGGGCCTGGAGGTGGCGCACGTAGCCGAGGGCGTGAGCGGACTCGAACTCGTCCCAGTCGTCCTGGCTGGCCTGGGAGAGCCACTGGAGCTGGTAGCCGTGGGCCAGCGCGAGGTCGACGAGGTCGGCGACGGAGCCGTACTGCTCGCGCTCGATGGGCATCACGGCGAGCTGCGCGGCGGTGGGCTCGCGCTCCCAGAAACCCTCGCCGAGCAGGAGACGGCCGCCGGGGCGGAGGATGCGGCGACCGGCTTCGAGGGCGTTGACGGTGTGGGTCAACGGCTCCCCGCCGAAGACCTGGGAGGCGCCGTTGACGATCAACACGTCGGCGGAGCCGGTCCACGCGCCGGCGTCGCCGACGTCGAGGGTGACGCGGTCGGCGAGGCCGCGGTCGACGGCCACCTTGCGGCCGTGGGCGATGGCCTCGGCGTCCTGGTCGACGCCGTGCCCGGTGGCGCCGGCGGCGACGGCGCGCAGCAGCAGATCGGCCCACCCGCAGCCGAGGTCGACGACGTGCTGCCCGTCGAGCGGCCCGAGGGAACGAAGCAGCAGATCGGCACGGTAGGACGACAGCGGCCCGTTGAACAGGAGGTCGTCATGCAGTGGAGTCAAGGTCACCCGACCAGCGTGGCGACGGGCGCAACCGGATTTCAGCCGGTGACGACGGCGACGACGACGGAGCCGGCGGGGAACCGGCCGTCCCGCACCCGGGCGAACACGCCGTGCAGCATCTTGGCCACGTAGACCCGGTCCAGTTCGACGTCGTGCCGACGGCGGAAGTCGGACGCGAATTGGTCCAGCTCGGGGGTGCGTTTCGCGTAGCCGCCGAAATGCGAGGCGAAATCGATGGACCAGTTGCCGGTCTCGGCCCCGTACGCCTCGGTCTGCAACCGACGGACGTCGTCGGCCAGGAATTCGCCGCCCTTCAAGGCGGAGAAGCCGAGGGCGCGCTGTCCGGGCCGCAGTCCGCCGGCGAGGCCGGCGAGGGTGCCACCGGTTCCGCAGGCGCAGCACAGGACGTCGAAGTCGAGGTCGATCTCGGCCGGCAGCTCCATGCATCCCTTGAGCGCCAACATGTTCGTCCCACCTTCGGGCACCAGGTAGAAGTCGCCGAACTCGGCGGCCAGTGAAGCCAGCACCTCCGGCGAGGTCTTGCGACGATAGGTGGTTCGGTCCATATAGGTCAGTCGCATTCCCCGGTTGACGGCCAAAGCCAGGGAATCGTTGAGAGGGCGGTGTTCCTCGCCGCGAATGACGCCGATGGTGTCGAACCCGAACAGCGCGCCGGCCGCCGCGGTGGCGCGGATGTGGTTCGAATAGGCGCCGCCGAACGTCAACAGCGTGTGGTGCCCACGCTCCCGCGCGGCGACCAGGTTGTACTTGAGCTTGCGCCACTTGTTGCCGGGCACGTCCGGGCTGATGAGGTCGTCCCGCTTGAGATAGAGGCGAACGTCCCGCAGCCGTTCGTCGTGCAGCTCGGTCAGCGGGGAGGGAACCTGCACCGCGACACTCTACGGCGAACCGAATTCCGCGGACCCCGAAATGTCAGACCCCGCTGCGACGATGCTCACGTGTCGGGACGTCCCCCGTCCCGCCGAAACGAGGAGCACCATCATGAGCGCTGTGGCGCCGGGCGTGCCCGGCTGGATCGACCTCGGCTCGCCCGACCTGGACGCGACCAGAGCCTTCTACACGGAGCTGTTCGGCTGGACCGCGCACACCGGCGGCGAGGAGTTCGGCGGTTACACCATCTTCAACCTCGGCGACGACGCCGTCGCGGGCGCGGGCCCGCTGTTCGGCGAGGGCCAGCCGCCGCTGTGGAACACCTACGTCATCACCGACAGCGCCGACGACATCGCGGCCAAGGTCGAGGCCAACGGCGGCAAGGTGCTGATGGCGCCCGGCGACGTCGGCGAGAACGGCCGGATGGCCGTGTTCCTGGACTCCGGCGGCGCGGCGTTCTCGGTCTGGCAGCCGGGCACCATGCCCGGCGCCACGACGTTCAACGTGCCGGGCGCGCTGAGCTGGAACGAGCTGATGACCCGCGACCCTGCCGGCGCGAAGTCCTTCTACGAGGCCGTTTTCGGCTGGGGCCACGAGGACCAGCCGGGCGACGTGCACTACACGGTGTGGACGCACAACGGCGGCATGATCGGCGGCATGATGCCGATGGAGGGCGACATGTGGCCGGCCGAGCTGCCGGCGCACTGGATGGTCTACTTCGCCGTCGCGGACACCGACACCGCCGCCGCGCGGTGCGTCGAGCTGGGCGGCTCGGTCGCGGTGCCGCCGACGGACATCCCGCAGGGCCGCTTCTCGGTCCTCAACGACCCGCACGGCGCGGCCTTCTCGGTCATCAAGATGTGACGACGGCGTGCCAGGGCGCCCCACCCCGGCTACGCACGGCGCTGACCACCGCGACGAGTCCGATCAGGACCGCCGCGGCGGCCAGCGCCCACGCCGGACTGCTGTGCTGCACCAACACGGCCCCGATCAGCGCGCCCAGGAACATCGTGGCCACGGCGAGTGCCCGCCGCGCCGCCGCCACCCGTCCCTGACGACGGATCTCGGCGGCGAGGCCGGACATGGTCGAGGTCAGCACGGTCGTGGTCAGGTCGGGCACGGCCAGCCGCCGCGCGGTGGAGTTCTGTAGCCCCATCGCGATCGCCAGCAGCGCCGCCTGCCCGACCACCGCGCCCGTGAACACGGAGAGGAGCAACGCCGCTGCCACCAGCCCCAACTCAATAAGGGCGACGTCACGCAGCAGGTGACCACGGTGCGTGTGCGCGCGGCCCACGCGGCCGCCGAAGAACGCCCCGGCCAGGAAGCCGAGCAATGCGACCACGGACGCGAGCAGCGAGAAGCCCGCCACCCCGGCCAGCGCGAAGGCCACGAACACGACATTGCCGGTCATGTTCGCGACGAAAACGCGGTCGAGGGCCAGCACGCTCACGGCATCCACGAGACCGGTCGCGGCCGTCAGCGCCAGCAGCAACGCCGGTAGCGGGCCGTGCCGCTCGCCGCGAGTCAGTTCGTGCCAGACGCGCATGCGCTCAGTCCGGCGGCGACGGCGCGGCGAGCGCGTGTCGCACGGTCGGTTCGCCGTCGGTCAGCCGCCGCGCGCGGTCGAGCACGTCGTGGTCGGCGCCCGTGTAGCGGGAGTGGTGCTGCGCGAGGTGCTCCGCCCAGGACGGCACCTGGAACGTCTCCAGGAACAACACTGGGTCGGCGAGATCCCGGTGCAGGCCCCAACTGGTCGCGCCCGTGCGCCGGCGGGAGCGTTCGACCACGGTCATCGCGCGGGTGAACTCGTCCACGTTGTCCTCGGGCACCCGGTACTCGATCTGCACGAGCACCGGCCCGTCGGTCGGCCGGAGTTCTAAAACCAGCGACGGGTCGGCCCAGCCGGTGGCCACCGAGCGGTCCAGGTTGCCGCCGTCGTACAGCGGCCACCACCAGCCGGTGGCCGCGCCGAGCACCAGCAGGCCGGCGGCGATGAACAGGGTGATCATCAGGCCCGCGTAGCCGGCCACGATGCCCCAGATCGCCGAGCCGAACGCCTGCCCGCCCATGAACACGATCAGGTAGAAGGCCAGGCCGCGGGCCCGGACCCAGCCCGCCAGGGTCAGCTGCATGGCCGCGTTCAACGTCGACAGCACGCCGATCCAGGCCGCCCCGGCCAGGATCAGCGGGAACGCCGCGATGATGGCGTTCGGGCACAGCGGCAGCACCGCCGTCACGGCGGCGAACACCGCCCCGGAGATCATCAGCATCGCCGTGCCGCTGACGTGCCGGGCCGCCACCGGCAGGCCCAGCGCCCCGGCGACCGCGCCCAGGCCGAGCGCGCCCAGCATCAGGCCGTAACCGCCGGAGTCGAGGTGCAGCACCTGGGCCGAGACCGTCGGCAGCAGCGCCCACAGGGCCGACGCCGCCGGCACGAACAGCAGCGCCCGCAGCAGGATCCGCCGGATGCCCGGGGCGTTGCGCAGGTAGCGGACGCCCGCGCGCACCGCCGCGACCGTGTGCTCGCGTTCCGTCTCGCTCGGGCGGGCCTGCGGCGGCCGCCGCCACAGCTGCAACGCCACCAGGATCACCACGAACGACACCGCGTTGAGCGCGAACGTCCAGCCGATGCCGGCCACCGACACCAGCAGGCCGCCCAGCGCCGGGCCGACCGCCCGGGCGATGTTCATGTTCACCGCGCCCAGCGCGGAGGCCTGCTTGAGCTGCTCCCGAGGCACCAGCTCCGGCTGGATCGCCTGCCACGCCGGGCCGACCAGCGCGCTGCCGCAGCCCAACAGGAAGGTCAGCGTCAGCAGCAGGCCCGGCGTCATGCCGCCGGTGAACGCCGCCACCGCCAGCAGCGCCGCCACCACCGTCATGAACAGCTGCGCCCACACCAGCAGGCGCTTGCGGTCCGCCAGGTCGGCCAGCACACCCGCCGGCAGCGCGAACATGAACGCCGGCAGGGTGCTGGCCGTCTGCACGAGGGCCACCACCGTCGGGCCGTGATCAAGCACCAGCCACTGCGCCCCCACCGACTGCACCCATGTGCCCACGTTCGAGGCGAACTGCGCCAGCCACAGCGCCCGGAACGTGCCGGCGGCCAGCGGCGCCCATGGGGACGTGGTGCTGCTCGATGCCAAGGTCGGCTCATTTCGAACGGCGGTCGGGGCGTCCAACCTACTGGCCGCGAAGCCCGAACAGTCGTATCGCGCGCCGCAGGTGGCCGCCTTCGGGTGATCCCGGCTAGGTCAGTTGCGGGTCCGGGTTCTGGATGAGCTCGTTGAGGTAGTCGATGGTCGACGAGTGGTCGCTCAGCCCGGCGGCCAGCAGGACGTCGATGGCCAGCAGGTCGCCGGCCGCGGCGTACAGGGCGGCGCGGAATCCGGCCCAGTCGCCGGTGAAGTAGAGCCGGACGAGGACGTCGTCCGTGGTGGCCCCGGAGGCGACGAGTTCGGTCACGAAATCGGTGTTGTACTCGTACCGGTCGCCGCGGACTTCCTTGGCGACGACCTTCCTGGTGAAGTACTCGGTGAGGCCCTCGTTGAAGAAATTCACCGCCCGGCGCGCGAAAGCGTCCGATCCGAGCGCGTGCACGGTCTCGTGCACCTCGGTTCCGACACCCTGCGCACCGGGTCTCAGCAGGATGGTTCGCACCTCGTCGACCGTGTCGGTGAAACCGTTGACCATCGCCGTGTGCCCCAACGCCGCTGGTACGTCGTTCAGGAATTGAGGGGTCTGCACGAGGTATTTCACGCAGGCCATTTCGAAATCGTCGTCGCTGGCCGCGACGGCGATGGTGATCGGCGGCGGCTCGGTCGTGAACGGCTGGATGAGCGGACTCTCGGCGAGCTTGGCCACCGCCTCCCGGGGGGTGAGCACCCGCTCGCCCTTGCGGCTGTCCAACCCGGCCCTGCGCTCGTCGAGCTCCCCGGCCGACTGCACGAAATCGATCGTGTCGAGATCCATCGCGTCGAACCGGACCACGGCCGACCGACCTTCGTCGGACTGCACGGTGAACGCGTCATCGGCCACCACCGTCACCTTCACGACCTGCTCGACAGCCAGCCCGGCCGGCGGATCGACGCGCCACCAGAACCGTGTCCCTTCCGCCCGCCAGTGCTCGGCGATGGTCGGCATGTGGTCGACTGTCCGCTGCCGGTCCAGTTCCGCGATGCGCCGCCTCGCGTAGGCCGGACGCAGGTCCTGGACCGAGTCCTTGTAGACCTCGCCGACGTGGAACACCCCTTGCGCCCCCGCGAGCCGAATCCGCGCGAAATTCCTGTTCACAAAAGCTTCGTCGAGCTCGACTCGCGTTTCCGGCTCGACGTTGCCCAGCTCCTCCCCCTGCGCCGCCTGCCCGACGGCATCGACAATCTGCTCGTTATTCAGAAAGTCGTGGCTGACCAGAACAAAACCGTGACGGAATGTCATACCGGCATGATCGACCCGCCCCGAGGCCAACGCAAGCACCCTGGAGATCGCCGTCGACATTTACTACTAATGCCGGAAAGGGTGGCGAAAATACCCGTTGGACGGCTTGCGCACATGCGCCGGACGGGATTCGGCGAGGTCAGGGGCGGTAGCCGGGGCCGGGTTCGGGGGTGACCGAGGTGGTGGTGATCTCGCCGCCGCAGTGGCGGCAGGCCAGGAACGGGTCGGCATGGTGGCCGCAGTCGTTGTGACGCAACACGATCGGCGGGCCGTCGGGGCCGGGAAGGTAGGCGTCGCCCCAGTTCATCAGCGCCACCACGGCCGGGAACAGGCCCTTGCCGGCGTCGGTGAGGCGGTACTCGTGCTTGTCCTGCTCGTAGGCGACCTTCTCCAGCAGCCCGGCCTCGACGAGGCGCTTGAGCCGGGTGGACAGGGTGGGCCGCGGGATGCCGAGGTTGCGGGCGAGCTGGCCGTAGCGCCGCACGCCGAAGAAGGCCTCGCGCAGGATGAGCAGGGTCCACCGCTCGCCGACGAGTTCGAGAGCCCGTCCGACGGACTCGGCGGTGAAGCGGTGCCGGAACTCCTGCTCGGCGGTCATCGACGGCCCGCTTTCGGCAACGGCCGCACGGCCGGCGACGGCGCTGCTCCGCCGGCGGTCATCGGCGGCCCAATTCGGACAGCAGCCGGGCGCCGCAGGGGTCCTCCGCCGTGGGCGGGACGATGCCGACGTGGTCGGCCCCGGCGGCGTGGAACTCGGCGATGCGGGACAGGACGTCCGACCGCGACCCGACAGCGCCGACGGCGGCGACGAGCGAGGCGGGGATGTCGGCGGCGAGGGACTTTCGCGGCTCACCGGCCCGGGCACGCTCCACGAGCGAAGAGTAACCGAGGGCGGCGAACATCTCGCCGTAGCCGGGCGGGCTGAGGTACACCGCGGTCTGGGCGGCGGCCTGCTGCAAGGTCGAAGCTCCGGGCTCAAGGGCGGCGGGGATCCACACGGCCAGCCGCGGCGGGGTACGCCCGACAAGCGCGGCATGGGCGTCCACGGTCTTTCGCACGGAGGCGACATGCTCGGGCGACACGAGGTTGAGCACCACCTCATCGGCCACCTCGGCGGCCACACGGGTCATCGCCGGACCGAAGGCGGCGACGGTGATGGGCAACCCAGGCAAGGGCTTGCGCAGGCGGAATCCCTTGCTACGGATGTGTTCTCCCGAAAAATCAGCCCGTCCACCGTCCAGAATGGACCGCAGAACGCCAACGGCCTCACGCATGCGGCCGGCGGCATGCGCCCACTCCCGGTCGTGCCAGCCGCTGACGATGAACGGGCTGGAACCGCCGAGCCCGATGCCGGCGACAGGTCGGGCGAGGTCGGAGACCGAGGACACCCCCATGGCCACCGACACGGGCGTGCGCACGGAGATCGGCAGCGGGCCGATGCGCAGGCCGATCCGCTCGGTGCGCAGACCCACCGCCGTGGCAAGGGAAAAGGCGTCATAGGTGGCCATCTCACCCAGCCACATGGTGCCGAACCCGTTGCGCTCAGCCTCCAGCGCGATGCCGACGACCTCGTTGTCCGGCCGGTCCAGCCAGTACGGCGCGACCACGCCGATGTCGCTCACCACTGCCCCGTCTCGGTCGGCAGGCCCAGCAGCAGCCGGCCGCTCAGCTCGAAGGTGGCCGGGTTGACCTGGAAGTGCGCGGTGGCGGTGTGCGCGTCCCGGAAACGGCGCTGCAACGGGGAATCCTCGTAGATCGCGGAGCCGCCGCCCAGGTCGTACACGGCCCTGACGACCTCCGCCGACGTGCGCACGGCGTGCGTGCAGGCCAGCCGAAGCGACGTCCGCAGCTCGACCGAAACGGGCTCCTCCGAAGCGGCCGCGGCCTGCCAGGCGTCGTCGATTGCCTGGTAGTACAGGCCTCGCGCGGCCCGCAGGGACGCCTCGGCGGCGGCGAAGGCGCTCTGCGTCGCCGGCCGCTCGGCGGTGCTGCGGCTGGATCCGGTCGGTTTCCGCACCGTCGCCAGCTCGATGAACTCGGTCATCGCGCCACGGGCGTTGCCCAGCGCCGCAGCGGCGATGGACGCGGCGAAGAAGCCGAACAACGGGAACCGCTGCAAGGTCCGCGCCCCGGCCGGCGGCCCGTCAAGCACGGAGAACAGGCGGTGATCCGGCACGAAGGCCTCGCGGGCCACGACGTCGGTGCTGCCGGTGCCGCGCAGGCCGGAGGTCTTCCAGGTGTCCAGGATGTCCAACTCGGCGGTGGAGAAGGCGGCGGTGCGCACGGCGCCGTCCTGGATGAAGCCGAGGAAGATCCAGTCGGAGTGCCGGACGCCGCTGCAGAACGACCAGCGCCCGCTGATCCGCACGCCACCGTCGACGGCGGAGCCCTTGGCCCGCGGCGCCCATACGCCGGCCGCCGCCGAGGTCGGGTCGCCGAACACCTCCTGCGCGCCCTTGGCCGGCAGGTACGCGCCGAGCAGGCTGCTGGTGGCGGCGATGGACACGCACCAGCCGGCGGAGGCGTCGCCGGTGGCGATGGTCTCGGCCGTCTCCAGGATCTCCGCCGCGGTCGGCTCGACGCCCCCGAGGTCGGCGGTCAGGCCGATGCGCAGCAGGTCGTGGGCCTTCAGCTCGTCGACGAGCCCGGACGCCAGCTGCCGCCCCCGCTCGGTCTCCTCGGCCAGCTCGTGGGCCACCGCGGCGACCTTCCGTGCGCTCGACAGCATGCGGCCTCCAATCGGTTCAGTTCTGTTACCGGTTCAATATTCTTACCATAGGCTCCGCATGTCAACAGGTACCGTGCGTAAACAGGGTTGTCGGCGCAAGGGGGCCGTACATGCACGTGGACGTCCTGATCGTCGGAGCCGGACTGTCCGGCGTCAACGCCGCCTACCGGCTGCGTACCCGGACGCCGCGCCGGACGTACGCCATCCTGGAGGCGCGGGAGGCGATCGGCGGCACCTGGGACCAGTTCCGCTATCCCGGCATCCGCTCCGACTCCGACATGTTCACTCTCGGCTATCCGTTCCGGCCGTGGCCCAACCCGCAGTCCATCGCCGACGGCCCGTCGATCCTCGGCTACGTCCGCGACACCGCCGCCATGTACGGCATCGACCGCGAGATCCGGTTCGGGCACAAGGTGATCTCGGCGCACTGGTCCACTGTGGACGCGCGCTGGACCGTCGAGGCCGTGCACGACGGCCAGCCCGTCACCATCACCTGCTCGTTCCTGTACCTGTGCAGCGGCTACTACAGCTACGACCGCGGACGTGGTCGACTTCCCCGGCCAGGACAGCTTCACCGGCCGTGTGGTGCATCCCCAGTTCTGGCCCGAGGACCTGGACTACACCGACCGCAACGTCGTGGTCATCGGCAGCGGCGCCACCGCCGTCACGCTCGTGCCGGCGATGGCCGACAAGGCCGCGCACGTCACCATGGTGCAGCGCTCCCCCAGCTACATGGTCTCCCGGCCGCAGCGGGACCCGCTGGCCGACAAGATCCGCGCGAGGCTGCCGGCCCCGCTCGCGCACCGGGCCGTCCGGGCCAAGAACCTGGTGCTGGGCACCATCTTCTACCAGTTTCTGCGCCGCTTCCCGACCAGGGCCGCCATGAAGCTCCAGCTCGGCGCGGCCGCCGCGCTCGGCGGCGTGGTGCCGCTCAACCCGCACTTCATGCCGCGCTACAAGCCGTGGGACCAGCGGCTGTGCCTGGTGCCGGACGGCGACCTGTTCAAGGCGTTGGCCGGCAAGCAGGCCAGCATCGTCACCGACCACATCGAAACCTTCACGCCCGACGGCCTGCGCCTCAAATCCGGCCGCGAGCTGCCGGCCGACATCATCATCACCGCCACCGGCCTTCGCATGATCGCCCTCGGCGGCATCAGGCTGTCCGTCGACGGCCGGGCCATCGACCCCGGCCAGACCACCGTCTACAAGGGAATGATGCTCAGCGGCGTGCCCAACCTGGCCTGGTGCGTCGGCTACGCCAACGCCTCCTGGACGCTGCGGGCCGACCTGACCTCGCGCTACGTCTGCCGGCTGCTCAACCACATGGACCGCAAGCGCTTCACGACCTGCATGCCGTCACCGCAAGCCGTCGGCAGCGGCGGCCCCATTCTCAACCTGACCTCCGGCTACGTCGCCCGGGCCGCCGCGTTCCTGCCGAAGCAGGGCACACGGCGGCCGTGGCGGTCCCGGCAGAGCTACCTCGTGGACCACTTCGACCTGACCTACACCCCGGTCGCCGACGGCGTCATGCGCTTCGACACGGCGTGAACGGCTACCACCGGTCGATGTGCAGGACCTCGTCGAGGGGCTGGCGCGGGGCGGGCTTGAAGTCGGCGCCGGTGTAGTAGGCGGTGGGGATCAGCGCCGCCTGGTGGACGCCGGCCGGCAGGCCGAGGATGTCGGCGACCTCGGACTCGTAGGTGAGGTGCAGGGTGGTCCACGCGGTGCCGAGGCCACGGGTGCGGGCGGCGAGCATGAAGCTCCAGGCGGCGGGCAGCAGGGAGGCCCACACGCCGGCCTGGTTGCCTTCGGGGAGGTCGCGGCCGGTCTGGATGCACGGGATGAGCAGCACGGGAACCTGCCCCATGGTGTCGGCCAGGGCGGCGACGGAGGAGTGCACCCGCTGCTGCACGGCCGAACGCGAGGGGTCGTCGGCGAACAGCTTGCCGGCGGCGCGGGAGGATTCGAGGTAGGCGGTGCAGGCGCGGCGGTAGACGTCGCCGATGGCGGCGCGCTGCGCGGCATCGGTGACGACGAGCCACTGCCACTCCTGGCGGTTGGAGCCGCTGGGCGCCTGCAGGGCGATGGTGAGGCACTCCTTCACCACGGCCAGGTCCACGGGCCGGGAAAGGTCCAGGCGCTTGCGCACGGCCCTGGTCGTGGTGAGGACGGCCTCTGCCGACATCTCGTTCATGCCTCAAGGATTACAGGCGCTGTCCAGGCATCTGGGCTTCACGAGAGGTGTAGTTGACCTTCACAACAGCTTGTCGAGGGTGATGGGCAGGTCCCGCACGCGGCGGCCGGTGGCATTGTGCACGGCGTTGGCGACGGCCCCGGCGACGCCGACGATGCCGAGCTCGCCGATGCCGCGGGCGCCCAGCGGGCTGAAGACGGTGTCGGGGTGGTCGAGGAAGCGGACGTCGACGGGCGGGATGTCGGCGTTGACCGGCACCAGGTAGGCGGCCATGTTGGCGCCGGCGTAGCGGCCGGTGTCGGGCTCGACCCGGCTGTCCTCCAGCAGGGCCCCGCCGATGCCCATGACGACGGCCCCGAGGATCTGGCTGCGGGCGGTCTTCTCGTTGACGATGGTGCCGCCGTCGATCACGGTCAGCCACCGCGCCACCCGTGGCTCGCCGGTCCACCGGTTGACTCGGACCTCGCAGAAGTGCGCCCCGAAGGACAGGTAGCCGTAGCCCTTGGTGGTGCCGCCGGGCAGGGCCGAGGTGCCCTCTACGGCCGGCAGGTCCATGGCGGTGAGCAGGCTGCCGAAGGTCATCGCCACGCCGTCGGCGCGAACCATGCCGCCCTCGTAGACCGGAGTCTTGCCGTAGAAGGGAGATTGCGGGTTCTGCGCGGCCTCGGTGACCAACGCTGCCTTCGCGCCGTCGGCGGCGGCCAGCAGGGACGGGCCGTTGCTGGACGTCGAGGTGGAGCCGCCGGCCGGGGTCGCGGGCGGCAACGAGGAATCGCCCAGCTCGGCCCGAACGGAGCTCACGGGGATGCCCAGCGCCTGCGATCCGAGGATGGCGAAGACGGTGAACTGCCCGGTGCCGAGATCCGCCCCGGTGCCGGAGACGACCGCGGTGCCGTCGGCCTGGAGGCGGACCTTCATGGACGACTTCGAACGCGAGGCCGGATAGGTGGCGGTCGCCATGCCCAGACCGACGAACCAGTCGCCGTCAAGCACCGCACCGGGCACGGGGTTGCGCTTGTCCCAGCCGAAAGCGTGTGCGCCGACGTCGTAGCACTCGTCCAGGTGCTTGCTGGACCAGGGATTCCCGGTGTTGGGGACCGTGGCCGCGTAGTTCTTCCGCCGCAGCGCCAAGGGATCCATGTTCAGCTTGAACGCCAGCTCGTCCATGGCGCTCTCCAGCGCGAACGCGCCGTGCGACTCGCCGGGCGCGCGCATCGGGGTCATGGCCGACACGTCCAGCGGCACGATCGCCCGCGACACATGCAGATTCGGCGCGGCGTAGGCGGTCAGCGAGTGGTTGGCCACGTTCTCCGACGACGGCCCGGACTGCGACTTGCCGGAGATGCCGTCGTGTCTGACCACCACGAGCGTGCCGTCCTTGGCCGCCCCCAGGGTCACGGTCTGGTGCGACGGCGGCCGATGTCCCGACACGGCAAAGGTCTGCTCACGGGTCAGCGCCACCTTGACCGGCCGGCTCAGCGCCCGGGCGGCCGCGGCGGCCAGCGGCACAGGGGCCCAGTTGCCGATCTTGCCGCCGAACGCCCCTCCCACATAGGGATTCACGACGTGCACCTTGGACTGATCGACACCGAGCGCCCGGGCGATGTGGCTCACCACGTTCATCACGCCCTGGGTGGCCGTGTAGAGCGTGAGCCGGTCGTCGGTCCACACCGCGACGGCCGCGTGCGGCTCCATCGGATTGTGGTGCTGGTGCGGGGTTGTGTACACGGCCGACACCGTCACGTCGCTGGCCGCCAGCGCGGCGTCGATGGACGGCACGCCCGGGGCCAGGACCTCGACCGGCGCGCCCAGCGGGGTCGCGGTCGGGACGCCGGCGGCGAAGTTCACGGTGCCCGGCTTGGCATCGTAGGTCGTCGACACGAGCGAGGCGGCGTCCCGGGCGTGTTCGAAGGTGTCGGCGACGACCATGCCGATCACCTGTCCGTTGTAGCGGACGGCCGCGTCCTGCAACACCGGCGCGGTCTCGTCGGTGGAGCCGTCGCCGTACCCGTAGAGCTTCAATGGGTTGAACGGCGTGTACACCGCGAACACACCCGGCGCGGCCTGCGCGGCGGCGGTGTCCATTGTGGTCACCGTGCCGAAGGCGATTGTGCTGGTCAGCAGGTAGCCGTAAGCGGTGGCGGCATTGTCGGCCGCGTACACCGCGCCGCCGGTGACCTTGAGATGAGACTCCACACGGGACAGTGACACGGTCATCGCGCACCGGCCAGGGCCCGAGCGATGGTACGCTGCACCAGCGGTACTTTGAATCCATTACCAGACAACGGTTTCGCCTCAACCACCGCCACGCGGGCCGCCTCCAGGTAACTCGCCTCGGTCGCCGGCCTGCCCCGCAGCGCCTTCTCCACGGCCTGCAACCGCCACGGCCGGGTGCCCACGCCGCCGACCGCGATGCGGGCGTCCCGCACCACATCCCGGTGCACGTCCACCGCCACGGCGGCCGAGGCCAGGGCGAACTCGTAGGACGTCCGGTCCCGGACCTTCACGTAGGCCTGCGGCCAGTCGCAGGCCGGCACGATCACCTCGGTGATCAGCTCCCCCGGCCGCAGCTGATTCTCCACCGACGGCGTGTCTCCGGGCAGCCGGTAGAAGTCGGCCAGCTTGATCACCCGCTCGCCGTGCCGATCCTGAAGCCGGATCGAGGCGTCCAGCGCGACCAGCGCCACCGCCAGGTCGCTGGCGTGGGTGGCCACGCAGGCGGAGCTTCCCCCGAGAACGGCGTGCATCCGGTTGTCCCCGTCGACCGCCGGACAGCCGCTGCCCGGTTTGCGCTTGTTGCACGGCATGCGCACGTCCCGGAAGTAGTCGCAACGGGTGCGCTGCAACAGGTTACCGCCGATGCTGGCCATGTTGCGCAGCTGCGGCGAGGCACTCAGCGCGAGCGCCGTCGACACCATGGACCAGCGCTGCGCCACCTCGTGGTGCACGGCCACGTCGGCCATCCGCTCCAACGCCCCGATCCGCAGGCCCTGCGGCGTGCAGTGGATCCCCCGCAGGGGCAGGGAGTTGATGTCGACGACGTGGGCCGGCGTCATCACCTCCAGCTTCATCAGGTCCACCAGCGTGGTGCCGCCGGCCAGGTAGGAGGCGTCCTCCCGGGAAAGCGCTTGCCGAATGGAACCGGCCGAGACGAAGTCGTAGGTCTTCATCAGTGCTCACCCCGACACTGCTTGATGGCGTCGACGATGTTGGGGTAGGCGCCGCACCGGCAGATGTTGCCGGACATGGCCTCCCGGATCTCCTCGTCGCTGCGGGCCGCGCCCTGCGCGACCACCTCGACCGCGGACATGATCTGTCCCGAGGTGCAGAAGCCGCACTGGAACCCGTCACAGTCGACGAAGGCCTGTTGCACGGGATGCAACGAATCGCCGTCCGCGATGCCCTCGATCGTCACGACCTTCTTGCCCGCACAGGCGATCGCCAGCGTCAGGCAGGACACCACGCGGCGGCCGTCCACATGCACCGTGCAGGCCCCGCACTGGCCGCGGTCGCAGCCCTTCTTGGTGCCGGTCAGCCCGAGCCGCTCACGCAACGCATCCAGCAGCGTGACCGTCGGATCGGCGTCGATCTCGTACGCCTTGCCGTTGACGCTCAAGTGAATCCGGTCGGGTGGAACTGAATCCGCCCAGGCCCGGCCGGGCGCCACCGCCACCGTGCCGACGACGGAGGCAGCCGCGGCGCTGCCCAGAAAACCGCGCCGGGACACACTTCCTGCCATGCGACCTCCCAGGTAGGTGGTCGACGCGGCGGAGTCGACGTAACTCTCGGTGAGGCTAGCAGCACGCGCGATTGACAGTCACCGACGTGCGTAGTGAGATGACTGCACCGCCGCGTCCCCGTGATCGAGGAGGACGACATGAGGGTCGCTGCGACGTTGGTCGCCAGTCTGACCTTGAGCACGACCGTGTTGGTCGGACAGGCAGCCGCAGCTCCTGTCGCGTCAGCCGACACGGTGCCCGCAGCATGCCCGGTCGTCGCGCCGATGTACACCGCCGCCGACTACTGGCTCGCGCACGGGACCGACCTGGCCTCGGCCAGTTGGAAGAACGCCGTCTTCCATGTCGGGAACCTGGCCATGGTGCTCACCAGCGGCCAGTCCAACCACAAGACCCTGCCGTGGGCGCAGGCGTTGAACTACCAGCTGGACACCGATCCGGCAGGAGAGTTCAACCCCGCGAACGAGGCCGCCGGGGAGGCCTATCTCGACCTCTACACCTACTTCCACCCGGACCCGCCCATCCTGGCCGCCCTGCGTCAGCGGGTGGCCGACGAGGTGGCCTCCGTGCAGGCCGGGCACGTCAAGTACTGGAACACGGTCGACGCGCTGAACCAGGCGTGGCCGCAGTTCGTGCGGCTGGGCGTCATGGACAACAAGCCGGAGAACATCAAGGCCGCGCAGGACCTCTTCCACTACACGGAGAAGCGGGCCGGCGGCTTCGGCCTGTTCAACGAGCTCACCGGCCTCTGGTACCACGACGCGAGCCAGGTCGGCACCTTCCAGTTCTGGTCGCGCGGCAACGGCGAGGCCCTGGCCGCGCTGGCCACCGTGCTCCAGTGGCTGCCCAAGGACGACCCGAACCGGCCGGAGTACGTGCGGGTGTTCCAGAAGATGGCCGACACCCTTCGGCTGGTTCAGCGAAACGACGGCTTCTGGAACGTCGATCTGCTCAACCCGTTCGACCACCCGGGCCCGGAGAGCAGCGGCACCGCGTTCTTCACCTACGCGCTGGGCTGGGGCGTCAACAACGGCATTCTGGACGCCAAGAAGTTCACGCCGACCGTGACCAAGGGCTGGAACGCCCTGACCACCAAGGCGTTGCAGCCCAGCGGCCTGTTCGGCTACGTGCAGGGCGACGCGACCGGCCCGCACGGCGCGCAGCCGGTCAAGGCCACCGACAGCGGCGCCTACGCGGTCGGGGCCTACCTGATGGCGGGGCAGCAGGTGGCGAAGCTGACCCCCGGCTGCTGATCTTGCCGCTGGTCTGCGCGGTATGACCGTGCCCGTGGCGCGCGTTCCGCGCGGGGCTCGGCCCCTTCGGGGGCCGAGGCCTCGCCCTTGCTGAATTTCGCCCGCCGCATCGGCCCGGGTGGGGTAGGCACGTCGGGTGGCGGCGGGCGAAATCCGGCAACCGGGCCAAGCATCGGCGGGGCCTCGCGACTCCGGTGTAGAGGCCCACAACAACGAACTCTGGGCTGTACCGCTACCGCACCAGTCCGACGGCGGCCGCTGGCGTGGGTGACGACCGCCGCGGCCGCGGCGGAGCTGGTCCTGCTGGTGGCGGCGGTGCCGTTCGGCGACGGCGAGATCAGCGGCACATTCACCGTCGGCGGCGTGATCGGGCTGCTGGCCGTGGTGCCGTGGGCGGGGATGTGCGTGCTGGCCGTGCTGTCCCGGCATCTGTCGGCGGCGCAGCGGCTGTTCGTGACCGCTGCCGTGATCACCGCCGCGCTGACCGGGTCGACCGTGGTCCTGCTGCGCCGGTCGTAAGCGTTTACAAGGGTTTCAACCTTTACAGCTCGGTGTGAGCCACGTTACGGTCGCGTTCTGGAAGCGCTTCCAGGACCCCTGCCCCGGGCCGCCACCCACCCTGCTTCGAAAGGCTTGCCCATGTCCGGAGCACAGTTGCGACGGCTGGCCGTGGCGGCACTGGTCGGCGCGACCGCCATGCTGCTGCCCATGCCCGCGGCCCATGCGGCCACCACGACCTGTGACCCGCAGGGCTCGATCAGCGCGGCCGGCGGCGAATACACCATCCAGGCCAACGAATGGAACTCGTCCGACCAGCAGTGCATCACCTACAGCAGCGGCACCGCATGGTCGGTGAGCACGGCCAATTTCACCCTCTCGGGCGGCGCGCCGGCCACGTATCCGTCGATCTACAAGGGCTGTCACTGGGGCGCCTGCACGTCCGGCAGCGGCCTGCCGCTCCAGGTCAGCAAGATCGCGAGCTCGACGTCGTCGTGGAGCACAACGCAACCGGCCAGCGGCGCCTACGACGTGGCCTACGACCTGTGGACCAACTCCACGCCCACCACCGGCGGGCAGCCCGACGGCAGCGAGATCATGATCTGGATGAACAGCCGCGGCGGCGTCGGCCCGTTCGGCCAGAAGGTCGCGACGGCCAGCATCGGCGGCCTGAACTGGGACGTGTGGACCGGGCGGCAGACGTCCTGGAACATCGTCTCCTATGTGCTGCAAGGCGGCGCGACGTCGCTGTCCAACCTGGACGTCAAGGCGCTGATCGACGACTCGGTGGCTCGCGGCGTGACCAACGCCAACCACTACCTGCTCGACGCCGAGGCCGGTTTCGAGATCTGGAAGGGCGGCCAGGGTCTGGCCACCACCAGTTTCTCCTTCAACGCCACCGCCGGCGCCGGCCCGCTGTCCCAGGGCCGTCCCGTGACGGCGTCGTCGGTGGAGAACGCCTCCTACCAGCCCGCGAATGCCGTGGACGGCAACGGTTCCACGCGGTGGAGCAGTTCCTTCGCCGACGGGCAGTGGATCCAGGTCGACCTCGGCGCCGTGAAGCAGATCAACCGGGTCGTGCTGAACTGGGAAGCGGCCTACGCCAGGCAGTTCCGTGTCCAGGTGTCGAACGACCCGAGTTTCGCCACGTCCACGGATCTTTACGCCACCGGCGCGGGGACCGGCGGCGTGAACACCCTGGCCGTGTCGGGCAGCGGCCGCTACGTCCGCCTGCTCGGACAGACCCGGGCCACCCCGTATGGCGTTTCTCTCTGGGAATTCCAGGTCTTCGGCAGCTGAAGTTACGGTGGTCGGGTGCGAGCAGTCGTCTACGAGTCGTTCGGCGGTCAGCCCGAGGTCCGCGAGGTCGCCGATCCCACGCCCACACGGGACGGGGTGGTGATCGGGGTCCGGGCGACCGGGTTGTGCCGCAGCGACTGGCACGGCTGGCAGGGGCACGACTCCGACATCACCGAACTGCCCCACGTGCCGGGGCATGAGCTGGCCGGGGAGGTGCACGCGGTCGGCGGCGACGTCACTCGTTGGCGTGTCGGCGACCGCGTCACCGTGCCGTTCATCTGTGCCTGCGGGCGGTGCGCCTCGTGTGTCGCCGGTGATCAGCAGGTGTGCTCCGCGCAGACCCAGCCCGGCTTCACGCATTGGGGTTCCTTCGCCGAGTACGTCGCCATCGACCACGCCGACGTCAACCTCGTCGCCTTGCCCCCGGAGATGGCCTACTCCACCGCCGCCGCCCTGGGCTGCCGTTTCGCCACCGCTTTCCGCTCCGTCGTCGCCCAGGGCCGCGCCCGCCCCGGCGAGTGGGTCGTCGTCCACGGCTGCGGCGGCGTCGGCCTCTCCGCCGTCATGATCGCCGCCGCCCTCGGCGCGCAGGTTGTCGCCGTGGACGTCAACCCGGCCGCCTTGGACCTGGCCAAGCGGTTCGGCGCCGCCGTCGCTCTGGAAGCGCATCCAGACGTCGTTTCCGCTGTTCGGGAGGCCACGGGCGGCGCTCACCTGTCCCTGGATGCCCTCGGGCATCCCGTGACGGCGTCGAACTCCGTCCTGTCGCTGCGCCGCCGCGGCCGGCACGTCCAGGTCGGACTCCTGCCGTCCGGACCGACGCCGCTGCCCATGGACCGGGTCATCGGCTGGGAGCTGGAGATCTTGGGCAGCCACGGCATGGCTGCCCACGCCTACGGCCCGATGATGGATCTGGTGGCATCGGGGGCTTTGCGCCCCGACCTGCTCATCGCCCGCACCATCGGCCTCGCCGAGGCCGCCTCGGCCCTGGCGGCGATGGACCGTTCCACCGCCGCCGGCATGACCATGATCAAGCCTTAGCCGCGCGGCCGAGGCGCAGGGCGGAGACGAGGAAGAAGATGCCACCCAGCGTCGCGTAACCGGCCAGTGTGGACAGTCCGGCTCCTTGCTGGCCGGCCTGCAGGATGAACGAGACGCCGGCGACCGTCGAGATGGCGCCACTGATGATCATCGGCCACTGGCCGCCCAGCGCGCGGCGGGTGAGGCCGACGACGAGTTGCACGAGGCCGGACAGAATGGCCCAGGCGCCCCAGACCCGCAGCACGCCGGGATTGCCGGACGACGCGGCGACGGCCAGGCCGATGGCCGCGAGCAGGCTGATCGCGATGTTCACGTACAGGCCCGGTTTGACGCCATTGGACGAGCGCGCGTCGACCACCGCGGCGGCCACGTCGAACACCGGGTAGAGCACCAGCAGCGCGATGGCCAACGGGGTGACGGTCGAGGCCGTCGCGGCCAGCAGACCGGCCCAGACGATCGCGAAACCGAAGCGGACGAAGTACAACCGGCGCAGGTGGGGCGCGGTGCCCCGGTCGACGGCGGCGGTGCCGGCACTCATGGGTTCTCCTTGTGGTTCGACTTCTCGGGTCCGACGGTGGCACCGGCCGCGCGCCCGGCGAAAGGGCCGGTGTTGTCCTGGGACAGTCCTGGCCCACCCTCGGCTTTGACGCTGTTAGATTTCCGGTGTGACCGGCGACGCGCATCGCAGCGAACTGGGCGATTTCCTCCAGGCGCGACGGGCCGAGCTGAGCCCCGACGCGGTCGGGCTGCCCGGCGTCGGACCCCGGCGGCGGGTCCGGGGACTGCGCCGGGAAGAGGTCGCCGCCCTCGCCTCGATCAGCACGGACTTCTACACGCGACTCGAACAGGGACGGCGGCGGGCATCCGAGGAAGTGCTGGCCGCCATCGCGCGGGCCCTCCGGCTCAGCGACGACGAACGCGCCTACGTGTTCGAGCTGTCCGGTCGGGAACAGCAGACGGGGCGGCCGTCGCGGCCGCGGGCCCACCCGCAGTTGCGACGACTGCTCGGCGACCTCGTCACGACCCCGGCGGTGGTGCTGGGGCGGCGCACGGACATCCTGGCCTGGAACCCCATGGCGGCGGCGCTGTTCACCGACTTCGGGCGTCTGTCGGAGAAGGACCGGAACTTCGTGCGGCTGGTCTTCTGCGACCCGGGCGTGCGGGCGTTGTACCCGCACTGGGAGCACGCGGCCCGAAACGGCGTCGCGCAGCTGCGGAGGGAGGCCGCACGGGATCCCGACGACCCCGAGCTGGCGGCCCTCGTCGAGGAACTCTCGACTTTGGACGAGGACTTCCGGCGCTGGTGGACCGCGCACCAGGTCGCGGTCCGCGGGGCCGGCGTCAACGAGGTGCGGCACCCGATCGTCGGCGATCTCACCCTCGACTGGGCGGCGCTCGTCTGCACCGCCGATCCCGACCAGCAGCTGTTCACCTGGACCGCCGACCCCGGCACGCCGTCCCACGACGCCCTCCGCCGGCTCGCCTCCGGCTAACCCCGGCTGATGCAGGGAAGGACGCCTTACCCTCGCTCAACGCGGGTAAGGCGTCCTTCCCTGCATTGAGCCGGACCTACAGCTTGAACTCGCTCTTGCCGGCCAAGGCGTGCAGCTTGTTCAGCTCCTCGGCGACCTTCTTCCACTCCCCCGCCCGCCGCGCGCCGTAGGCGTCGTCGCCGCTGGGCTTGCCGCCCAAGGGCAGGATGGGGTCGCCGACACCGTGCTCCAGGCGGTAGACCAGCACGCTGTGGGCGGCCTTGACCCAGGGCTCGGGGTCGGGCCGGTGCAGGCTGCCGACGGCGCTGGTGAGCCAGACGGGCAGCGGGTCGCCGGCGGCCATGGCGTCGTTGAGGCGCTGGCGGGCGACGACGCTGACCCGGGCCTTGGCCGCGGTGATCCGGTCCTTGTCGGGGCCGCCGCCGAGGGCGGCCGCCTCCAGCTTCGCCAGGTCGGCCTCGACCATGCGTTGGGCGGCCTCCACGGTGGCCCACTTGGCCTGGACCTGCTTGGGCGTGAGGTTGATGTAGCCGTCGCCGCCCTGGCGCCGGCTGGCCGGCTTGGCCAGCTGGGTCTGCACCTCGGCGATCCGCTTGCGCACGAGGTTGGCCTGGTCGGACGTCAGCTGCCGGCGCTCGGCCTCGTGCCCCTCGGCCAGGGTTGCGACCGCGTCGGCCAGGTCCTCCGTCACGTCGTCGAGCCCGGGCCGCACCCGGCCGCCGCGCTTCACCAGCGCGGCGAACTGCTCCCTGAGTTCCGTGATCTGCTGCTGGAGCTGGTCGATCGCCGCAGTCTGATCGATCGTCTCGGTCACCAGGCCCGCCTCGCCAGCGCTCGGCGGGTCCGCGACCCAGGTCCCGGTGCTCATTGGTGCCCTCGCAAGCTCGGCCACGGATCCTCCTAACCTCGACCCGATCCTGCCGGACATCCCGGCGACGTGGGGCGCGACTTGGCCGCCCGTTCGGGGGAAGCTGGCCGATGCGATGCTGATCGGCGTGAGCAGGGATGGGACGGGGCTGCGCCGGGGCTGGACCACCGGCGCGTGCGCGACGGCGGCGACCAAGGCGGCCTACACGGCGCTGCTGACCGGCGCGTTCCCGGATCCGGTGGAGATCACCCTGCCCAAGGGCCAGCGGCCGGCGTTCGCGCTGGCGGTGGAGTCCCTGGCCGACGGCGCCGCCACGGCCGGCATCGTCAAGGACGCGGGCGACGACCCGGACGTCACGCACGGGGCCCTGATCCGCTCGACCGTCCGGCGTGGCGAGGCCGGCTCGGGCGTGGTGTTCCGGGCCGGGCCGGGCGTGGGCACGGTGACGAAGCCGGGCCTGCCGCTGGCGGTCGGCGAGCCGGCGATCAATCCCGTGCCGCGGCAGCTGATGCAGGGCGTGGTGACGGAGGTGGCCGCGGCGCACGGCGGTTCGGGCGACGTCGTGGTGGAGATCTCCGTCGACAACGGCGAGGAGATCGCCCGGCAGACCTGGAATCCGCGACTGGGCATCCTCGGCGGCCTCTCCATTCTCGGCACCACCGGCGTCGTCGTGCCGTACTCCTGCTCGGCCTGGATCGACAGCATCCGTCGCGGCATCGACGTCGCCCGCGCCGCCGGGCACCAGCACGTCGCGGGCTGCACCGGCAGCACCTCCGAACGGGTGGTCACCCAGATGTACCCGCTGCCCGAGGACGCCCTGCTCGACATGGGCGACTTCGTCGGCGCGATGCTCAAGCACCTGCGCCGGCACCCGGTGCCGCGGCTGACCATCGCCGGCGGCGTCGGCAAGCTGGCCAAGTTCGCCGACGGGCACCTGGACCTGCACTCGGGTCGTTCGCAGGTCAACCACGAGCTGCTGGCGGCCCTGGTCGTCGACGGCGACGGCTCGCCGGAACTGGTCGAGGCCGTCCGCACGGCCAACACCGCGCTCGGCGCTTTGCAGCTGTGCCAGCGGGAAGGCCTGCCGCTGGGCGACCTCATCGCCGACCGCTGCCTGGCCACCGCCGACGGCATCCTGCGCGGCGCCGGCATCGCCGTGGACATCGTGGTGATCGATCGGGCCGGGACCGTAGTCGGCCGCTCCCGGCATCCGGCATGATCCGTCCTATGCCTGATTTCCGTGAGAAACCCGTGCTCTCCGGCGAAACCGTGGTGCTGCGCCCGGTCATCGCCGACGACGCGGTCGACATGCTGGAGGTGCTGGCCGACGGCGACGTGCTGCGGCTGACCGGATCGCACGGCACCCTCTCGCCCGACGACGTCGAGCCGATGCGGCAGTGGTACGGCAGCCGCGCCGAGCACGACGACCGCCTCGACCTGGCCGCCGTCGACCGCGCCACCGGCCGCTACGTCGGCGAGGTCGTGCTCAACGAGCTCGACCCCAACAACAACTCCTGCTCGTTCCGCATCGCGCTGGGGGCGCCGGGGCAGAACCGCGGGCTGGGCACCGAGGCCACCCGGCTGGTGCTGGGCTACGCGTTCGAGCGGGTCGGCCTGCACCGGATCAGCCTGGAGGTCTACTCGTTCAACTCCCGGGCCCGCCGGGTGTACGAGAAGGTCGGCTTCCGGCCCGAGGGCGTGCTGCGCGACGCGTTGCTGTGGGAGGGCCAGCGCTTCGACGCCCACGTCATGTCGATCCTGGCCCACGAGTGGGCCGAGCACCGGGGCTGTCCCGGGTCCGTGGAGTCACGCCGGGCCGTCTGAGCCCAGTCCCAGCTGCTCGCGCAGGGTCTCGGCCGCCATGGCCAGGGAGGGTCCGTACCAGGTCAGCAGGCGTCCGCTGACCAGACGGACCCGATCCGCGTCGAAGCACTCGGGGCCGTCGGCGGCGGTGAAGACGTAGGGCTCGTCCGGGAGCACGATCAGACCGGCCGCGCGCAGCTGGTCGAGCTCCTGCTTCGGGTAGCGGTCGGCGTGGTCGGCGTAGACGTTGGCGACGCCGATCCGGGCCAGCAGGTCCGTGGCGAAGGTCCGGCTGCCGACCACCATCCACGGATCCCGCCACACGCACACCAGCGCCGACCTCTCGGGCTCCGGCACCGGTCCGTCGAGCCTTCGGTGCGCCTCCGCCAGCCACTCCGGCGTCGGACGTCCGAGCGCCACGGTGATCAGCCGGTCCAGCGAGCTCAGCGCGCCCGGCACGTCCTCCACGACGGTCACCCACACCGGCACGCCGGCCTCTTCCAGCCGCCGGACATCGATCTCCCGGTTCTCCTCCTTGTTGACCGCGACGAGGTCCGGCCCCAGCTCCGCGATCCGGCGCGTGTCGGGGTTCTTCGTCCCCCGCACCCGCTCGACCCCCAGGTCCGCGGGATGGGTGCACCACTCAGTGGCCGCCACCAGCAGGTCACGGTCGACGGCCGCCACCGCCTCCGTCAGCGACGGCACCAGCGACACCACCCGCCGCACCTCGTCGGGCAGCCGCACCTCCCGGCCGAGATCGTCACGTTCCGTACGCGCCACCCAGCCAGGCTATCGTCCGGTGGTGGTCAGGACTGTGCTCGTGCTGGGCGGCACTGCCGAGGCCCGGCGGCTGGCCGAGGCGCTGGCCGAGGCAGGCGACCGACTCCGTGTCGTCACCTCGCTGGCCGGGCGCGTGAGCCGGCCTCACCTGCCACCGGGCGAGGTGCGGATCGGCGGCTTCGACGGCGTCGAGGGGCTGACGGCGTGGCTGCGTGAGGAGCGGGTGGACGCGGTGGTCGACGCCACCCATCCGTTCGCGGCCCGGATCACGGCCTCGGCCGCGGCGGCGACCAGCGCGCTGGGGCTGCCGTTCCTGGTGCTGCGCCGGCCCGGCTGGCGGCAGGCCGAGGGGGATGACTGGCGGTGGGTCGGCTCCGTCGCCGAGGCGGCGGAGCTGCTGCCCACGGTCGGAACGCGCGCCTTGCTCACTGTGGGGCGTCAAGAGCTGGAACCGTTCACCCGTCTCAGTGACGTGTGGCTGCTGGCCAGGTCGATCGAGCAACCGAACGTGCCCGTCGAGGCAGTTCTGGGCCGCGGCCCTTTCACCGTCGAATCCGAGCTGGAGCTGCTGGACGAGCACGGCATCGACGTGCTCGTCACCAAGGACAGCGGCGGCGACGACGCGAAACTGGTGGCCGCGCGACGCCGGAACATTCCGGTCGTGATCGTCCGGCGGCCGCCCTCACCTGCGGTTATGATGGCGTCCACAGTGGATCAAGCCGCCATCTGGGTGATCTACGGACACGCTACGGTTTCATAAGCCTGCGCGGCGGGGACCCATGCCCTACGCTTCGGGCTCGCGCGGCGAACGCAGTAGGCAGGGCGAGACCCCGAATTCCCTCAGCAATTGACTACGACCGTCTCAGCGTCCTCACAGGCGAGTCCGCGAACCTGGTCGTGTGCGGTGGGCTGCCTTCTACCGCCGAGTTCGGGGAGGAGATCGCCGTGCACCACGATCTCGACATCCGCTGGGACACCGCCAGCGAGCGCAACCTGCGTGCCACCAACGCGGACGCCGTGGCCACGCGGCGCGACCCGGCCACGGGCGAGCTCGTCTTCGCCGTCGCCGACGGCATCGGCGACACCGCGGGCTCGGCCGAGGCCGCGCGCAAGGCCGCTGCCGCCGCCGTCGCCACGCCCGTCGCTCAGGGCGCCATCCAGGCCATGATCGCCGCCCAACAGGCCCTCCTGCTCGACGAGGACGACTGCGTGCTGGTCGTCGCCATGCCCTTCACCGACCGGGTCAGCAGCGGCTACCGCATCGCCTGGGTCGGCGACTGCCGGGCCTATCTCTGGGACGACAAGACCCTGTATCCGCTGACGTCCGACCAGACCGTCGCCGCCTACCTGCGCTCCCAGCTGCGCCCCACCACGCCCCGCATGGAGCACATCGTCACCAACACCGTGCGCACCACCACCACCGACCAGATCGGCTGGACCCAGGTCCGCACCAGCGGCTCCGGCCTGCTGCTGGTCACCGACGGCGTGCACAAGGTCGTGCCGGCCAACGCCATGCACCGCGAGCTCACCAGCGCCGCCCGCCCCGCTCAGGCCCTCATCGAGGCCTCCGCCGCCCTCGGCGGCCGCGACAACGCCAGCGCCGCCGTCATCGACTGGACCGCCGTCCGCCGCGAGCCTCCACCGATCCCGCACATGGCCACTCCCCCACTGGTGCACCAGTAAACGCGTTGCCGCACAAGGCTCATCGCACCGCGGGCATCGGCAAGTTCAGGCCCACGTCGGCGCGCCGGCCATCCCGGACTCCTTGAAGCGCAAGGCTTATCGCACCGCCGGTTCGAGCAGCGACAGCGTCCGCTCCCCCGCGTCGAGGGCGACGCGGACACCGACCGGCATCGGCAGGTTCGGGCCGGCGTGGCCGATGTCGACGTTGCCCAGGACCGGGATGTCCCGGTCGCCCAGGACGTCCAGGACGATCTCGGCCAGAGACGGTGATCCGTCGCGCGAATCGAGCCCGTCGATGGCGTGCGGGACGCCGACGACCATGCCGGCGACGCGGTCGAGGACGCCGCTGTGCCGGAGCACGTGCAGGTAGCTCCACACGTACGCGGCCAGACCTCCCATCTCCTCCCAGAACAGCACGGCGCCGTCGAACTGCTCCAGCGGCAGCGCGTACGGGGTCGCCTGGGCGAACACGATGCGGTTGATCACCGCGCCGATCAGGCGGCCCTCGGCCCGGCCGGGGCGCCAGCACTCCCACGACGGGCTCGCCGGCAGGGCTCCCAGAGGCTCCGTGCTGGTCAGGAGCCTGGAGTAGAGCTGCGCCAGCTCGGACCGGCGTGCGGCGGGAACCCGCTGCCAGTGACCGCCGAGGCCGGGCGTGGCCAGGTCGGCATGGAAGCCGACCAGGCCCGTGCGCCCGTAGAGCACCAGGTGCAGCAACGAGATGTCGCTGTAGCCGAGGATCGGCTTGGGGTCGGCCCGGATCGCCTCGACGTCGATCAGATCGAGGTAACCGAGGGCCGTCTGGCCGCCGTCGTGCGCGATGATCGCCCGCACCTCGGGATCACGCAGCAGAGCGTTGAGCTCCTCGGCGATCTCCGACGGCCGAGCGGCGCTCCACCACCGGCTCCGCCCGGCTTCGAGCAGCGGGGCCCGACGCACGCGGAATCCCATTCGCTCCAACACCACCACGGCCTGCTCCAGGTCGGGCTCGTAGACGGCATCGAGCGGCCCGGACAGCGAGGCGATGACGACAAGATCTCCGGGGACCAGGGCGCGGGGACGAAGCAGCGGAGGCACGGTCACCGGCGCAGCATCGCGACCCGGACGTCGGCCCGCCACACATTTTCGGGCCGGCGCTACGGCACGGTCACGGCGTTGACGATCACCTGTCCCTTCGTGGGGTCCAACTGCGACGCGGGCACGGTGTCGATGGCCTTGGGCGCCGTCGCGGGGTCGATGGCGCAGATCGGATCCGCGCCGCCGGGGGCGCACAGGCCGAACTGGTAGCCCTGGGGTGTGGCGGCGAAGGAGCGGGCCTGGTCGGCGTTGAAGCCGTCCTGTCCGGTGAGGACCACGGAGAAGGTCCAACCGGGACCGGGCTCGCCGAACGCCGCCTTGGGTAAGGCGACGGTGATGGTTCTGGTGTCGGTGGACGCCACGGCGGCCGTGGGGGTGCCGACCTGGTGCCCGGCGGCGTCGAGCCAGGCGGGGGAAGCGAAGCCCTGGAGCTCGATGCGTTGGGACCACGGGGAAACCTGGTAGTTGCGGGACGGGAACGGCGCCGCGGTGGAGGTGGGCCTGCCGGGGGCGCCGACGAAGATGTCGAGCAGCTGGGCGCCCATGGTGTTGCCGAAGGTGGGGACCAGGTTCCGCAGGGTGGTGCGCAGATAGACGGTGTCGCCCAAGGTGATCGCCTGGAACCGGGTGATGTCGAAGGAACCGGCGGCGAAGTCGGGGGCGGTGGGGTACTGGAACGTGCCGGGACCGTTGTCGTCGCCGGCGGGATCGGCGGTGTCGAGAACGGTGGCGCCGCCGACGAGATCGCCGGTGACGGTGGTGTGGGCGTCGCCGGTCCGGTTGCCCGGGGCGGACACGCCGACGGTGATGGAGTTGGAGCCGAAGCCCAGCGGCACGGTGACGGAGTAGGTGCCGTCGGCCCCGGCCGTGGTGGTGACGGTGGCGGCCTTGCCGGCGGTGTCGGTGGCCAGGGCCTGCACGCTCACGTCGGCGCGGGGCAAGGTCTTGCCGGTGACCGCGGCGGTGGCACCGCTGGCGGTGGCCGAGACGGTCACGTCGGCCTTGCCGGGGGCGGCATGGGCGACGTAGCGGTCGGTGGTGACGGACGGACGGTCGAGGACGTGGCCGGCGCGGAGATCGGCGGCCAGGCGAAGGCGCTGCGCCTGGGCCCACGTGAGGGGCGAAGCCGAGCCTGCGGCGTGGCCGTTGGCGAAGCCGATGGAGGCGACGGTGGGATCGGTGCCGTAGGGCGAAGGGGGCAGGTCGGGGCTCTCCCACGCCTGCTCGGGCACCAGCCCGACGCCGGAGGCGGAGCCGAACATGCTGTCCAGCAACGACTTCGCCGCATGGCCATCGCCCAGGGACAGGGCGGACTCGGCCCGTTCGCCGGACAGCACGGGCCACAGGTGCCCGGTGCCGGTGTCGGTGGTCGGCCACGGCTGCCCCTGGCCGGTGCAGGTGCTCTGGCTGGGCTGGTAACAGTCGCCGTAGCCGTCGGCGCTGCCGGCGGAAGCCGAAGTGCCGTAACGGTAGTAGCCGACACCGGTGGCGGTGCGCACCGAAATCTGCTTGTCCAGCACGGCCAGCGAGGCGGTGAAGTCCTTGTCCTGCGGGGAGAGCTCGCCGAGGCGGACGAGTTCCTGGAAGCCGCCGTCGACGATCGCCCGCTGGTCGGCGGTCGGGCCGCCGTTGCCGAGGCTGTAGCTGACAGCCGAGTTCGGGTCGCCGTTCTTGGTCAGCCGCACGAAGTACGAGGGACCGTACGGCCCCGTGGTGGTGACGGTCCACGACTTCACGTTGCGCTGGAAGTCGTCGGCGGCGGCCCGGTAGATCCGCGCGTCGGCGTGGTCGCCATGCCGATCGGCCAGCGCTCCGGCGGCGGCGAGGCCGGCGATCTCGGCGGCGATGGTGGACGGCGAGTACCCGGACTGCTCCTCCCAGCGCTCGACGCCGAACGACGGCCCGTGGGCCAGCAGGTAGTCGGCGGCGGGCTTGATGTGCTGTGTCCACAGGGAGTTGTCGTCGAGGCCGGTGAGCTGGGCCATCAGGATCGGGTACGCGGTCTCGTCGAGCTGGTCGCCGCCGGTGTCGGGGGCGATCTTGCCGTTGACCAGCGAGTTGCGGGGCAGCTCGCCGGTCGGCAGCTGCTGCTTGGTCAACAGGAACGTGGCGATGGCGCGGGCGGTGGATCTGTCGCCGGCGGCCAGGAACCCGGTGAACGCCTCGTACGCGTCGCGGGCGAACACCTCGCGGTAGGAACCGAAGTACACCGGCTTGTCGGCCTTCACCGCCTGGCCCCACGGGCTGGCCAGCGAGGCGACGACCGCGCCCGGGAACGTCTTGTCCTCGCTGGACTTCAGCACGTTGGCGTCCAGCGGCAGGGTGCCCTGAGCCAGCTCGGAGTCGTAGTCCCGCCAGCCGTCGGTGTAGTCGTCGCGCATCCGGTCGAACCACGAGCGCGCCGACGCCCGGGCGGTGTCGACGGCCTGATCGCGATTCCGACCGAAGCCCAGGGCCAGCGTGAAGTCCCGAGCGGTCACGTCCTCGGTCGCGGTGACATGCCCGTTGGAGGCCGTGGCATACCGGGTGAGGGTGCGATTGCCGTCGAGCTGGGTCAGGCCGTCGCTGGCGGTGCCGGCGTAGCCGACCGTCGCCGATCGCGTCGAGGTGCCGGCCAGGGCCATGAAGGTCGGCACGGCGTAGGCACGATTGGTGGCCTGGCTGACGGTGTCGGTGTCGTAGAGCACCGGCACGCCGTCGACGACCGAGGCGCTGTCCCCGCTGTTGCCGTTCACATGCCCGTCGAGGCGGGCGTACACGCGCAGGTTCGGCGGGCCGTCGACCGTGGTGTGCATGACCACCGAGTCACGGGCCGGGTCGGTGATGTACGTGGTGGTGAGCCGATATCGATGCTTGGCACTGGTCGAGGTGACCGTGCAGACCATGCCCGTGCGGTCGGCGCGCACGGTGTAGGTGGTGTCCCGGGTCTGGAGGTCGGTGAACGAGCGGCCGTCGGTCACCACGTACTGCAAGGTGCCCACATCGGTGTTGTCGATCGTCGGCTCGTACACGTCCGACAGCACGCCGTCGGCGACCGTGTACCAGACCTTGGATCTGGAGTTGCGCGCCGTGCCGAGGCAGTCCTTGCGCCCGGTGTCGAAGTACGCCGTCACGCCCGGCGCGCCCGGTGTCACCGGAGCGGCCGCGACCGGCACCGCTGTCACCACCATCGACGCCAGGATCACCGGCGCCAGTCCCCGCAGCATCTCTAGCCCTCTCGCCGTTGGGTCGGACCTCGAAACGACCCTAGCGAGGACTGGCTTCAATGGGCACTGAAGTTATCGTGCCTTGAGAAGAGGAGCAAGGGCCTGCGTCGCGGCGGTGATCGCCTTGGCCTCGTCGGCGGCATTTGTGCTGCTCGGGGCGCTGCTGAGGACGACTACCACATATCGCTGGCCGGGGCCGACGAGTCCGGTGGTGTGCAGGACCCGGTCGGGTCGGCAGCATCCCCAGCCCTGCTTCACCCACCACTGGCCCGCCCCGAGCGACGGGATGCCGAAGGACTGGTCGAAGCCGTCGGCGGCGATGGCCGGGGCGCGGTAGAGCGCGTTGATGATCGTCTGCTGGTTCGCCGACTCCAGGTACTGGTAGATCCGGACCACGTCGTCGGCGGTGGTCAGCGTGTCGCCCCACCGGGCCGGATCCTGCGGCGGCGTGGTGTGCTGAAGGTGCAGCTGCGCGGCCAGGCTGGTCACGATCTTCGTGCCCCCGCCGGCCGACCACAGCGCGTTCGCGATGGAATCGTCGCTGCGGGCCAGCATTTGCGTGACCTTCGCGGTCGAGCCGCTGTGCCGCTTCAGCGCGTCAATGGCGATCAACAGCTTGATGACCGATTCCGCCGCGAAAGGCCGATCCGCGCCGGATGCCACCAGCGCCTGGCCCGCGGTCCGGTCGTAGACCTCCAGACCCAGCGTGGCCTGCGGCGCGGCCTGCTGCGCCGCGGTCGCCACGTCGCCGATCAATCCGCGGATCAGCACGAACACACATACCAGCGCGGCCACCACCGACAACCACAGCGGCAGCGCCCCCCGACTCCCCAGCCTCATACTCACTAAGGTGTGTGATCACGGCCCTTGGTTGCATTCACGGAGGTCACAGCTGTATTTCGGCGGCATGTGAACCATAGGCCGACCGAGACGCGTATCGACTCCTGACACCCCTGCGAAGGAGCGAAGTGAAGAACCCGTACAAGCACGTGCTCGGCGCGCTCGGCGTGACCTTGGCGGTCATCAGCCTCACTCCGGCCTCGGCACAGGCGGATCCCCCCACCAACGCCAACGACGCCCTGGCCCAGCTGCACGACGCGAGCCAGAAGCAGGAATCCCTCGGCGAGCAGTACACCGCCGCGCAGCTGGCCTACCAGGCCCGCCAGGCCGACGTGCAGAAGGCGACCACGGAGCTGGCCACCGACCAGCAGGCCGAGAAGCAGGCGCAGACCGAGGAGGACCGCTACCGCGGCGACGTGGACCGCTGGGTGTCGGCCACCACCGAGGGCGCCGACCTCAGCAGCATGTCCGCCCTGCTCACCGGCCAGTCGCCCAGCGACTTCCTCGACCGCGCCTGGATGCTCCAGGAGGTCAGCAAGTTCAACGGCGACGCCATGGACGGCCTGAGCCGGTCGCTGGACAAGGCCAGCGCCGCCAGCAAGCAGGCGACGCAGGCCCAGCAGAAGGCCAACGACGCCGCCGCCAAGGCCAAGCAGGTCGCCGACGGCCTCCAGGCGCAGAAGGACGCCGCCGGCAAGGCCCAGCAGGCCGCGCAGGAGGCGTACAACCGGCTGACCGGCACGCAGAAGACCGCGCTCAAGTCCGACAAGGGCCTCCCGTTCGACACCAGCAACGTGCCGGCCGGCGCCGCCGGTGTCGCGGTCAAGGCGGCGTTGGGCCAGGTCGGCACGCCCTACGTCTACGGCGGCAACACCCCGGGCTCGGCGCTGGACTGCTCCTCGCTGGTGCAGTACGCGTACCGGCAGGCCGGCGTGACCCTGCCCCGCGTCACCACCGAGCAGGTGCTGCAGGGGCGTCCGGTGGCCAAGGCCGACATGATCCCCGGCGACCTGCTGTTCTTCGGCACCGCCAGCAACGTGCACCACGTGGCCATGTACATCGGCAACGGCAACATCGTGCACGCCCCGGACGTGGGCCAGGTCGTCAAGGTCGTGCCGATCAGCGGCGGCGGCAGCGACTACTACACCTCCCGGCGCATCGTCGGCTGAGGCCAGAGCTCGGCCGGTGCGTGCGCCCCGCGCGTCGCACGCGCCGGCCGTGGTTGTATTGATCATGGCGGTGACCAATCCCTGGCTGGCCGGGCCGGCCCCCACCCGCAAGCTCGATCGGGACCGGCTTGAGGAGCGCATCCTCAACCTGTTGTCCTCGCAGAACATGTGCGTGCTGGCCACCACCGGCCCGGACGGCCCGCTGGCCACGCCGGTGCGCTACTTCCACCTCGACACGGCCCTGATGTTCACCGCGGCGGCGACGTCGCCGAAGATGCGCAACATCGCCGCCGATCCGCGGGTGTCGATCGGCGTGTTCGCGCCGCTGGTCGGGCAGGCGAGCAGCCGGGGCGCGCAGGTGTTCGGCCGGGCGCGGGTGCTGCCGGACGAGCATCCCGAGTTCCAGCACTACTGGTCGGCGGTCCGGTGGCAGTCCGATCACGTGGAGCGGTCGCGGTCGCTGGACGAGCCGCCGTCGGGGCCGCTGGTCGTGGTGGACGCGGAACGCATCGTCTACACGGAGCACTGGCTGCGCCGCGAGGGCTACGCCCCACGCCAGTTCTGGACGGCCAAGTAGCCTCAACACGTGGCGATCCTGCTGTTCAACCACGCTCCGATCCGCACGGCGTTACCGGGCGACGAGAACGCGGTCCTCGACCTGCTGTCCGGCGCTGCCTCGTGGTTGCACGAGCGGGGCATCGAGCAGTGGCCGGAGCGGTTCCCGGCGGACTCGGTGCGCGAGCAGATCGCGGCCGGCGAGGCGCTGCTGGTGGGCAGCCCGGCGGTGGCGACGGTGGTGGTGTCGGACAGCGACCCCGAGCTGTGGGGCGAGGACTCCGTGCCGGCGTACTACATCTCACGGCTGGCGGTGGCCCGGGAGGCGGCGGGCCGCGGGCTGGGCTACCGGATCCTGGACTGGGTGCAGGCGGCGGCGTCCGCGAAGGGCTGGCGGTACGTGCGGCTGGCGGCGTCGAAGGACAACCCCGGGCTGCGCCGCTACTACGAGAAGGCCGGCTTCCTCCACGTCACCGACCCCGAGGACGCCCGCCACCCCACCAGCCTCTACGAGCGATATCGCTGATTGCCACATGCGCTTCCCGCTTGCACGCTGGTGCCACATGGGAAGCGCATGTGGCGAAAAAGCGGGGAGGGTGGATGGCTACGTGGGAGGATGTGCGGAGGATCGCGCTGGCGTTGCCGGAGACGGGTGAGAAGCTGTCCTGGGGCACGCCGCAGTGGCACGTCAGGGGCAAGGGCTTCGTCTGGGACCGGCCGCTGCGCCAGTCGGACGGGCTCGACGAGCAGGGCCCGATCCTCGGGGTCCGGGTGGCCGACGAGGGCGTCAAGCAGGCCCTGATCGCCGACGACCCGGCGGTGTTCTTCACCATCCCGCACTTCGACGGCTACCCGGCGGTGCTGCTGCGGCTGGACCGGATCGGCGTGCCGGAGCTGGACGAGGTGATCACCGAGGCGTGGCTGCTGAAGGCGCCGAAGAAGCTGGCTCGGGAGTACCTGGCGCAGCAGTAGACCGGTGAGCCAGGTGGCGGCCCAGTGCCGCCAGAGCGGCCAACGCGATGAGACCGGCCACGGCGCCCCAGCCGAACAGGTCGTAGGCCTGCACGCCCAGCCACGAGCCGAGGGTGCCGCCGAGGAACGTGCAGGTCATGTACGCGGTGTTGAGCCGGCTGCGGGCCTCGGGCAGCAGGGCGAAGATCCGCGACTGGTTGGCCACCTGGTTGGCCTGCACGGCGGTGTCCAGCAGCACCAGGCCGGCGATCAGCAGCACGAGCCCGGCGACGCCGCCCAGCAGTCCGAAGGCCAGCACCCCGGCCGACGCCACCACGCCGACGATGGCGATCATGCTGACGGGTTCGGGGCCACGGCGGTCGATCCACCGGCCGGCGATGGGCGTGACGAAAACGCTGACCGCCCCGGCGAGGCCGATCAGGCCGACGGTCTGGGCGCCGAGCCCGTAGCGGGGGCCGCTGATCAGCAGGGCCAGGCACGTCCACGCGGCGCTGAAGCCGCCGAACAGCAGCACCTGGTACAGCGCGGACCGCCGCAGCTCGGGCTCGCGGCGCAGCAACCGCAACGCCTCGGCCAGCAGCGACGGGTAGTTGTGCTGCGCGGACGGCTCGGTGCGCGGAACGGTCACGGCCAGCACGGCCGCCAGCACCAGGATCACCGCCGCGGCAACGAGATACGGGGCGCGCCAGCCCAGCCACGAGCCGAGGGTGCCACCGAAGGTCCGGGCCAGCAGAATGCCGGCCAGGACGCCGCCGAGCAGTGTGCCGACGACGGCGCCGCGGCGGTTGTCCGGCACCAGGCCGGCGACCATGGGGATGATCACCTGCGGCACGACCGTGAACACCCCGGCCAGCGTGCCGGCGATCAACAGCACCGGCAGCGAGGTGGCGAGGCCGGCGGCCAGCATGGCGGCGGCGGTGAGCACCATCAGCACCACGATCAGCGGCCGCGCCCGCAGCCGGTCCCCCAGCGGGACCAGCAGGAACACGCCGAGGGCGTAGCCGAGCTGGGCGCCGGTGGCGGTCTGGGCGGCGGCGCTGGGCGCCACGTGCAGGTCGGCGGCGATCAGCGGGCTGATGGCCTGCGGGAAGTAGATCGTGGCCACGCAGACCGCGCAGGCCAGCGTGAGCAGCGGAATCACCCGGCGACTCGGCACGACGCCCCCTCCATAAATCGAACCAACTGGTTCGATCGTAACCGACGGCGGCGGTGGAACGAACCGGTTCGTTACCCTGGACACGTGGGGTACGACTCGAAGGCGACCAAGGAGCGGATTCTGGCCGCCGCGACCACGGAGTTCGCCGCGCACGGCGTCGCCGGCGCCCGGGTCGACCGCATCGCCGAGGCCGCGGAGGCCAACAAGCGGGCCATCTACGACTACTTCGGCGACAAGAAGGCGCTGTTCGCGGCCGTGCTGGAGCGCATGCTGTCCCGCTGCGCCGACGCCGTGCCGGTGGAGCCCGACCTCGCCGCCTACGCCCGCAAGCTGTTCGACTACCACGCGGCCAACCCCGAGGCGCTGCGCCTGCTGATGTGGGAGGCGCTGGAGATGGGCGGCCGCGAGGTGCCGGCCGAGGACATCCGCACCGCCGAGTACCAGAAGCGAGTGGCCTCGATCGACGATCACGTGCCGAATGCCGCGATGATCTACTTCTTCACGTTGGGCCTGGTCAACTGGGGCAGGGCCATGCCGCAGCTGCGCCGCATGGTGCTGGGCGCCGACTTCCCGCAGGACAAGCTGATCGAGGCGACGGTCGAGGCGGTCAGGACGCTGTCGGAACGATGACCTGCCGCACGGCCTCGCCGCCGGCCAGCTGGTCGAAGCCCTCGTTGACCTGGTCGAGGCGCAGCCGTCCGGACACCAGCTCGGGCACCGGCAGCAGGCCGGCCTGGTACAGCCGCACGAACCGCGGGATGTCCCGGCGGGGCACGCTGGAGCCCAGGTAGCTGCCGCGCAGCGTCCGCTCCTCGGCCACCAGGCTCAGCGCCGGCAGCACCAGCTGGCGGTCCGGGTGCGGCAGGCCGACGGTCACGGTCGTGCCGCCGATCCTGGTCGCGTGATAGGCCTGCGCCAGCACATGCTCGCTGCCGGTGGTGTCGATGACCTTGTCCGCGCCGCCGCCGGTGAGCTCCCGGAGCTCCTCGACGACGTCCGGGCCTCCTACGAGAACGTGATTTGCTCCCAACCGCGCCGCCAAGTCGCGTTTCGTTGCAACGATGTCGACCGCCACGATCCGGGCCGCCCCGGCCGCCCGAGCGGCCAGCAACGCCGCCATGCCGACGCCGCCGAGGCCGAACACCGCGACCGTCTCCCCCGGCTTGACCTCCGCGCTGTGGAACGCCGCCCCGGCGCCGGTCAGCACGGCGCAGCCGAACAGCGCCGCCAGCTCGAACGGCAGCGACGGATCCACCTTGACTGCGGACTTGCTCGACACCACGGCGTACTCCGCGAACGCCGACACCCCGAGGTGGTGGTTCTCCCCGCCGCGCCAACGCTTCTCCCCCGACAGCAGCGTGCCGGCGCGGTTCGCCACCGCCCCCGGCTCACACAGCGCGGGCCGTCCGGCCAGGCACATCCGACACGAGCCGCAGGCCGGCACGAAGGCCAGCACCACGTGGTCTCCCACCGCAAACTCCGCGTCCGGCCCCACCTCGACGACCTCGCCCGCCGCCTCGTGCCCCAGCACCATCGGCAGCGGCCGCGGCCGGGAGCCGTTGATCACCGACAGGTCGGAGTGGCACAGCCCGGCCGCCCCGATCCGCACCAGGATCTCCCCGCGCCCCGGCGGATCCAGCTCCAGCTCCGTCACCTGCAACGGCCGCGAGTCCGCGTACGGCCGCTCGACGCCGGAGGCCACCAGCACCGCCGCGTTCACCTTCATGCGCTCACCAGCTTCTCCAGCTCGTCCCGCATCGGCCCGGCGATCGGCACCGGACGGCGGGTCTCCCGGTCCACGAACACGTGGGTGAAGGTCCCCTCGGCGATCAGCGTGCGCCGGTCGCCGCGGAACAGGCCCGTCTCGTAGCGGACGCTGCTCGTGCCGAGGTGCCCGACGCGCAGCCCGACCGCGATGACCTCGGGAAACGACACCGAGGCCTTGTAGACGCAGTGCGACTCGACGCACAGGCCGATCGGGCCGTCGCCGTCCAGGTCGAGGCCGGCGCGTTCGATGAGCCAGGTGTTGATCACGGTGTCCATCACCGAGTAGTGCACCGCGTTGTTCACGTGCCCGTAGTGGTCGTTGTCCTTCCACCTGGTCGGCACGTCCTGCCAGTAGCCGTACTCGGTCATGCGCCCCATCTAACCGGAAAGCAGCTCCAGGGCGATCCGGCGCAGCTCGACCCGGTCGAGCCCGGCGTAGTCGGCCACGGCCCGCTCGTACGCGGCCCGGTCGGCGTCCATGGCGAACTGTCGTATCCGGTCGACGCCCACGAACGTCTTGCTGTAGCGCCACTTCTCGGCGATGGCCACCAGGCGGGCGGCCCGGGCCGGGGTCCGCTCGGCATCGGTGGCGGCCACCGCGAGCAGCAGCGCCCCGAGCACGGGATAGCCGCCGATCGACAGCTGCGTCGGCACCGGCGGGGTCACCAGCATCGCGGCCAGCCGCTCGGTCTGGCCCCGCGTGACGGACTCGACCTCGGCCAGCCGCCCGTGCAGGGCGTGCGCGATGACCGCGGCGGCCTCGTTCTCCAGCGTCCACACCTCGAAGCCGGGCAGGTTCTGCCGTATCAGCTCCTCGTCGTGCAGGCGGGCGACGGACTCCCGCCACAGTGCGAGCCCACCGTCGACGTCGCCTCGGCTGAGCTGGATCATCGCGCGCAGGCCGAGTCCCGGCGACAGCACGTCCGCGTCGCCGTAGGACGGCGCGACCTCGGCGAACCAGCGCTCGGCCTGGTCGGTGTCGCCGAGTTGCAGGCACGCGACCACCGCGCCCCAGCGGACGCCGGCCTCGGTCGGCCAGCCGGGCTGGTCGCCGAGCAGCGCCAGCACCACGTGTACCTGCGCCAACGCGTCCTCGGGTCGGCCGGCTTGCAGGCACAACTCGGCGTAGCGGGCGTGCACCGAGATCCGTATCCAGCTCGGCGGCCCCTGGTCGAACAACACCAGCGCCCGGTGCGCCGCCGCCAGCGCGTTCTCGATGTCGCACTCGACCTCGTACAGGTACGTCATGAAGAGATTGGCCACGGCGGCCAGCAGCGGCTCGTCGCTCTCGCACAGCGCCGGGTACTGCTCGCCCGGTGTGACAGCGCAGATCGCCACCGCCCGCAGCAGCGTGGTCGGCGGCGCCGGCGGCAGCCGTCGCAGCACCGCGAGCGCGCGCACGGCCCTCGGCCCCTGCACGGCGTACGTGGTCGCGATGCCGAGCGTGGCCAGCGTCCGCGTCGCCTCCAGCGTCTCGTCGTCCGGCTCGTAGTGCGAGAGCAGCCAGCCCGTGGCCTCCTGGAGCCACACCAGCCGCGGGTAGCGGTTCTCGACCACCCACAGGTTGGCCTGCACGACGGCGATCGCCACCATGCTGCGCGCGTCGCCGCGGTCCAGCGCGTAGCGCAGCGCCTGGGCCAGGTTGTCCAGCTCGCTGCGGATCAGCTCCACGGTCGCCGTGGGATGCTCCGCGTACACCTTGTCGTGGTGGGTCAGGCCGAATTCCGTGGCCCACGACAGAAAACCCTCGATCGCACGGTCTGGGTCGGCGCGGCGGGCGGCGGCGAACTCACGCACCGTGTCCAGCATCAGAAACCGGCTGCCCCAGCGCGTGTCCACGACCTTGAGCAGCGATTGCCCAACCAGGTCAGCGAGATCGCCGTCGACGAGGTGACGGGCGGCGTCGGCGGTGAAGCCGCCCGGGAACACTGACAGGGCCGCCAGCGCCTGCTGGCCCTCCTCGTCGAGCAGGTTCCAGCCCCAGTCGACCACCGCCGCCAGCGTGCGGTGCCGGGCCGGCGAGTCCCGGGAACCACCGCGCAGCAAGGAAAACCGGTTGTCCAGGCGATCCGCGATCTCCCGCACGGACATCACCCGGACCTTCGCCGCCGCCAGCTCGACCGCCAGCGGCAGGCCGTCCAGGTGCCGGCAGATGGTCGTGACGACGTCGTCCGGCAGCTCCACGTCCGGTCGCGCGGCGCGGGCCCGCTGCCGGAACAGCTCGGCGCTGGTCGACAGGGTCAGCTCCGGCAGCAGGTAGACCGACTCCGAGGACAGACCCAGCGGAGCACGACTCGTGGTGAGAATTCGCAGCTCACGGCCCATGGCCACCAGCGCGCGCACGAGTTCGGCGACGCCCTCCACGACATGCTCGCAGTTGTCCAGGACGAGCAGACCAGCACCGAGGGCGGCAACGATGCCGGTGATCTCGTTGCCGATCCGGGCCGGCCGGGCGCCATCACCGATCGCCGCGGCGACCTCGCCGGCCACGTCGTCGTCCGAGGCCACACCGGCCAGCGTGACGAAGTGGACCAGGCGCTGCTCGGCCTCGCGGCTGACCACGGTGGCCAGCCGGGTCTTGCCGAGGCCGCCCGGGCCGACGACGGAGACGACCCGGGCGGACCGGAGCAGCTCCCTCAGCTTGACGATGTCGTCGTCCCGGCCGAGCAGCTGGTTCGGCTCGTTGGCGACACCGTGTCGCTGCGGCGGAGTCCCGTCGTGCAGCAGCTCTTGGTGCAGGGCCTGGAGTTCCGGGCCGGGATCGACGCCCAGCTCGTCGCGGATCTTGCGGCGGTAGGCGTCGTAGCGGGCCAGCGCCCGCGCCGGACCGGCGGTGGCCGCCTCGGACCTCAGCAGCGCGGTGAGGGTCTCTTCGTCGCCGTTCGGGTCGAGGGCCTCGACGGCTTCCTGGTGGCGGCACAGCCGCGACAGCGCGAGGCCCCGCATTCGTTGCAGCTCAAGGTAAGTCGACGCCCTTGCCGCCCGGAGCTGGGACAGCGGATCGCCGTTGGCCGTGGCGTCCGGCTCGCCGTCCCAGCAGGCCAGGCCCTTCTCGGCCGCCTCCAGTGCCTTGTGGGCGTCGGCATTTCGGGTGTCACGGGCGTGCAGGAGCACCGCGGTGGCGTCGACCTCGTCGGCGGCCAGGGTGAGGCGGTAGCCGGTGGCGGTGTTGGCGATCAGATCGGCCCCGAACTGCGAGCGGATCCGCGAGACCAGGACCTGCACCGCCTTGGTCGGGTTCTCCGGCCGTGCGTCCGGCCACAGGCCGTCGACCAGCGCCGGCACGCTGCACCCGGCCCGGAGGCTGCCGGCCAGCAGCGCCAGCAGGCCACGCAGCCGTGGCCCGGTGACCTCCCGCCCCCGGCAGCCCACCCGCGACAGCAGGGTCAGCTCGGTGCTCACCCGCTCAGATTAGGGCCTCGACCTGGTGGACCTCTCGGTTTCGGGGACGCGGCAGGCGCTGGTTCAGCCAGGCCACCCGCTGGGCCAGGTCGCCGTGGCCCAGCGCGGCGACGGCGAGTTTCGGCAGGTCGACGCGGCTCCACTGGTCGCCGTTGAGCGTGACGACCTTGAGGTTCTTCAGCCCGTCGAGCGCCTCGACGTTCGTCACCTCGACGCCGGACAGGTCCAGCCGGACCAGTGACGTCATGGTGGCGACGACCCGGGCGTCGACCGGGTGCCGCAGGCCGGACAGCCGGAGGCTCCACAGGGTCGCACCGGCCAGCGGCGCCAGGTCGAGCTCGCGGGCGTCGATCTTGAGCGCCTCCAGGCCCGGCAGGTTCACGGCACGGACCACGCCCGCCCCGTTGACGCGCAGGTCCCGCAGGTTCGGCAGCACGGCGAGGGACCCCAGGTCGAACTCGTCCCGGTGGTTCACGTTCACCCGCTGGATGTGCAGATCCGGCGTCGGCTCGCCGTGGAGGACGAGCTCCGCGGGCCGCGATGCCTCGTCAGGCCACGCCCACGGGGGCAACAGGCTCGCGACCGAGTCGGCGACCAGGCCGGCCATCTCGCCGTGCTCGTCGAACCAGAGGACCTGGCCGGGGCGGCCACGCTCGGCCGGATCGAGGTCGACGGCGAGGTGGCGCCAGTCGTCGTCCACCGCGAACGGGAGCCACCAGTCGTTGCGGCACAGGCGTTTCACGTGACCATGCGGCCAGACGTCCAGCACCGGGCCCAGTTCCAGCGGCTTGTCGTCGTCCCAGCCGCCGAACCGGAGCTTCTTGCTGGTGCGCCACTTGACCAGCTCCTCCAGCGTGGCCAGGCGGAACTCGCCAAGGATGGTCAGGCCGTTACGGTGCAGGGCGCGGAGATCCTCGGGCAGGCGGAAGCCGAGTTCCCGTTCCGTGGTGATGATGTCGTCCTCGCTACGGCCTTCGCCGCCGGCCGGTGCGCGGGCCAGCGCCGCCGGATCCGTTGGGGCGTCGGTGATCCGGGCGTGTTCGGGCAGCGGGATGCTGCCCTTGAGCGGATGGCCGGGCAGGCGGAACTTCTTGCCCCGCACCACGGTCGCGCCCTCGTCGCCGAGGTCGTAGGTGTAGGCCAGGCGGATCTCGCCGGTCGAGCGCACCACGAACTCGCAGACCGCGTCGGGTCGGCCGGCCAGCACCGCCGTGGCCAGGTCCCTTTGCCGGACCCGCAGCGCGGGGCCGCTGCCGAGGACGCCACTGTCGTCGTATCCGGACCGGCCGGAATAGCCGGACGCGGTGCAGCGCATCGCGATGGTGGCCGTGCGCCAGCCGTCCGGTCCGCCGGCGTGAATGGCTCTGGCCAGCGCGAGCACGGCCTCGTTCAGTTCCACGCCCTGGATGCTAGATGCCTTGGGGGAAGGCGAAGACCCGATTCGGATCATAGGTCCGCGCGATCTCCGCGAGGCGCGGGGCGTTGGCGCCGTAGTAGGCCTGACGCCAGTCCGGCATGTCCGGGTCGATGTAGTTGACGAACCCGTGCGCGCCGAACCACTCGCCGAGTTGCCGCCGCACGGGCGCGAGCTCGCCGCGGGCGTCGGCGGCGGTGGTGCGGACCTTGTTGGTCACCTGGATGCTGCCGATGGCGTCGCGGTGCGGGAAAGCCCCGTCGCCACGGGCGATCGCGCCGCCGAAGCTGTCGATGAGGCAGAACAACTCCGGGCCCGTCGTGACGAGATCGACCATGGCCTGCGCGTCCATCGGGCCGGTGAGCATGCGGGACGTCGACACGAACGACTCCCGCTCCCCGACCGGGTCTGCGTAGTGGTCCATCGTCGCCGGGAAGTCGAGTTCCCGTTGGTAGCGCACGGGATTGCCGCCGATGCGACGGGCAAGGTCGTCGATCAGGCCGGTGTCCGGGCCGACCAGGCAGCCCGAGGTCTGGGCGAAACCCCGTCCGACGCGGCACTGCGACCACATCTCGTCGGGCTGCCCGGCCTGCCATTCCTGCCAGGAGGCGAGAATCCGCGGCCGGCGATCAAGGGGATAGTCCAGGGACCACACCGTCAACGGCTCGGCCGGCGTGGTGCGGAAGGTGAACGAGGTGACGACACCGAAGTTGCCGCCGCCCCCGCCTCGCAGCGCCCAGAACAGGTCCGGCTCCCGCGTTTCCGACACGGTTCTCGCGGCGCCGTCGGCGGTGACGATCCTGGCCTCGATCAGCTGATCGCTGGTCAGGCCACATTTGCGGCCGAGGACACCGATGCCGCCGCCGAGCGTGAGGCCCGCGATGCCGACCGTCGGGCAGGTGCCGGCCGACAGCATCCGGCCGGCCCGGCCGATTCCCGCGTAGACGCCGGCCATTCGCGCGCCGGCGCCGACGATCGCCACGCCGTCGGCCCGCACCTCGACGGTGTCCAGGTGCGACACGTCGATGATCAGGCCGCCGTCCGGCGTGGAATAGCCGGCGTAGCTGTGGCCGCCGCTGCGGGCCGCGACCGGAATCCCTTGCGTGGCGGCGAATTCCACGCACCGCTGGACGTCGGCCTCGGTCTCGCACCACGCGATCGCCGCCGGCCGGCGGTCGTCGTACAGGGTGAGGAAGGCGAGCTTGGCCCGCGCGTACTCGGCGTCCGACGGCGTGACCAGCCGTCCTGTCAGCGCGCGGGCCAAGGTGTCCACCCGGTCAAGTTACTTGCGGCGAAACGACACGCCCAAGACCTTTTCCAGATACACCTCGATGAACACCCGCAGGTACGGGTCCTCACCCATCGCGGTGAACACGTCCAGCAGGCGCTGGTCGACCTGCTCGGTCAGCAGGATGATCCGCCACAGGTTCAGCGGCCGGTCCCGCGCGCCGGCCACCGAGTGCTCCACGTGGAAGAGCGGCTGCTCGGTGGTGGCCCGATGCCCCTCGAACTCCGTGCCGGCGACGAAGAACGCCCGCTGGTTGCCGTGGTCGAGGCGGACGTGCTCGATGATCGTGCCGAAGCGGTCCGGGTCGGCCCACAGCCGCTGGTCCGACACCCGGGTGAAGTCCTCCAGGCCGTCATGGCGGACGCTGGGCCACTTGATGGCGCTGCCGGCCTTGACCACGGTCGGGATGTAGACGTCGGGGGCGGCCGCCTTGCGCGCCTCCATGTCCCACAGCGTCTCCCGGGTGAACGTCACGTCCCGGTCCAGCTCGTAGCGCTCGGCCAGCACCTGGTTGACGTCCACCGGCGGCAGGTCGATCGCGGTCACGCCCGGCGTGCGCCAGGCCTCGTCCAGCACCTTCTCGTGGTCCATGTCAGGCCAATCGGTCGGTGAGCCAGTCGCGCACCACGCGCCAGCTCCGGTGGGCGGGGTTGATGACGTCGAAGTGGTTGGCGCCGTCGAACTCGACGGGGTCGCCGGCGTACTTCGACGCCACCACGTCGTCGGCCTCGCCGTGGATGGTCAACAGCGGCACCGTCGCCGGGCGCGTGACCTCGGCGTAGCGGTCGGGCACCTCGTCGTGGTGGCCGCCGAGCAGCCAGAACGGAATGCCCTGACCGGCGTTGGCCACCACCACCGGCGCGAACTCCGGGGCCTGGGCCGGCGGCGCGCCGGCCGGCTCCTCGGCGTCGGGGTCGGTGAACACGGAGCCCAGCCGGTCCTTGTCGGCTTCGACGAGGTCGAGCACGCCCGCCAGCGACACGGCACCCTGGAGCTGGACCTTGCCGTCGGTGCGGCTGGCCAGGTACTTGGCCAGCTGGCCGCCGGCGGAGTGGCCGACGACCTGCACCTTCGTCAGGTCGAGGCGCTCGTCCAGGCCGTCAAGATGGTCGATCGCCGCGGCCACGTCGTCGAAGGTGCCGGGCCAGCCGCCGCCTTCCTCACCGAGGCGGCGGTACTCGATGTTCCACACCGCGAAACCGGCGCCGACCAGGTCGTCGGCCAGTGGCGTGACCTGCCGGCGATCGAACATGGCCGTCCAGTAGCCACCGTGGACCAGGACGACGACCGGGAACGGCCCGTCCCCTGCCGGCAGATACAGCTCCCCGACCTGGGAGGGGTGCGGGCCGTAGGCGACGGTTCGGACCGCGCGGCGACCGTCCTCGGCGTCGTCGTAGCGGACGCCGCGGTTCGAGCTCACCAGCGTGTCGATGGTGGCGAAGAAGGCCGCGATCTCCGGCCGGTCGCCGCCCTTGGCCCTGGACTCGTCCCAGGCCGTGTCGTCCGTCCACTCCACCAGGTCCAGCCAGGTGTCCTCGGCGACGCGGATCAGCTTGGCCGCGACGAAGCCCCGCCGGTCGCGCCGGAACGCGTCGACCATGCCCGGGCGGGCCGCCAGCATCGCGGCCGTGTTGTCCGGTTTGACGGTGAAGGTGGTCAGTTCGATGACCGACATCGGGGTCCCTCCTCGTGTTCCTGTAGTCAACGTTAGTGACTATCACTAATGTTGACCATACCGGGGTGGCTAGGATCACCGCATGGCACTCCCCGACGCGCTGCTCGACCTGCTGCGCAAGCCCAGCCCCTGCTTCGTGGCCACGTCCAACCCGGACGGATCGCCCCAGCTCACCCAGACCTGGGTGGACACCGACGGCGAGCACGTGCTCGTCAACACCGTCGAGGGCTTCCAGAAGGTGCGCAACATGAGGCGGGACCCCCGGATCGCCCTCAACATCGCCGATCCGGACAACCCCTTCCGCTACTTCCGGGTGCGGGGCCGCGTCCTCGGCATCACCCCCGACGGCGGCGCCGACCACATCGACCTGCTGGCCAAGCGCTACACCGGGCAGCCCTACGCCTGGTACGGCGGGCGGGACCAGGTGCGGCTCATCGTCACCATCGCCGCCGAGGACGTCAGCGGCATGGGCTGAGGTCTGGTAGGCAGGACGTCGTGGATCCCGTGCGGGCGTTGGAGCAGGTCGCGTTCGAGCTCGAACGCGCCGGCGAGCCCAGCTACCGGGTCCGTGCCTTCCGCAAGGCCGCCGCCGTCATCGCCGAGGTGCCGGCGGAGCAGTTGGCCCAGATGGTGCGAATGGGCTCTCTGACCCGGCTGCCCGGCATCGGCAAGGCCACCGCCGGCGTGGTCGAGAACGCCGTGCGCGGCGAGACCATCTCGTACCTGGAGAAGGCTCAGGCCACCCCCGGCCCCGACCTCACCGCCGGCGCCGGGCTGCGGGCCCTGCTCCGCGGCGACTGCCACACCCATTCCGACTGGTCCGACGGCGGCAGTCCCCCTTCCGTCATGGCTCAGGCCGCCCGGGACCTCGGGCACAACTGGATCGCCCTCACCGACCACTCCCCGCGCCTCACCGTGGCCAACGGCCTGTCGGCTGATCGGCTGCGCCAGCAGCTCGACCTCATCGACGCCCTGAACGCCGCGATGGCCCCGTTTCGGATCCTCACCGGCATCGAGGTCGACATCAACCTGGACGGCTCCCTCGACCAGTCCGAGGAGCTCCTGTCCCGCCTCGACGTCGTCGTCGCCAGCGTCCACTCCAAGCTCCGCATGCCCGCCGACGAGATGACCCCTCGCCTGCTCACCGCCGTCGCCAACCCCCACGTCACCGTCCTCGGCCACTGCACCGGCCGCCTCGTCACCGGCCGCGGCCGCCCCGAGTCCGAGTTCGACGCCCCCGCCGTCTTCGCCGCCTGCCAGGCGCATTCCGTCGCCGTCGAGGTCAACTCCCGCCCCGAGCGCCTCGATCCCCCCAAGCGGTTGCTCAGGTTGGCCGTCGACGCCGGCTGTCACTTCGCCATCGACACCGACGCCCACGCCCCCGGCCAGCTCACCTGGCAGGCCCTCGGCTGCGCCCGCGCCGAGGAATGCGGCGTCGAAGCCGGCCGGGTCATCAACACCTGGTCCGCGGATGAGCTGCTGGACTGGGCCGGTCGCCGCTGAACAGGATCCCCCGATGCAGGGAAGGACGCCTTACCCTCGTTGAACGCGGGTAAGGCGTCCTTCCCTGCATGACGGGGGGCTCTTCGTGAGCCGCCGGCGTGGTTCAGACGGGGATGAGCCGGGACACCAAAACGCCCAGCTGGCGGGCGTTGCGGCATTCGTGCATCTCGACGACCGTGGCGTAGTCGTGGGCGGCGGAGTCGCCGGTGGACCAGAGGGCGCGGCGTTCGGGGTTGAGCCAGAAGGAGCGGCGGGCGGGGCGGAGGATGTGGGCGAGGACCGCGAGGCGGGGGTCGCCGTGGTTGTTGCGAGCGTCGCCGAGGATGAGGACGGAGGTCCGCGGGCCGATGACGTCGGGGTAGCGGTCGGCGAACTCGTCGAGGGAGCGGCCGTAGTCGGAGTGGCCGTCCCAACGGATGACGGAGGCCTCGGTGAGGATGCGGGAGCCCAGGGCGGCGGGGTCGGCGACGCCGGCGGTGACGAGGTGGGTGACCTCGTCGATGCCGTCGACGAAGGCGAAGACGCGGACCTTGGAGAACTGGTCGCGCAGGGCCTGCACCAAGAGCATGGTGAAGTTGGCGAAAGAGGCGACGGAGCCGGACATGTCGCACAGCAGCACGATCTCGGGACGGCCGGGGCGGTGCTTGCGGAACACCGGGGTCATGGGCACGCCGCCGGTGGACAGGGAGCGCCGAAGAGTGCGGCGGAGATCGATCTGACCACGAGCGGCGCGGCGGCGACGGGCCGCGAGGCGGGTGGCCAGCTTGCGGGCCAAGGGCTGAACCATGCGGCGCATCTCGGCGACCTGGGCGCGGCCGGCCTGGAGGAAGTCGACCTGGTCGGGTGTGGGCGGAACGGCGCTGCGGGAAAGGCGTTCACGGCCGCGAAGCTCGGCGACGCGGCGAAGGGCCTCGCCCCGCACGAGCTCACGGAAACGCTCGATGCGACGGCGGATCTCGTCACGGTCGAGGCGCTCGGTGAAGCCGGCCTGAGCCTGCATGGCGGCCAGCACTCGGACGAGCAAGGTCTGGGGCTGCACCCGGTCCAAGGTCTGGTGCGCGGACCAGCCGCTGGAGCCGGAGCCGCCCTGCCCGTACTCGCCGAAGGCGTCGACGGCCAGCCCGGCCAGCTGCGACAGCTCGGACTCGTCGTCGGAGGCGAAGGCGGCGACGAGCCGGTCGTTGAGCTCGTCGAGGGTGAGGTGCTCGTGCCGGGCCTGCTCGGGAATGCCCACGCCCAAAGGGAAGAACAGGTCGAAGGTGGAGTCGAAGACGGCACGCTGGCCGTCCCGGCGGATCAGGCAGGCCGCGAGGCCCTCACGGGTGCGCTCGCGGTCGTCGAAGCCCAGCACCTCCAGCGCGGCGGCGGCGTCGACGGTCTCCCCCGGCCCGGCCTGAATTCCCTTGGCCCGCAGGGCCTGCACGAATTCGGTGAGACGGTCCGAGACCGTCACAGCTTGTCCAGTTCGAGCCGCTGCCCCGCTTTGACGATGTCCTCCTGGTGCTTGAGGATCACGCCGAGGCTGTCCCGCACGACCTGCTCGTCGAGGGTCTCGGCGCCGAGTTCGAGCAGCGTCCGGGCCCAGTCGATGGTCTCGGCGACCGACGGCGACTTGCGCAGTTCCATGGCCCGCAAGGCGTTGATCACGCGTACGAGCGACGTGGCGAGGGTGTCGTCGATGCCGGGCACGCGGGCCAGCACGATGCGCTTTTCCAGGTCCTCGTCGGGGAAATCGATGTGCAGGAACAGGCATCGCCGCCGCAGGGCCTCGGACAGCTCACGGGTGGCGTTGGACGTCAGCACGGCGAACGGCCGCTGCGTGGCGGTGATGGTGCCGAGTTCGGGCACGGTGACCTGGAAGTCTCCGAGCACCTCCAGCAGCAGCCCCTCCACTTCGACGTCGGCCTTGTCGGTCTCGTCGATCAGCAGCACGGTCGGCTCGTCGCCGCGGATGGCGGTGAGCAGCGGCCGCGCGAGCAGGAATTCCTCGCTGAAGATGTCGTTGCGGGTCTGGTCCCACGTCTCGTCGCGCCCGGCGGTGATCCGCAGCAGCTGCTTGGCGTGGTTCCACTCGTACAGCGCCCGCGACTCGTCGACGCCCTCGTAGCACTGCAGCCGCACCAGCCGCGACCCGGTGACCTGGGCGACCGCCTTGGCCAGCTCGGTCTTGCCGACGCCGGCCGGGCCCTCCACCAGCAGCGGCTTGCCGAGCCGGTCGGCGAGGTACACGGTCGTCGCGACCGCGTCGGACGCCAGGTAGCCGGCCTCGGCCAGCCGCCCGGCCACCTCGTCGACGGACGTGAAGAACCCGGTCACGCGTGCCTCTTCTCAGCTCGTGGTAGTCCCTCCGGTAGATGAACTTAGCTGCTCCAGCTCCTCGTCGACACGGGCCTGATGCTCGGCGAGGTCGGCGCGGGCCTGCCTGGGCCGCCAGCGGCCGACCATGACGAAGATCAACGGCAGGAACACCGCCTCGCCGCCGACGCACACCCACCACCAGTTCTGCCACTGGCCGGGCGTGGCCGCGGCCGCCGCCTGCACCTCGGCGGCGTGCTCCTGGAGGAAGGCCATGTCCGCCTTCGGCACGGCCGCGGCCGCCTTGAGCCGTTCCACCGCGGTGGCCTGGTCGACGTTCTGGCCCTGCATGATCTCGGCGACGGCCTTGGTCCCCGCCTCGGGATCGGCCGGGTTGCGGCCCAATGCGCCCAGCGTGGCCGGGTCGACGACGGCGATGGTCTTGAGCTGCGTGTCGTACTTCGCGGCCAGCGTCGACACTTCGGTGCCGTACTGCACGAGCGGCGTCATGGACGTGACGACGAACGGCAGGGCGAAGATCGACAGCGCCACCACGGCCCGGATGATCCAGCCCCACACGGCCAGGCCGGTCGCGGTCAGCGCCGGGTTGATGCGTTCGACGGTCTCGGTGAAGCTCGCCATCCACGGCGCGTAGGCGATGGCCATGAACACCGCCAGCACGCTGATGATCCAGACGAAGGTGTAGTAGCCGGTGTCCGGCGCGGTGGCGCGGGTCAGGAACACGATCGTCATCGCGATGGCGCCGAGGCCGCCGACGAGCATGAACGGCTTGCGCACGCCCAGCCGGTCGGAGATCACGCCCACCACGATCAGCGACAGCGCGTCGATGCCCCAGAACCAGTTCCCGATGCCGTTGGCCTGGGCCAGGCTGAAGCCGTAGATGGTGGTGAAGTAGATGGTGAAGAAGCCGACCGCGGTGTAGTAGATGATCAGGAACACCGCGATGGCGAAGGCCGAGCCGACCACCCGCAAGGTCATCATCTGCCGCCACGGGCGTTCGATCGCCTTGGCCACGTCGATGCCCGCCGCCCGCGCCTCGATCAGCGCGCGGTCGCGCATGCTGACCATGAGCTGGTCGCGCAGGTTGGGCGACAGCTCCCGCAGCCCGAACAGGGCGATCACGAAGACGACCAGCCCGACGATGCCGCAGATGACGAACTGGGAGCGCCAGTCGGGCAGCACGCCGATCGTGTTGCTGGAGACCTCGGACAGCACGAGGCTGCCGACCACCGGTCCGAGCGTCCAGAAGCCCATCGCCGAGGCGCGGCCCAGCTGCGGCGAGAAGTCGCGCACCAGGGCCGGCGTGGCGACGAGGATGATCCCTTCGACGAAGCTGACCAGGGCGAACAGCACGCCGAAGGTCAACTGGTCGGGGGCGTTCGGTATGCCGAACAGCGTCAGCAGGCCGGTGACGCCCAGGCCGTACGCGACGAGGTTGGCCCGTCCCCACCGGTCGGCCAGGCCGGCCAGCAGCGAGGAGAAGGCGCCGATCGCGTTGCCCACCACGGAGATGTAGACGTAGTAAGGGAAAGTCATGTGGTAGTGGGCGATGATCTCCGTCGCGACCGCGCCCGGCACGTACAGCTCGTAGTAGAGCACGACCGTCGCCACGACCACGATTCCCAGGTACCAGAGGCGCCGCCCGGTTTCGGGGTAGTGATCCAGCCGACGCTGCCACAGGACGCTCATCAACGCCTCCTTCGGACTACGTTGTCCGCAGCGATAACCTATGTCACAGGTCACAGGTACGCGGCCGTACTTTAGGGGTTGGCGGACGGTGGGACAAGAGGGCTCCCTGGCCAGACGGCACGACGACGCCCCGGGTCTGCCCCGGGGCCGCTCCAGCCTGCCCGCCGACGAGGTCCGGGCCGCTCAGCGCCAGCGCCTGCTGACCGCCACCGTCGCCGCCGTGGCCGCCGCCGGCTTCCACAGCATCACCGTCGCCGACATCGTCCGCGGCGCCCGCGTCTCCCGTGCCGCCTTCTACGCCCACTTCCGTGACAAGGAGGACTGCTTCCTCGCCGCCACCGCCTACGGCGGCAACCTGCTCGTGGACGCCGTCGTCGGCGCCACCCGCGCCCTGCCCCCGGATTCCGCCCCTGAGGCCATCCTGCGCGCCTCGTGCCGGGCGTTCCTCCGCTTCCTGGCCGACGAGCCCGCCTTCGCCCGCGTCTTCTACATCGACATGCCCGCCGCCGGCGCCGGGGCCGTGAACCGCATGGACGCCGCCCAGCACCGCTTCGCCGAGCTGAACCGCACCTGGCACCGGCACGCTCTCGGCCACCACCCCGAGTGGCCAACCGTGCCCTACGACGCCTACCTCGCCCTCGCCGGCGCCACCACCGAGCTCGTCAGCGTCCGCGTCCGTCACAACCGCGCCACCGAGCTTCCCGACCTGGAGAACACCTTGGTGGCCCTGCACTTGGCCGTCCTCGCCGCCCAGCGCTGGCCTACAACCCCCGCGAGTCCCGCCTAGCGTCATACCGAAATGTATGAGCAAGTTTCACACATTTCGGTGTGACGCTGAGCGGGACTCGCGGGGGGATGGCGGTGGTGGCAGGGGCGCTGGGCATGCTGGTTCCTGTCGGCCGTCGTGTGCGGCGGCATCCAATCGGCCGGTGCGGTGATACTGGAGGCGTGACGGATCACTGGCATCAGCCGCTGCGGCACATCAAGGGCGTGAGCCTGACCGGGGACACCGGCCAGACGAACGGCATGACGCGGCTGGAGGCGATCTCCGGGAAGACGGTGGGCTCCAGCAAGGTGTGGATGGGCGAGACGCACGTGGCCCCGGCGACGAACTCGGGCGATCACCATCACGGCGAGGCGGAGACGGCCATCTACGTGAAGGAAGGGCGCCCGGTGTTCGTCTTCGCGGACGGGGACGAGGAGATCCGGCTGGAGACGGGGCCGGGTGACTACGTGTTCGTGCCGCCGTATGTGCCGCACCGGGAGGAGAATCCGGGCGATGAGCCGGCGGTGGTGATCATCGCCCGGAGCAGCCAGGAGGGCATCGTGGTCAACCTGCCGAGCCTGTGGCCCGACAAGGGTCAGGAGCGCTCGTAAGGGGTCTTCTCGCCGGCCTCGACGGGGAAGGGCAAGCGGTTGCCCTCGGGCGGCAGGGGGCAGGTGGCGAAGTCGGTGAAGGCGCACGGGAGGTTGACGGCGCGGTTGAAGTCGAGGGTGACGGCGCCGCCGGAAGCGGGGGCGGCGACGGCCAGGGAGCGGTTGGCGGCGTAGGTGGTGACGCCGCTGGTGGCATCGGTGAACAAGATGCTGAGGCCGCCGGACTTGCCGTTGAAGGCGGTGAGGGTGTGCTCGACGCCGTCACGGGAGAAGCGGACGAGGCCGGGGGCGGTGTAGACGTGGCTGAGGCCCTCGACCACGGCGCCGACGGTGGTGGGGCGAGGCGCGTCGAAGGGCTCGAAGACGCCGGAGAAGACGAAGGACTCGGACGGCTCGTAGGCCGGAACGCCACGGAACTCGCGCAACACTGGCGCCTTGGGGTCGTGGACCCGGATGAGGTAGCCGGAGCGACGGGCGACCTCGATCTCCAGGTCGCCGGCGATGATCCGGACGCCGGAGCCGCTGTTGACCAGCTCCAACCTCAGAACCTCCGTGACGGCACCACCTTCGTAGGTCGCGGAAGCGCCCTGGGGGTCGAAGTAGGCGGCCTCGGAGTCCTGCCACCACAACCCGGGCAAACCGGGATAGGACCGGGGGCCGTCCTCCAGCCAGTCCAGGGAGACCAAGGCCAGCCAGCCGTACGGGTCGGCCAATCCCTGCTCACGTTCGGTGTGCCACGCCTGCCACTCGCCCGCGAAAGTCATGTACGCAACAACGCCGACGAGGCCGGAGGCATTTCCCGTCTCACCAAGTGGACACGGGCGTGAAGGACGGCGGCGGCATGTCGGCGTCGAAGGGGAACATGGGTCGCTGGATGCCCACGTGCCCGAGCCGGAGGAGGTCCTGGTCGACGCCGCCGGGGGTGAGGGCCAACAGCCAGTCGGCGGCCATGTCGTAGAGCTCGGGCTCCAGGTAGCCGATCTTGACGATGACCAGGTCGGCGGTGCGCGGCGACAGCCCGAGGTCCAGGAAGTCGGATTCGAGGTGGTACGGCTTGCGGCGCTCGGTGACGATCACCTTCAGGCCCCGCACCCCCAGCACCACGGCGACCCCGGCGACGGGGTCGTTGGCGTCGATGGCCTCGACGACGGCGGTCACCGGCACCGGACCGCACGGACCGGAGTCGATGTGCCCGCCGACGGAGACGGTCACCTGCTGGCCGATGCCGGCCCGGACGGCGGCGGCCGTGGCGGCCGGATCGACGATCTGGGCGTAGATCGTGTACTGGGCGAGGACCGAGGGCATGCCGAGGAGTTCCCGCAGGCTCCACGAGGTGTCGCCGGCGCCGCCGGCGGTGGGATTGTCGCCGGAGTCGCTGATGAAGAACGGCCGTGCGGAGCTGGCAAGCGCTTGCGTGACGCACTCGGCCAGACTTCCCGTGGGGGCAACGAAAGCGAAGTCGCGCCGGGCGTCCCAATAGGCCTGGGCGAGACGGGAGGCCTGAGCGGTGATCACCGAGAGGTCGTCGCCGGTGACGACAATGGCGGCCTGGCACCGGGGTTCGTCGGCCCAGGCGTAGCCGACCCAGATGGCGGCGTCGAGAACCCCGGGCAAGGCCTCGACTTCGTCCACCAACGCGTAAACGCCGCGGGCGGGCTCGATGCGGGTGCTGGTCTTCTCACCGGGCAGCAGCACGGGCACCTGCACCCACGCCTTCAACGGCTTTCCGCCGTCCCGCAGCCGATCGACGAGGTTGCGCACGGCCCGCTCACGGGTGTCCCAGGCGTCGGTGTGCGGGGCCTTGCGGTAGCACGTGATCAGGTCCAGCGCACGGGCCAGGCGGTGAGAAACGTTGCCGTGCAAGTCCATTGACGCCGACACGAGCACATCGGGCCCGATGACGGCGCGGATGCCCTCGATGAGGTCGGCCTCCACGTCGACCCGGCCGACCACGCTCATGGCCCCGTGGATGTCGAAGAACAGGCCGTCCAGGGGTCCGCACGAGCGCAGCCGGGCGTAGATCTCCTCCGACAGGGCGGCGTAGGTCTGCTCGGTGACCGCGCCCCCGGGTAGAGACACGGCGTGCAGCAGCGGCACCCACTCAACTGAAGGATCCAGGAATGAGTACCGCGCCAACAGATCGGAGCCGCGGGTGACGCGGAAATCGTCCACAGTGGTCCGATGGGGCGAGAAAGTGCTGGACTCGATGGCAATCCCGGCGATCCCGATGCGCGTCATCAGCGCGACTCCCCTCGTAGTGCCTCGTCCAGAACGGATTCCAGGGCCAGCGAGCCGGCCCCGAGCAGACCGGCGTCGACGCCGCCGAGCACGGTGTCGATCCGCAGCCGACGCGTGGCCAACGGGAGGCAGCGCTCGTACAGGGCCCCACGCGCGGCGGCTACGAAGGCCTCGGCACCGGCCAAGGCCCCGCCCAGAAGCACGGCATCGGGGTTGGCGAAGTTGACCACGGTGGCCAGCACCTCCCCCAACAGCCCGCCGGCCCGACGGATCGCGGTGATCACGGTGGCGTTGGCATCCTCAGACGCGGCAAGGACATCGGCGGTGCTGGCCACGCCGAGCTGCGCCACCAACGCCGCGCCGCTGGCCACGGTCTCCAGGCAGCCGTGATTCCCGCACGTGCACGGCCGATCGCCGCCGGCTGGAATGCGCACGTGGCTGATGTCCCCGGCGGCCCCGTCCCGGCCGCGGTGCAGCCGCCCGTCGACGACCAGCCCCGAGCCGATGCCGGTGCCGGCCTTGACCACCACCAACGTCTCCCCCGGCGCCCCACGCCGAGCCTGCCCCAGGGCCAGGAGGTTGGCGTCGTTGTCGATCACCACCGGCACCGGGAACAACCGCTGCAACGCCTCACGGGCCGGAAACCCGCGCCAGCCGGGCATTCGCGACGGCAGCGTGACCGTGCCGGCCACGACATCCACCGGCCCGGGCAGCCCCACGCCGACCCCGAGCCACCGCCCCGCCGGCCGCTCGGTCGCCTCCAGTGAGTTCACCGCGGCGAAGATTTCATCCAGCAGCAAGGAAGGATCGGTGTCGATGCTGATCGACAGCTCGTGGGTGCTGATCAACGAGCCGGTCATGTCCATCGGCCCCAGCCGCACGTGCCGGGATCCGATGTCGATCGTCCAGACGTGTCCAAAGTCCGCGTTCACGCTCAGCAGCCGCGGCCGACGCCCGCCCTGCGAGCGCCCTTCGCCCTGCTCCACCAGAACCCCGGCACTCAGCAGGGCGTGCACCCGAAGGTTCACTGTGGACGGTGGCAGCGAGAGTGCGACGGCGAGCTCGTTGCGGGAGGTGGCGCGGCCGGCGGCGACCAGCTCCACCACGCGGGCAGCGCCGGCCTCAAGCCCGTGCATCGTTGACACATTTCTGGTTCAAGTGTCGAGAACACCGCCTCGCCAGTAGTTCACCCGGCCGCCACCGTGAGTATAGTCAGCCAAAAAATCCCAGCAAGAGGACTTACAACAGCTTTGTTGGAAGTGAGGCGGGATGCGACGAAGGCTCGGCCGGGTGGCCGCCATCATCTGCTGTCTGGTGCTCACGGCCTGCGCCGGCGGCCAGGTGCGGCACGGCGTGGGCGGCCCGAACTCCGTGAGCTTCGCGCTGCCGCCCTCGGCCACCCCGAACTGGATCCTGCCGCTGACCATCCCCGGCTACACGGCCAGCTACAACGGCGTCATCCAGTCGGCGCTGTTCCTGCCGCTGTACGCCTACGACGGCTCGTCGGGCGCGGTCGCCCGCGACGACAAGGCCAGTGCCGCCGACCCGCCCGTGTACGCCCCGGACGGCAAGTCGGTCACCATCACGCTCAAGCCGCTGGCCTGGTCCGACGGCACGCCGCTGACCAGCCAGGACGTCCAGTTCTGGTTCGACCTGGTGCGCGCGGCCAAGGACGACTGGGGCGCCTACTCCAAGGGCCTGATTCCCGACGACGTCACCGACTTCCGCATCGTCGACGACCACACCTTCACGCTGACGCTGGACAAGACGTACAACCCGGGTTGGTTCACGGCCAACCAGCTGGCGCTGATCACGCCGCTGCCCCGGCACGCCTGGGCCCACGACCCGGATCCGCGCAAGACCTTCGACTACCTGGTGGCGCAGGCCAAGAACCTCGGCGGCTACAACAGCAATCCACTGTGGAAGGTCGTGGACGGCCCGTTCGCGCTGGAGTCGTTCTCCCCCACCGGCCAGGTCACGCTGGTCAGGAACCCGCGCTACACCGGGGAAGACGCCGCGCGCCTGGACAAGATCACGTTCCTGACGTTCACCAGCTCGGCCGCCGAGTACAACGTGCTGCTGGCCGGCGGCGTGGACTACGGCTACGTGCCGACCACGAACCTGGGCCAGAAGTCCAAGCTGGAGTCGCTGGGCTACCGGATCGAGCCGTGGAACGGCTGGTCCATCACCTACATCCCGTACAACTTCAACAATCCGGCCCTGGGCGCCGTCTTCAAGCAGCTCTACGTCCGACAGGCGATCCAGCACGCGGTCGACCAGAAGGCCATCTCGCAGGTGATCTGGCGCGGCACGGCCACTCCCGGCTACGGCCCGGTGCCCCAGGACAACGACCCGACCTTCCTGTCCGACACGCAGAAGAACACCCCGTACCCGTTCGACCTCGACGCGGCCCGAAAGCTGCTGGCCGATCACGGCTGGCAGATCGGCGCCGACGGCATCCAGGCCTGCCAGGAGCCGGAGAAGTGCGGCCAGGGCGTCGACAAGGGCGCCCGGCTGTCCATGACGCTGCTGACCGAGTCGGGCTCCGACGAGACGGACGGCACCATGCAGGAGCTGAAGTCGGAGCTGTCCAGGGTCGGCATCGAGCTGCGGATCAACGCCCAGCCGCTGAACACCGTGCTGGCCAACGGAACCACGTGCGAGCCGAGCAGCCCGGCCTGCTCCTGGCAGCTGTCGTACTTCGGCACGCAGGGCAGCTGGTACTTCCCGGCCTATCCCAGCGGCGAGCAGCTGTTCGCGACCGACGCGAGCGTGAACTTCGGCAACTACCGGGACAAGCCGACCGACGACCTGATCGGGGCGTCCACGCTGTCCACCTCGCCGCAGTCCATGGTGGACTACAGCGCCCGGCTGGCCGAGCAGCTGCCGGTGATCTGGATGCCCAACCCGCCCTACCAGGTGTCGGCCATCGACACCTCGATCGGCGGCATCACGCAGGACCCGTTGGCGGGCCTGCAACCCCAGCGCTGGTTCCGGAGGTGACGCCATGACCCGATTCCTGGCCCGCCGGCTGCTGCTGGCCCTGCTCGTCGTCTTCCTGGTCACGGTGGTGACGTTCGTAATCCTGCACCTGCTGCCCGGCGGCCCCGCCCGCGGCGTCCTGGGTGTGAAGGCGACCACGGAGCAGATCGACGCGTTCACCAGGTCGCAGGGCTTCGACCAGTCGCTTCCCGTGCAGTACTGGGACTATCTGGTCCGCCTGCTGCACGGGGACCTAGGATCCTCGTACACCCTCAACACCGACGTCAGCACGCTGCTGGCCGAGCGTCTGCCGAAAACCCTTGTGCTGACGGCGACCTCGACCATCCTGGGCATCATCGTGGCGCTGCCGCTGGGAGTCTGGCAGGCGACGCGACGCGGCCGGGCGCTCGACGTGGTCAGCACCGGACTGGCCTTCGTGCTGTACGCGACGCCGGTGTTCTTCCTGTCGCTGCTGCTGATCATCCTGTTCGCCCAGGTCTGGCCGATCTTTCCGGCCCAGGCCGCGCAGGGCGACACCCTGGCCGACCTGCTGTCCCAGCCGGGATCGCTGGTGCTGCCGGTGATCGCCGGCGGGGCGGCCACGGCCGTGGCCTACAGCCGGTACATGCGGTCATCCACAGTGGACAACCTGGCCGAGGACTACGTCCGCACGGCGCGGGCCAAGGGCACGCCGGAGCGCACCATCCTGTGGCGGCACGTGTGGCCCAACTCGCTGACCTCGGTGGTCTCGCTGATCGGCTACTCGATCCCGGTGGTGTTCGGCGGCTCGCTGGTGGTGGAGTCGATGTTCAACTATCCCGGCGTCGGCCTGCTGTTCTGGACCGCCGCCCGCAACGCCGACTTCCCCGTGCTGCTCGGCGTGGTGCTGGTGATCGCCGTGACCACCGTGCTGGGGTCGCTGCTGGCCGACGTGCTGCAACTGCTGATCGACCCACGGGTCCGGGTGCCGGGAGCGAAGTCATGACCACCATCGCCGTGCCGACCCGATTCCGCCTGCGCGGCAACGGCCTCGCCGTCGTCGGCACGACGATCCTAGTCCTCGTGCTGGCTTTCTGCCTGCTGGGGCCGCTGCTCTACCACACCGACCAGGTGCACACCGACCTCGGCGCGGCCCGGCTTTCCCCGGGCCAGCAGGGGCATCCGCTCGGCACCGACGATCTCGGCTACGACGTGCTGGGCCGCCTCATGATCGCCGGCCGGACCTCGCTGGCCATCGGCGTGCTCGCCGGCCTGCTGGCCACGGCGATCGGCGCGATCTGGGGCGCCCTCGCCGGCTACGCGGGCGGCTGGCTGGACGCGGTGCTGATGCGCATCGTCGACACCGGCGTGGCGATTCCCGCGCTGTTCCTACTGCTGGTGGCGGCCACGCTGATCACGCCGTCGATCGGCGTGCTGTCACTGGTGATCGGCTGCGTGTCCTGGCTGGTGCCGGCCCGGCTGATGCGCGCCGAGGCGGCGACGCTGCGGGAGCGGGACTTCATCAAGGCGATCACGGTGATGGGCGCCGGCCGGTTCCGGGTGGTGTTCACCCACCTGCTGCCCAACGCGGTCGGCACGCTGGTGGTGGCCGGCACGTTCCAGATCGCCGAGGCGATCCTGCTGGTGGCGTACGTGAGCTTCCTCGGGCTCGGCGTGCCGCCACCGGCCACCGACTGGGGCGCGATGCTGAGCAAGGGCATCACGTACACCTACGACGGCGCGTGGTGGCTGATCCTGCCGCCCGGCGTCGCGATCGTGCTCATCGTGTGCGCGATCAACTTCGTCGGCGACGGGCTGCGCGACGCGTTCGCGGCGAGGGGGCGGTCATGAGCGAGCTTGCGAGCGAATCATCCAGCCCAGAGCGTCCGCGAGAGCGGACGCCGTGCCCCAGCGAGTCGTCCGGCGCGAACGCCGCGGCAAGGGTGCTGGAGATCGCCGACCTGCGGGTCGGCTACGGTTCCACCGTCGCCGTGGACGGTCTGTCGGTCACCGTGTCCAGGGGCGAGATCGTCGCCCTCGTCGGCGAGTCGGGCTCCGGCAAGAGCACGGTCGCGCTGGCGGCGCTCGGCCTGCTCCCCCGGTCCGCCCGCGTCGAGGGCACGATCACTCTGGCCGGCAAGGACGTTGGCAGCGCAACGCCGGAGGAGCTCCGGCAGCTGCGCGGGCGCGGCGCCGGCATGGTGTTCCAGGAGCCGATGACCGCGCTGAACCCGGTGCTCACCATCGGTTTCCAGGTGGCCGAGTCCATCCGCAACCACGATCCCCAGCCCCGCAGGCACAAGTCCAGGAACGACAAGCACTACCACGACCGCTGCGTCGAGTTGCTGGAACGGGTCGGCGTGCCGGACGCGGCCAAGCGGCTCAAGCAGTACCCCCATCAGCTCTCCGGCGGCCTCCGGCAGCGGGTGCTGATCGCCATCGCCATCGCCGCCGGACCCGGCCTCATCCTGGCCGACGAGCCGACGACGGCCCTCGATGTCACCGTGCAGCAACAGATCCTGGACCTGATCCGGGACATCCGCGACACCGAGGGCACCGGCACGCTGCTGATCACCCACAACCTCGGCGTGGTCGCGGACATCGCCGACCGGGTCATCGTGCTGCGCAACGGAAAGGTCGTCGAGGAGGCCGACACCGAGACGTTGTTCGCCAGCCCCAAGGCCGACTACACGAGGCAACTCCTCGCCGCCGTGCCGAAACTCGGCGACACGCAGCACGAGGACCAGCCCGCGGCTGAGAACGCCGTGCTCCAGCTTCGCGACATCGTGGTGGAGTACCACGGCCGACGGGTCGTGGACGACGTCTCGCTGACCGTGGACAAGGGCGAGATCGTCGGTTTGGTCGGTGAATCCGGCTCCGGCAAGACCACCCTCGCCCAGTGCGCCCTCGGTCTCGTCACGCCGAAGTCCGGCGCCGTCGACGTGTTCGGCGGCAGGCTGGACCGCAGGGCCCGCCGCCGACTCGGCGTCGTGTTCCAGGATCCGGCGTCCTCTTTGGACCCGACGAAGACCGTCGCGCAGACCATCGCCGAGCCGCTGGTGATCCACACCCGCACGGGCCGGGCCGAGCGGCAACACAAGGTCCGGGAGCTGATGGACGCCGTCGAGCTGCCGCAGAGCCTGCTGAACCGGCGCGGCCACGAGCTGTCCGGCGGCCAGCGGCAGCGGGTCAGCCTGGCCCGGGCCGTGGTGCTGGGGCCGGATCTGTTGATCGCCGACGAGCCGACCAGCGCCCTGGACGTGTCGGTGCAGGCGGCGGTGCTGGACGTGCTGGAGCGGCTCCATGTCGAGTTCGGCTTCGGCTGCCTGTTCATCAGCCACGACCTCGCCGTGGTGGACCGCGTCTGCGACCGGGTGGCGGTGCTGCGGGGCGGCCAACTGGTGGAGCAAGGCCCTTGCGCCACAGTTCTGCACCACCCTGAGCATCCCTACACCCAGGCCCTCCTGCTGGCCTCGCCTGTGCCCGATCCGGCCGCGCAGCGTGAACGCCGACGGTCGGCCCGCGCCTGAATGCGACGATAGGGACCATTTCCGCGCCGGGGCCCGAACGGGCAGAAATGTCGGTGCCCAAAGGTACTTCTGCGTGGTGCCCGAGAGACTCTCCACGTCGCGCTGACGCATGCTGGCCGGGCAGTCCACTGCGGGGAGGGGGCCGGTCATGAGCGAGCTTGCGAGCGAATCATTCAACACAGCGCGTCCGCGCACGCGGACACCGAGCGCCAGCGAGGTGCCGCAGTGACCGTCACGGTCGGAGTCGTGCTGCATTCGAGACATCGCAACGTCATCGCCGAGGCGGCGGATGGCATCGCCGATCTGGCGCTGCGCTGGGCGGAGTACACCCACGACGCGGACGTGCCGGAGGCGGTGGCCGAGCTGCTGCGGGAGCCGCTGGACGGCCTGCTGATGGGCCGCCCGACCTTCGACAGCTACCGGCACCTGCTGCCCGACGAGCTCCCGGTGACCATCCTGCGACCGGCGCCGCTGTCGCTGGCCCTGGCCTTCTCCACCGCGCAGGCCAAGCACCTGCGGCCGCCGGTGTCCATCGACAGTTTCGACCACGACGCGATCGCCGAGGTCACGGCCGCGCTCAACCTGAAGTCGGCCCACGTGACCGCGCTGCCCTACCAGCCGGGGCAGCCGGCCAGCGAGGTCGTGGACCACCACCTGCGCACGGTCAAGCGCTCCGGTTACGTGATCAGCGCACGGGTCGAGGTGGCCAACCGGCTGCGGGGCAAGCTGCCGGTGGTGCAGACCCAGACGATCCCGTCGGCCGTTCGTGCGGAGCTGTACGACCTGCGGCAACGCATCCGGGCCCGCCGTGCGGACGAGTTCCGCTTCGCCGCCGGCGTGTTTCTGGTCGCCGAGCAGAGTCGTGACCAGGACGTGGACCGGGCCCGCGTCGGCCTGATGAACCTGCTGGTCAACACGCCGGAGTTCGCCGACGCGCTGATCGAGAACCGCGGCCGGCGGGGGCTGCTCGTGCTGGCGCACAAGGCGCTGTTCGACGAGGTGACGCACGACTGGGCCACCGTGCCGGTGCTGGACCGGGCCGACGAGGAACTGGGCATCAGGGTGGCGGCCGGCTTCGGCATCGGCGGATCGGCCCGCACGTGCGTCACCCTGGCCGAGCGGGCGGCGGCGCGGGCCGAGGCTGAGGGACGGCCGTCCGGCTACCTGATCGAGCATTCCGGGATCGTGGTCGGGCCGATGAGCCGGGACGGCCGCCCGTCCGAGTTCACCGTGCGGGATCACGGGCCGCGGCTGGAGGAACTCGCCCGCACGGTCGGGTTGAGCGCGGCGACGCTGTCGCGCCTGGTATCGGTGGAACGCCGCCAGCAGGGCCGGACGCTGTCGCCGAGCGAACTGGCCAACGCACTGGGCATCACCGACCCGAGTGGACGGCGGCTGCTGCGCAAGCTGCTCGCGGGCGGGCTCGTCGAGCCCGAGGGCAGCGCTCAGACACACCGCAAGGGCCGGCCGAGCACGCTGTACCGACTGTGCATCGAAACGAACCTGGATACATAAATCGCAAATTGTTGACCGGAGTCACGGCCGCGTTGCATGCTCCCCATAAGGGCGACAAACGGACCACTTCCGAGCGCGGCGACCACCGTGACACCGACTGTGGCGCACGCACGCCGCCGGCGTCGACCACCTGCCCGTCAACCGGCCGGATCCCGTGCGCCGCACGGAGTCCCGCTGAAAGGAGAAGCCCGTCGTGAAGCGGCCGTCACCGCGACTCGGCGTCAGCTGGCTCGGCGTCAACTTCTGGTCGCGCACCGGCGGTCCGCTGATGTGGCGCACCTACGACCCGACGTTGGTCCGCGACGAGCTGGCCACGCTGGCCCGCCACCGGGTGACGGTGACCCGCTCGTTCTGCTACTGGCCGGACTTCCATCCGGAACCGGACCGGCTCGACGAGGACATGGTCGACAAATTCGCCGACTTCCTCGATGCGCACGCAGAACTCGGCATGACCTCCATTCCCACCTTCCTGGTCGGCCACATGTCCGGCGAGAACTGGGATCCGGCCTGGCGCAACGGTCGCGACCTGTACGCGGACGTGGAGATGGTCAGCCGGCAGGCCTGGTTCATCGAGCGGATCACCCGCCGCTTCCACGACCATCCGGCCGTCGCGGCGTGGCTGGTCAGCAACGAGATGCCGATCTACGGCCGCCGCCGAGGCGAGCCTGCCGCGCCTCGCGAGCAGGTGACGGCGTGGGCCCGCCTGATGGTGCACGCGGTGCGGGCCGGCGGCGCGACCCAGCCGGTGTCGATCGGCGACGGCGCCTGGGGCATCGAGGTCACCGGCGTGGAGAACGGCTTCTCGGTGCGGGAACTGGCCGCCTTCACGGACTTCACCGGCCCGCACGTCTATCCCACCGACTCCGATTCCGTGCGGCAGAACCTGAACGCCGCCTTCCTGTGCGAGCTGGCCGCGGTCGCGGGCCGACCCGTCGTGCTGGAGGAGTTCGGGTTGTCCGGGGACTGGGCGTCCGAGGAGAACACCGCCCAGTACTACCGACAGGTCCTGCACACCACCATGATGGCCGGCGCGACCGGTTGGCTGGCCTGGAACAACACCGACTTCGACGGCCTGGCCGACCAGGACCCGTACCGGCACCACCCGTTCGAGATGCACTTCGGCCTGACCGACGCCGAGGGCCGGCCCAAGGCGGCCCTGAAGGAGATGGAGAGCTTCGCCCGCACACTGTCCGAAGTGGACTTCGAGCATGTGAGCCGGGCCGACACCGAAGTGGCGCTGGTGGTGTCGTCCTATTTGGAGCGTGGCTATCCCGTCACGACGGTCGAGGACGACCGGCGGCTGGTGTTCGAATCCTTGCGGCAGGCCTATATCGCCGCCCGCGAGGCCGATCTGTCGCCCGGATTCACGCGGGAGGAGGACGGCATCGCCGACGACGCGCTGCTGTACCTGCTGCCCTCGACCCGTCAGCTGATGGCGCCGACGTTCCGACGGCTCGGGGACCTCGCGCGCGGCGGGGCGACCGTGTACCTGTCGTACTGCTCGGGCACGCACGGCGGCAACCGCGGGCCGTGGTTCCCGGGGCTGGACGAGTTCTTCGGCGTGCGGCAGGAACTCCGGTACGGGCTGGTGGCGCCCATCCTCGAGGACATCGTGTCGATGCGGTTCGTGGAGGATCTGGGCTACCTGCGGGCGGATCAGGTCCTGCGCTTCCACACCGGCGGCAACGAGCACGCCCGCGCGTTCCTGCCCGTCACGCCGACCACCGCCGAGGTGCTGGCCGTCGACGACTACGGCCGGCCGTGCCTGCTGCGCAACCGGGTCGGCGACGGCTGGGCGGTGCTGTGCACGTATCCGGTGGAGTACATGGCCTCCACCCAGCCCGACGTCAATCCCGAGGCCACCTACCGGCTGTACCAGGCGCTGGCCGCGGCCGCCGGTGTGCGGCGCGAGGCCACTGTGGACGATCCACTGGTGTTCGCCGACGTGCTCGTGCACGAGGACGGCCGCCGGTTCCAGGTCCTGGTCAGCCAGCACGACGCCGCCGTCGAGGTGTCGCTGCTGGGCCGAACGGCCGCCGACAAGGGGACGCGCTGACGGTCGGACGTGGTCGACCGGCTACAGTCTGGCCCCATGAACACGCTGGTGTGGCTGGCGTTCGGCCTCGGTTGGGCCGCGGTGTTCCTGGTCAGCTTCCTCATCGACCGCAGGCGGCTGCGCAACGGCGTGTACCTGGTGTTCGCGCTGTTCTTCCTCGGTTTCGCCGCGCTGGGCTCGCTCGGCTCGCTGGCCGTCATCCCGTTGCTGATCCTGGCCGTCGGGGTGCCGCTGACCGTGGTGGCGCTGACCGTGTTCCTGTTCGTCAACGGCTTCACCATGATCCGGCGCGAGGGCCTGCGGGCTTCTTCGGTGCTGACCACGCTGGCCGGCCTGGTGATCGTCGGCTTCGGCGCGTTGTCGCTGCTCGCGCTGGGCAGCCGCAACATGGTGCTGATCTCGCTGACCATCAGCGTCGCCGGCATGCTGTTCTACGTCTCCTTCGTGTTCTGCTGTTTCCTGGCCTACTCGGTGTTCTACGGCCGGGTGCGGCAGCGCCGGGACGTGGACTTCGTGGTGGTGCTGGGGGCCGGGTTGGTCCGCGGCGAGGTGTCCAAGCTGCTGGCCGGGCGGCTGGACCGCGGCCGGCAGGTGTGGGAGCGGGTGCGCGGCCGCGGCGGCTCGCCGCTGATGATCACCTCCGGCGGGCAGGGCGCGGACGAACCCGTGTCGGAGGCACGGGCCATGGCCGACTACCTGATCACCACCGGCGTGCCGGCCGAGGCCGTGCTGCTGGAGGACAAGTCCACCACCACGCTGGAGAACCTCACCTTCAGCCGGCGGATCATGCTGGAGGACAGGCCGGACTACCGCTGCGTCATCGTCACGAGCAACTATCACGTGCTGCGGGCGGCGTTGTACGCGCGGCGGGCCAAGGTCAACGGCCAGGTTCTCGGCGCGCCCACCGCCCGCTACTTCTGGCCCAACGCCTTCCTGCGTGAGTTCGTGGCCGTGCTGGTGGAGAACCGGTGGAAGAACATCGTGCTGTGCCTGATGTTCGGTGCCGTCGGGCTGCTCGGCCTGGTCAAGGGCACCTAAGGGCAGCCGCGCAGATCCGGGGCCGTCGCCCCTTGGGGCATGGCGCAGCATCTGCGCCATGCGCACAGCACACCTGCTTCCCCTGCTCCTGATCGCCGTCGCCGCCACCGGCTGCGGCAGCAGCTCCGGCTCGGCCATGCCGCTGCCCGCCGACGCCTCCCTCGCGAGCGGCGGCCCGATCGACGTGTGCCAGTACCTGACCCGGCCCGACGCCGAGGCGATGCTGGGCGTGCCGACGGGGCCCGGCAAGCTGAAGCACGTCCTGGACACCGACAGCACATGCGACTACGTCCCCGATCCCGCCACGGTCCTGGGCACGCGCCTGGCCCTCACCGTCTACACGGGCGACTTCGTGGGGCAGACGCTGGACGACTTGAAGAAGGGCTACAAGGACATGGTCCCGGTCGACGGCCTCGGCATCCAGGCGATGCGCACCGCGGACGGCGCGGTGTTCGCCTCTCAGAACGACAAGCGGGCCTGCATGCTGATCATGAGCGTCAAGAAGCCTGCCGACCCGGACGCCTTCGCCAAGCAGGTCGGCGCGGTGTGCAGGAAGGCCCTGGCCGGCTGAGGATTTATTGACATAGCGTTCACTATCCGAGTAGCGTCGGCTATGTGACCAGGCTGAGCAGGGCCGAGGCCAAGGCGCTGACCCGGGAACGGCTGCTGGACGCGGCCGCCCGGGTGTTCGCGCAGAAGGGCCTGGCCGGCGCGTCGGTGGACGAGATCGCCGAGGCGGCCGGCTACTCGATCGGGGCGGTGTACTCCAACTTCGGCGGCAAGGAGCAGCTGTTCGTCGAGCTGCTCCAGGAGAGGGCCAACGACCGGGTGACCAGGGCCGCCGAGATCGTGGCCGACGCCGCGCCGGCGCAGGCCCAGCGCGCGTTCAGCCAGCTGGTCATCGAGGTGGCCGACAAGGACGCCGACTTCGCGCCGTTGCAGGCCGAGTTCTGGCTGTACGCCGTGCGCAATCCCGAGCTCATGGAGGCCTATGCCGAACGGATGCGGGAGCCGCGCGACCTGCTCACCGAGCTGATCGCCCGGTCGACGCCGGACCCCGGCCGGGCCGGCGAGCTCTCGACCATCGTCATCGCGCTGTTCCAGGGGCTGGTGCGGATGCGCCGGCTAGACCCCGGCAGCGTGCCCGACGAGCTGTTCGGCCGGGCCCTGCGCTGGCTTTTCACCGGCGCGGAAGCAGATGAGGAGCCGCCGTTATGACCGCACCGTCCATGCTCGCGCTGATCGACCCGGTGCTGAGACAGGACCCGTACCCGACCTACCGGCAGTGGCGGGAGACCGCCCCGATCTCCGGCGGCGACGGGCAGCCGCTGATGGTGACCCGGCAACAGGACTGCTCGAACGTGTTGCGGGACAACAAGTTCGGACACGCCGAGGCCGACCAGGTCGGGCCGCTCAACAGCACTCCCCCGCCGCAGCGCAGCTTCCTCGGCATGAACCCGCCGGACCACACGCGGCTGCGCGGCCTGGTGTCGAAGGCCTTCACCCGCAAGGTGGTGGAGCGTCTGACCCCGATGATCGAGCAGACCACCTCCGAGCTGATCTCCGCGGCGCGCGGCGGGACCGTCAACTTCATGGACGCCATCGCCCGCCCGCTGCCGGTCGCCGTGATCAGCGAGCTGTTCGACGTGCCGGTCGAGGAGCGGGACCTGATCGTCGCCTGGTCGCACGACATGGCCCGCGGCCTCGACCCCGACTTCCTCATCCCGGAGGGCGTGCGGGAGCGGCAGTTCAAGGCGCGCGAGGAGTTCCGGCAGTACATGCTCCAGCTGGCCGACAAGCGCCGCGACAACCCGGGCGAGGACCTGCTGTCCGGGCTGGTGCAGGTGCGGGACGCCGGCGACGTGCTGTCCGAGGCCGAGCTGCTCACCACCTGCATCCTGCTGTTGATCGCCGGGCACGAGACCACCGTCAACCTGATCGGCAACGGCACCCTGGCGCTGCTGCGCAATCCGGCCGAGCTGGCCCGGCTGCGGGCCGAGCCGGCGCTGGCCGATCGGGCCGTCGAGGAGTTCCTGCGCTACGACCCGCCGGTGCAGTTCACCGCGCGGATCGCCTTGCAGGACACCAAGGTCGGCTCGTTCGACGCGCCGAGGGGCAGCGCCGCGATCCTGCTGTTCGGGTCGGCCAACCGGGATCCCGAGGTGTGCGAGGACCCCGACCGCCTGGACATCTCGCGCGAGCCGTCGCGGCACCTGGCGTTCGGGCACGGGCCGCACTTCTGCCTCGGCGCGCCGTTGGCCCGGTTGGAGGGCCGCCTGATCTTCGAGGCACTGGCCCGGCTGGACGAGCTGGAGCCGGCCGGCGAGCCGACGTACAACGACAACATCATCCTGCGTGGCATGAGGGAACTGCCGGTGCGGTTAGCCTGACCGCATGGTCTTCACGCTGAGCGCGCCGCTGCCCGGGGACGCCGCCGTCGGGCGGGTGCTGGTCACCGGGGCGGCCGGGCGGATCGGGTCCGGATTCCTGCGGCACGTGGCCTCCCGCTATGTGCTGCGGGCCACCGATGTCCGGCCGGTGGACATCGAGGACTTCGTCCTGGCGGACCTGGGTGATCCTGCCGCTCTGGCCCGGGCTTGCGAGGATGTGGACACCGTCGTCCACCTCGGCGCCGATCCCAGCCTCCTCGCCGACTGGGATTCGTTGCTACCGGCCAACATCGTCGGCACCCACAACCTGTTCGCGGCGGCCTCGGAGGCCGGTGTGCGCCGGGTCGTGTTCGCGTCCTCCGTGCACGCCGTGTCCGGATATCCCGCGGGCAAACAGATCTCCGCCGACGATCCGGTCAATCCCGGCAATCTCTACGGCGTCACCAAGGTTTTCGGTGAGGCCCTTGGCCGCTACTACGCCGAGCAGCGCGGGATGTCGGTGATCGCCCTGCGCATCGGGGCCTTCCACACCGAGGGGACGACGCCGGAACCCGAGCCGTACAACGACTTCCTGCACCTGCTGGAGACCGACCTGTACCGGATCATGGTCCGGGCGATCGAGGTTCGCGGCGTGCGATACGCGGTGGTGAACGCCATCAGCGACCAGGTCGGTGGTCGCCTGGACATGACCGCGACGCGGGAATTGCTGGGCTGACCGGCACTCGCCCGGGCATCCGTCACCCGGACGAGGCCGAGATCTGGCGGTGGGTAGCCGAAATCACCCGCCACGCGGGTGCCGGCCACTCCTTGCGGGGCGCCGGCGGCCACGATTTCCTGGCATCTGACGAACGCTCAACTATCGCTGCGCAGTCGGCCGGTCACCCACACCGGTAGACCACGGCTGTCCGGCCCTGAACCCGTTTTCCCGCCAGCATACGAGGTACACGCCTTTCTGGGTCCGGCGACACGCGCCGGAAGTATCCGAGAGAGAGCGACAATGACGACATCATCCGTGTGCCGCGCGGTGACGGCGGCCATCGCAGTCCCTGCCCTGCTGATCGTCGCCCCGGCCATCGCCATGGCGGCCGGCAGCGACGCCACCCACGCCACGCCGATCCACCAGGTCGTGAGCCACCAGGTCACCGTCAAACCGGTGGCCCACCAGACACCGACCGCGATCAGCAGCACCGCGCACACGGTCGCACTGCCGACCCGTCGCACGACGAGCACGAGCACCGCTGCCAGCACCTCGCACGCCACCACGGCCCCGGCCCGACACCAGGTCGAGGCCGCGGCGGCGGCCGCACCGAAGGCCGCCACGGCCGCGCCCGCGACACCCCCGGCCCGGGAGACCCCTCGTGGTGGGAGCCCGTGTGGGCCCGACGCCTACGCCTGCGTCCACTGGCACGCGACGTACCACTGGCACGGCGAGTACCACGTCCTCGGCAACAACGTGGAGGCCGGGAACTACTGGAACGCCGGGGCCTACGCGGAATGGAGCCCTGACCACAACGCCCACGGCCACTACTGGAACGCCGGCGCGCACGTGAACGTGTCGCACTACTACGGCGACAGCCACCACGGCGACGACGACTGATCGTCGGCTCGGCAGCCGTCGGTCCCGGCCGGGCGCCGGGACCGACGGCACGCCGCGACTCAGAGGCTGCGGGCCAGGCGGTCGGCCAGGACCTTGGTGAACTGGGCCGGGTCGGGGAGTTCCCCGCCCTCGGCCAGCAGGGCCATGCCGTACAGCAGCTCGGCGGTCTCCCCCAGCTCGGTGTCGTGCCCGCCGGCGGTGAAGGCCGTCCGCATGCCGGTGACCAGGGCGTGCTCGGGGTTGAGCTCCAGCACGCGCTTGACCGACGGCACGGGCTGCCCCATGGCCCGGTACATCTTCTCCAGCGTCGGCGTCAGGTCGCCGGCCTCGCCGACCAGGCAGGCGGGCGAGGTGGTGAGCCGGGAGGACAGGCGGACCTGCTTGACGCTGTCGGTCAGGTTCTCCGTCAGCCAGGTCAGCAGGGGCTCGAACTCGCCGGAGTCCTCGGGCTTGTCCTTGTCGAGGTCGACCTCGCCCTTGGCCACGGACTGGAACTTCTTGCCCCGGTACTCCTCACCGGCGTCGACCCACATCTCGTCGATGCCGTCGGTGAGGATGAGCACCTCGAGTCCCTTGGCCCGGAACGCCTCCAGGTGCGGGGAACTCTCCACAATGGACCGAGAGGCGCCGGTCATGTAGTAGATGTGCTCCTGGTCGTCCGGCATCCGCTCGACGTAGTCGGCCAGCGTGGTCGGAGTCGACGCGTCATGGGTGGAGGGGAAGGAGGCGATGTCGAGAATGGTCTCCCGGTTCTCGGTGTCGGAGAGCAGCCCCTCCTTGACCGCGGGCCCGAACTCGGTCCAGAAGGTCGAGTACTTCGCGGGGGCGTCGGTCATCATCGTCTTCACGGTGGACAGCACACGCTTGACCAGACGGCGGCGCATGAGCTGGATCTGCCGGTCCTGCTGGAGGATCTCGCGGGACACGTTGAGCGACAGGTCCTGCGCGTCCACCACACCCTTGACGAAGCGCAGGTACTCGGGCATGAGCGCCTCGCAGTCGTCCATGATGAACACGCGCTTGACGTACAGCTGCACGCCGCGCTTGCGCTCACGCATGAACAGGTCGTACGGCGCCTTGGCCGGCAGGAACAGCAGCGCCTGGTACTCGAAGGTGCCCTCGGCCCGGACATGGATGGTCTCCAGCGGGTCGTTCCAGTCCCGGCTGACGTGCTTGTAGAACTCGGTGTACTCCTCGGCCGGCACCTCGTCCTTGGACCGCGCCCACAGCGCCTTGCCCGAGTTCACGGTCTCGAACTCGGTCGTGGTCTTGTCCTCGACGGTGCGCTCCACCTCCAGCCGCACCGGCCAGGTGATGAAGTCGGAGTAGCGGGTGATGATCTCCCGCAGCTTCCACTCGGCGGTGTAGTCGTAGAGGTGGTCCTCGGTGTCCTCGGGCTTGAGCTTGAGGGTCACCGACGTGCCCTGCGGGGCGTCGTCCACCGTCTCGATGGTGTACGTGCCCTCGCCGGCCGACTCCCAGCGCGTGCCGGTGTCCTCGCCGGCCTTGCGGGTCACGAGGGTGACGTGGTCGGCCACCATGAACGAGGAGTAGAAGCCGACGCCGAACTGGCCGATCAGGTCCTGGCTGGCGGCGTTGTCCTTGGACTCCTTCAGCTTGCGCAGGAACTCGGCCGTGCCGGACTTGGCGATCGTGCCGATCAGCCCGACGACCTCGTCGCGGGACATGCCGATGCCGTTGTCGCGGATGGTGAGCGTGCGCTCGACCCGGTCGGTGACCAGCTCGATGCGCAGGTCGGAGGTGTCGGCGACGAGATCCTTGTCGCGGTAGGTCTCCAGGCGCAGCTTGTCCAACGCGTCGGAGGCGTTGGAGATCAGCTCACGCAGGAAGGTGTCCTTGTTCGAGTAGATCGAGTGCACCATGAGCTGGAGCAGTTGGCGCGCCTCGGCCTGGAACTCGAGCGTCTCGACTGGCGTGTTCACCGGAATCCTTTCGCTGTTCGCTCCGGCGGCCCCGGCGTCGAGCACCGCGGGCCACCGGGCTACGCAGAATACCGGTCCGCGGCCGGACCGAAGGCGTGAAGGGACCATTCCTACACTCGGAGTGGAGGAATGGTCCCTTCCGAACGTCAAAGCCGCGGGAGTTGGATGGTGGTGGTGCGGGTCACGGTGTTGGCGCCGGCGGCGGCAATGGTCACCGTGACCTGGTAGCTGCCGGGTTTCGTGCCGGGCGGCGGGGTCAGGGCGACGGCCTGCTGCACGGGCAGGTGATCGGACTTGAGCAGCAGGCCGCCGGGCCGGGTGGTCCAGCCGCCGGAGGCGCTGATCGCCACCGGCAGCGTGCCGGGGGCCTGGCCGAGGACGTCGACGTTCAGGCCCCGGATCGAGGCGTCCACGTGCCGACGGGAGTCGGGGGCGGCGTGGTTGATCGACGGCGGCTCGTCCTGGGGCCGGGTCGCCCACGTCGACGGGGTCGAGCCGACGTTCACGCGAAGCGTGCCGCCGCGGGTGAGGTCGTCCCAGCCGAGCCAGCTCCTGCCGACGGAACGCCCGTTGAGAGACACGTTCTGCACGTAGCGGTTCACATCCGTGACCCCGGGCGCGGTGACGGTGAGGCTGCGCTGTCCCATGTGGACGGTCATGGTCGGGAACTGCGGGCTGGACAGGGCCAGGAAGTCGCCGCCGGACACCGTCGGGTACAGGCCCAGCGAGGAGAACACGTACCAGGCCGACATGGTGCCGAGGTCGTCGTTGCCGGTCATGCCGTTGGGGCCGGTGGTGAACAGGGTCATCGCCGCCCGCACGACCGTGGCCGTCTTGGACGGCGCGCCGGCCCACAGGTACATGTACGGGGCCAGCAGGTCGGGCTCGTTGTTCGGGTTGTAGGTCGGCTTGCTGTAGTAGTCGTACGGGCTGGAGATCCAGTCATCGTGCACCGCTCTGCCGGGATCGGCCAGCAGGTGCGGGTAGGCGAAGAAGGCGTCCAGCCGCTGCTCGGCCGTCTTGCGCCCGCCCATCAGCTGCACCAGCCCGGACGGGTCCTGCGGCGCGAGCCACTGGTACTGGTAGGCGCCGCCCTCGTGGAACTGGTGATCGGCGGCGACCGGGTCGTACGGCGTGAGCCAGGTGCCGTCGGTGGTGCGGGGCCGGAACTGGCCGGTGGAGCTGTCCCACAGGTTCCGGTACCACTGGCCGCGGTCGGCGAACATGCGGGCGTCGGCCCTGTGCCCCAAGCCATCGGCCATCAACGCCAGCGCGGCATCGGCCAGGGCGTACTCCTGGGTGGCCGAGGCCGGGTGGTCGCAGTCGTTGTCGCCGCCCTTGTCCGCGCAGTCGGAACCTCGTTTGAGCCCGGACGGGATGTAGCCGCGGTCGGCGTAGAACGGCTGGCCGGTGCGGCCGTTGTACTGCGACGAGGCCGGCGGCAGGCTGGTGGCGTTGGCCTTCAACAGCCCGTACGCCTCCTGCTCGTGCCCCTTGAGCAGCCCCTTGGTCCACGCCTCGACCAGGAACGGCGTCACCGGGTCGCCGGTCATGATGTTGGTTTCGCTGTTGGCCAGGGCCCACCGCGGCAGCCAGCCGCCGTCACGGCCGGCGGCGACCAGCGACAGGGCGACGTCCCGGGCGACGTCGGGGTGGAGCAGCTCCAGCAGCTGGTTCTGCGGGCGATAGGTGTCCCACAGCGAGAAGTTCTGGTACGGCGTGTAGTCCGCCGCCTTGTGCACCTTGGCGTCGAAGCCGGCGTAGCTGCCGTCCACGTCGCCGGCCAGGTTCGGGTGCAGCTGGGAGTGGTAGAGCGAGGTGTAGAACGCCGTCTGCCGGTCCTGGGTGCCGCCGCCGACGGCGACGGTGTTCAGCTCCGCGACCCAGGCGTCGTGCAGCTTCTGCCGAGTGGCGTCGAAGTCGTACGAACCGCCGGTCTCCTGCTGGAGATTGGCCCGCGCGCCCGCCATGCCGGTGTAGGAGATGCCGACCTTCAGCGCGACGCTGTGCTGGGCCGTGGCGTCGAAAGTGACCCAGGCGCCGTTGCCGCCGGCGCCGACAGCGTCCTTGGCCCCGGGCGTGGGCGTCGTGCCACGCCAGGCGCCGTAGGAGGCGAAGGGACGGTCGAAGCTGGCGGTGAAGTAGACCGTGTGCTGGTCGTGCCCGGCGCAGAAGCCGCCGTCGTGCACGCGTCCCTCGACCGTGTGGTTGTCCACGACGTGGACCTCTGAGTCGAGCACCGACTGATTGGCCTGGCCGGTGTTGAACAGGACGTTGGCCGCCGCGGTGGCCGGGAAGGTGTAGCGCTGCCAGCCGGTCCGCGGCGTGGCGGTCAACTCGGCATTCACACCATAGGTGGACAAACCGACGCGGTAGTAACCGGGTGTGGCCTGTTCGTCGCTGTGCGAGTAGGCGGAGGCATACCCGGACGGTTCGACGGAATTCACGACACCGGTGGTCGGCATCACGGGCAGCTCGCCCATCACACCGCAGCCCACCCCCGACAAATGGGTTTGGCTGAACCCGTAGATCGCCTTCTGGTCGTAGTCGTAGCCACCCTGGCCGCCGGTGTCCGGACTCACCTGCACCATGCCGAACGGCGCACTGGCGCCGGGAAAGGTGTTGCCGGAGTTCTCGGTGCCCACGAACGGGTTCACCAGCGTCGTCGGATCGGCTGGCGCGGCGGCCGCGACCGGACCCACGGTGACCGTGGCCAAGCCCGCCACCAGCGTCGAAACCATCAGTGCCGAACGGAACCTCATGCCGGCCCACCCCCCACGGTAGCCATCTGGTTACGTCATGCACTAGACCAATGCGTGCCGGCGGTGTCAATCAAGTGGTCCTGCCGTTGTCCACCAGATGCGCCGTTTGAGTGAAGATCTACATGGCCGTCTGCTCACCGGGCCGCGGATGCGACTAAGTTGTCTGACCGACCGCCGTCGAGTGGAGGCGTCATGAACATGGACGCACGTCCCGACGGCAGGCGTTGGATGGGTGTCGGCCAGTCCAGCACCACCGAACCGAGGACCGCAGCGGCTCAGGCCGCACGATCAGCCGTGACCGGGGCGGATCCCAAGCTGCTCATCGTCTTCTCGGCGATCACGTACGACCCGGCGCTGGTGCGCGCCGGCGTGCGGGACGTGGTCGGCCGGGACGTGCCGGTGATCGGCTGCACCACCCGCGGGGAGATCTGCAACGGCGGCGCCAACGACGGCACCGTCGTGGTGGCCGCGATCGGCGGCCCCGGCTTCGCCGTCACCACGGCCGCGGCCGAGGACGTGCGCGGCCGGCAGCGTGAGGCCGGGGTGGAACTGGGTCAGAGCGTGACCGAGATTCCGGGCCTGCCGCACCGAGTGCTGGTGCTGCTGACCGACGGGCTGGTCCGCGAGCAGGAGCAGATCGTGCGTGGCTGCTACAGCGTGCTCGGGGCCAGTGTGCCGCTGTTCGGCGGGTCCGGCGCCGACGGCTGGCGCATGAAGCAGGCGTACCTGCTGTGCGGGGACCGGGTGCTGACCAACGCGGTGGTGGCGGCCACGATCCACTCGGAGGCGCCGCTGTCGGTCGGCGTGCGGCACGGCTTCCGCACGGTCGGCGAGCCGATGATCGTCACCGGCAGCCAGGACGGGCGGATCCAGACCGTGGACGACCGGCCGGCCCTGGACGTGTACCTGGAGCGGCTGGGCGCGCCGCCGGAGGCCTACCTCGACAAGGAGGCGCTGATGCGGTTCGCGCTGCCGCGGCCGCTGGGCCTGCAGCGCCGCAACGGCGTCGACGCCCGCAACGTCAGCACGCAGATCGACCTGGAGGGCCGCTCGCTGGGCGGCGGCGGCAACTTCGACCACGGCGGCCTGGTGTGGGCCATGACCGGCGACGAGCAGTCCATCCTGGCCGCCACCGACGCGGCCTGCCAGGAGGCGCTGGCCGGCCTGGGCGGCCGGGAGCCGGTGGGGCTGTTGACCATCAGCTGCGCGGCGATCCGGGCCATCCTGGACGACGACGCGCTGCGGCGGGACAACGCCCGGCTGGCCAAGTGGGCCGAGCAGGCCCCGTTCGCCGGCTTCTACGCGTACGGCGAGATCGCCCGGGCCCGGGGCATCCACGGCTTCCACAACCAGACCCTCACCGTGCTGGCCCTCGGCTAGCGATGACGAGCATCGGGGGCGCTTACCACGACGGTCAGCAGCTGTTGGAGCTGCTGGCCGTGGTGTCGGAGTGCTCGGACGAGGAGTCGGCGGCCTACGCGGCCGTCGAGCGGGCCGCGCGGGCGTTGGACGCCGAGGTCGCAGCCGTGGTCATCGACGACGAGGTGGTCGCCGTCGTCGGCTTCCCGGCGGGCCGGGTGCCCGAGGACGACCTGGTGTCGGTGGCCAACCGCGAGCTCGACAACGTTGACGTGCCCGGGGTGGGCCGTTGCGCCGCCATCTCCGCCGACTGGGGCGGCGGGCGGCCCGGGCACCTGGTGCTGGCCCGGTGGAGCGACCACGGCTTCTCCGTGGAGGAGCGCAACATCGTGCGGGGCATGGCCCGGCTGCTGGAGCTGGCGTTGACCATGCTCCGCACGTTGCAGGCCGAGCACGAGATGCGGGAACGCAGCGACCGGCAGGCGGCCGAGAACGCCGAGCTGCTGGCGTCCCTGCAACAGCGGCAGCGGCTGCTGGAGCACCTGTTCGACGTGCAGCGGGCGATCTCGCGGCGGCGGCCGCTGCCCCAGGTGCTGGACATGATTGCCGCGGCGGCGCGGCAGCTGCTGGGCGACGGGGCCGTGGGGCTGTGGCTGCGGGACGACTCCGATCCGCAGCAGATCTCCCTGGTGGCCGGGGCCGGGCTGGCGATCGACACCGACCTGGAGACGCCGACCATGCCGCTGGCCGAGGCCGGCACCGTCGGCGCCGCGATCATGTCCGGCGGCGTCGTGGTGTGCGAGGACGACTCCACCGACGGCATCGCCTCCATGGCCGCCCCCGTGCACGACTCCGGCACGATCACCGGCGGCCTGGTGGTGATGGCCGAGCGGGAGGGCCGGGTCTACGCGCCGCCCGAGGTGCAGATGCTCCAGTCCTTCGCCGAGCACGTCAGCCTGGCGCTGACCGACGCCAACACCGTGGACCGGATGCACCAGGCCTTCCACGACTCCGTGACCGGGCTGGCCAGCCGCAGCCTGTTCCTGGACCGACTCTCGCACCAGCTGGAGCTCACCGGGCACGGCGGCACCCGGGTGGCCCTGCTGTTCATCGACCTGGACCGGTTCAAGGCCATCAACGACACCCTCGGCCACGCCGCCGGCGACACGCTGCTGACCATCACCGCCGACCGGATCGTGGCCCAGCTGCGGGACAGCGACGTCGCCGCCCGGTTCGGCGGCGACGAGTTCGCCGTGATGCTGCAGAACGTGTCCACGCCGGTCGACGCGGCCAAGGTGGCCGACCGCATCCTGCGCGGCCTGCACGAGCCGATGCGCATCGCCGGCCGGCAGTTGCAGGTCAACGCCTCCATCGGCATCGCGCTGAGCACCCACGGCATGACCGACCCGGCGGCGCTGGTGCGTCGCGCCGACATCGCCATGTACCGGGCCAAGCGCAACGGTCGCGGGCGCTACGACGTGTTCGCCGACGAGATGCTGCTGGCCTTCACCGACGGCGAGACCCAGCACTCGGTCTGACCCCGCCGCCGGCTCCGCACCCCGTCAGCCGTCGGAACGCTTGCGGTGCAGGCTGAACTTCTCGAACACCGACAGGTCGCCGTTGGGCTTGTTCACGTTGTAGTACGTGACGTGCATGGTCGTGGTGTCACCAGGGCGGCGGCCCGGGTCGACGGTGAACGCGGCGAAGCCGTAGGGGTGGTCGAAGTCGCGGACCGCGCTCCACACCGCCTCTTCCTTGACATAGGTCGAGGTCCGCTTGCCGTTGGAGCCGGGCGTGGCCGACACGGCGGTGATGACCTTGCCGGTGCCGTCCTTGAAGAAGGCGCCGTTGGTGTTGCCGGAGACGCCGCCACCGCCGAGGATCATGTGCACGGTGCCGTGCGTGGCGTCGATGTTGTCGGTGGCCGAGGACACCGGGTTCGGCGTGAGGGTCTCACTGCCGGACACCACGCCATGCACGGCAAGGGACCGCTCGTAGTCGTGCTCGTGCCCGCACAGCACCAGGTCCACGCCGTACTTGTCGAACAGCGGCCCGTAGAGCTGCCGCAGCCCGAGGTCGGCGCCGTTGGCGTCGGAGGTGCTGATCATCACCTGGTGCATGGCCACGACGATCCAGTCGATGTCACGGGACTTGCGCGCCGCCGCGAGCTCCTTCTCCAGCCACTTCAGCTGGCGGCCGCCGGAGTAGCCGTTGACGTAGACGTCGCCGCCGTCCTGCAGGCAGTTGTCGTCGTTCTGCAGCACGATCACCCGCACCGAGCCGGCCGTGAAGCCGTACCACAGGCCCTGGAGCTCGGCGTCGGTCTCGGTCGACGGCAGCTCGAAGTAGGCCTGGTAGGCGGCGAGGCCGATGGGGCCGTTCTGCTTCTCGATCTCGTGGTTGCCGGCGGCCGGCATCCACGGCCGGAACCGGGCCGAGCGGGTGTTGTTGGTGAAGAAGTTGTTCCAGGTGCGGACCCGGTCCACGTCCAGGTTGGCGTAGCACAGGTCGCCGTTGAGCAGGTGGAACAGCGGGGCCACGGTCTCGATGCCGGTGACGATGTCCTTGGTGGCCGGCGTGGAGTTGGCGTCGAGGCCGACCGTGCCGTTGGCCGCCCAGGTGACCTGCGGCGCGGACTGGTCGCCGAAGCTGGTGAAGGTGAAGGGCATCCGGCCCGACGGCGCGGTGCGGAAGGTGCCGGCGTCCGGCGTCGCCCCGTCGTGCTGCGCCGCGTACATGTACTGCGTGTTGGGGCGCAGGTGGTTGAGCTCCGCGTGGTGGATGTGGACGGTGCGACCGGAAGTGCCGTCCACATAGGTCTTGGTGTCGGCGTCGGCGCAGCCGCCGAACCCGCCCTCCAGCGTGCCGTAGACGACGCGCGGCTTGCGCACCGAGCCCTCGGTGATCCAGGAGACGACCATCTGGCGCGAGGGGTCCCGGCCGAACGTCAGGTGCAGGCCCTGCACGGGGGTGGCGCCGTTGCCGACGCTGGGCACGAACGCCGGGGTGGCGGCCTCGGCGGTGGTGGTGCCGAGCAGCGGGGCCGCGACGGCGGTCGCGCCGAACAGGCCCAGCGCTCCTCTTCGGCTGACGGTGCGCTTACTGGCGTCGGACATGCGGTTTTCTCCTCAGCTCGGGTCGCGCAGAACCTAGGCTGATGGAGCGTCCACGCCATGAACGCCATCTGTCCGCGCGGTGAATCACCCTGAGGGGCCGAACCTTTCCACCCTGATGTCCTCGGTCGGCACGCCGATGTCGAGCAGCAGCATGCTTGCCGCCTCGGCGAAAGCGGCCGATCCGCAGACGTAGCAGACAGCGCCGGGCGTGTAGAGGGGCAGCAGTTCCTGCGCGGTCAGCCGACCCTTGGCCCGGCCGCCGAAGTCCTCTCGGGTCACGGCGATCAGGGCGCCGGCGGCCGTGAGCTCGTTGGCGTAGGGCAGATCTTCGGCCGTGCGCACGGACGCCGCGACGCGAAAGTTGTCGGAATTGTGCCGCAGCATGGAAATCAGCGGCACCACGCCCGAGCCACCGCCGACACCCAGCGCCGGCGTCGCCCCGTTCCACGCGAACCAGCCGCCGATCGGCCCCCGGATCTCCAGCTCGTCGCCCGGCTCGACGACATCGGCCAGATAGGTCGAGACCTCGCCGTCCTCCAGGCGTTCCACGAACAGCTCCAGCAGCGGGGCGTCCGGGGCCGAGGCCACCGAGTACGAGCGCTGCGCCCGGTAGCCGTCCTCGGCGGTCAGCCGGACCACGTAGTGCTGGCCCGCCAGGTGGCGCACGCGGCCCGGCACGTCCAGGCACAGCGTGACGCTGTGCGGGGTGTCGTGCCGGACCTCGGCGACCTTGGCGTACCGCCAACCGCGCGGGTCAGTCACCCTGGTACCGCTGTTCCGTCCAGGGGTCGCCCAGGTCGTGGTAGCCGTTGCGCTCCCAGAAGCCCTGCTCGTCGTGGTCGAGCAGGGTCAGCTTGGTGATCCACTTCGCGCTCTTCCAGAAGTACAGGTGCGGCACCAGCAGCCGGACCGGGCCGCCGTGCTCGCGGTGCAGCGGCTTGCCCTCGTGCGTCCACACCAGCCACGCCTTGCCGTTGCGCAGGTGCTCCAGCGGCAGGTTGGTGGTGTAGCCCGTGGTCGACGTGGCCAGCACGTGCGTCGCCTCCGGCAGCGGCTCCACCTGGTCCAGCAGCAGGTCCACGCTGACGCCGCCGAACCGGGTGTCGAACTTCGACCACGTCGTCACGCAGTGGATGTCGCCCCGGTACTCCTCCTGCGGCAGCCGGTGCAGCTCGTCCCACGTCCACTTGCCGGGCTGCCGCACCAGGCCGTCGATCGCCATCGTCCAGCGCTCGGTCCGCACCGACGGCGTGACCTCCGCCGTCAGCACCGGGAAGTCCCGGCCGATGTCGTACTGTCCGGGCGGCAACCGCCGGTCCCTCGGGGCCCGGCGCTTGCCGACGAATCCCCGCGTCGGTCGACTCATGGCCGCAGTATGCCGGGCCGTTCCCGCGACCGGCTAGCCGAAGAACCTAGTCAGCTCGTCGACGACCAGGTCGGGGGCCTCCTCGGCGATGAAGTGGCCGGTGTCCGCGACCTCGACGATCCGCGCGTCGGTGGCGTAGTTGGTGATGCCGGGTTCCGTCCGGGCGCGCACCCAGGGGGCGACCAGGCCGAGGATGGGGGCGGTGACCTTCTCGTAGGTGCCGATGTCCTCGATGTCCTGTTCGAGGGCGCGGAACCAGCCGTTGCTGGCCCGAATCGCCGCGACGGTGTCGTACGCCTCGGCGTAGACGGCCCGATCCCGGTCGGTGATGGCGTCGCGCTGGACGGCGAGGCGGTCGATGATGTGGTCGACCAGGTGGCGGGCCCGGCCTTCGAGCAGCTGCTCGGGCAGCGCGTCGAGCTGGTTGAAGGCCCACCACCAAAGGGCCTTCGGGCCCAGCAGCGGCAGCCGGCGGAACGTCTCGTTGACGTGGGCGACGTCCAGCATCGACACCCGGCCGACGGTGTCCGGGTGGTTGGCGGCGAGGCTGAACGCCACCATGGCCCCGATGTCGTGCCCCACCACGTCCGCCCGTTCGTGCCCGAGGTGCCGGATCAGCTCGTGGATGTCCCGGGCCATGGTCTTCTTGTCGTAGCCGCTGTCGGGCTTGGCCGAGGCGCCCATGCCGCGCAGGTCGACGGCGATCACCTGGTGCCGCTCGGCCAGCCGCGGCAGCACCTTGTGGTACGCCCACCACGTCTCCGGCCATCCCGGCAGCAGCACCACCGGCTCGCCCTGCCCGCCGGTCACGTAGTGCAGCTCCGTGCCGTTCACCGCCGCATGCTCACTACGCAGCCCCAACTCCGCCGCGCGTTCCTGGTCACTCATCAGCACACCTTTCCAGATCGATCGTTCCAATATCAGCCCCCGCCGCCCCCACGTGAGTGGCTCATTTACGCTCAGAGGCCACCTGAGCCACTCATGTGAGTTCCGGTCGGGCACGTGAGTGGCTCAGGTGCGGCTATAGGCGAAATGAGCCACTCACGTAGAGCCAAAAAGCCGGGGGTCAGTCGAGTAGGGAGAGGGCCTGGGCGACGGCGTCGGTGATGCGACGCTCATCGGGATGGCGGGCCATCACCCGAATCCCCTGCATGAAGGTCACCAGGAAGCGGGCCAACGCCTGCGGATCCTTGTCCGCGGCCAGGTCACCGTCGTCCTGGGCCCGCACCAAGGCGCCGGCCAGCAGCGCCTGCAGGTTGTTGAAACCCCGGTCCACCAACGCCGCCGCGCCGTCCACGGCGGGATCCTCGACGGCGGTGTTGACCACGAGGCAGCCTTTGTGGTCGGGGTCGGAGACGGCCTGCCGGGCGATGGTCTCGAACACCTCCCGGACGGCGTTCAGCGGCCCGGGACCGGACAGCAGTTCCACGTACCAGCCGCCGAGTTCCTGGGCGTACCGCTGCAGGGCGCGCAGGTAGAGCTCGGGTTTGCTGCCGAAGGTGGCGTAGATGCTGGCCCGATTGACACCCAGGTGGTCGACCAGGTCCTGCATGGACGTGGCCTCGTAGCCCTGCCGCCAGAACAGGTCCAGCGCCGCCCGCAGGGCGACGTCGGGATCGAACTCCTTGGTTCTGGCCATGGCACGACAGTAGCGATACTGGAACGAGCAGTCAAGAAATAGTGCGGATCGGGGACAGGGTGATGGCCACGGCCTGGACGGTCAGGCCGGCGATGCCGATCCACAAGGCGGCGGGGATGCCCAGCCAGTCGGCCAGGAGGCCGCCGATCGGGGCCCCGAGCACGATGGCGCCGCGGTTGAGGGACCGCATGGTGGCGTTGGTCCGGCCCAGCAGTCGATCCGGGGTCACCGACTGGCGGTAGGCCATCTCCGGCGGGCCGTCGAGGCCGAGGCCGAAACCGAACGCGAACTGGGCGGCGCACAGCAGCACCAGACCGACGGTTCCGTGGCCCGACAACGGGATCAGCACGTACCCGATCGGCGTGAGCCAGTGGCCGACGACGATCGTCGGCCCGGCGCCCAGCACCCGACTGGCCCGGGTCGACAGCAGGGCGCCGAGCACTCCCCCGACGCCGCCGACGGTGGTGATCACGCCCAGCGCCACCGCATCGAAGCCCAGCGTCCGCAGGACATAGAACGACAGGACGGCGTTCACCATGGAGTTGAACACGAACCAGACGTGGGCGGTGTAGGCCATCGGGGCCAGCACGCGATGCCGGTACACCCATGCCAGGCCCTCCCGCAGCTCCCGCCCGAGGTGCCGCGACTCCGGCCGTTCGATGTGCTCGGCGACCTTCACCCGCGTCAGCAGCAGGCCGGACGCGAGATAGGACACCGCATCGAGCAGGATCGCCGTCGCCGGGCCGACCACCTGCACCAAGCCTCCGGCCAGTGCCGGGCCGACCATCTGCGCCGCCGCGTCGGTCTGCCCCAGCCGGGCGTTGGCCTCGGTCAGACGGCTCTTCGGCACCAGGCGCGGCAGGATCGACTGGTGCGCGGCGTCGTAGGCCAGCGACACCGTGCCGATCACCGCGATCAGCCCGATCAGCACCGGCATGCTCAGCCGGTCGAACGCCGCCAGCAGCGGGATCAGGCCCACCAGCCCGAACCGGATGAGGTCGGCGCCGACCAGCACCGGCTTGCGCCGGTAGCGGTCCGCCAGCACGCCGGCGACCAGCCCGAACAGCAGGTACGGCAGCCAGCGGGCGGCCTGCAGCAGGCCGCCCTCCGTGGTCGTCGCGTGCAGCACGTTCACGACCAGCGGCTGCAACGCCACCATCGTCACGTACGAGCCGGTCATGGAAACCGTGTCGGACGCCCAGAACAGCCGGAACCCGGACGACGCCAATAGCCGAGTGTCGCTCATGCAGCCAGGGCGTAGCCGAGGAACACCGCGCCCAGCCCGGCGATCAGGCTTATGAGCACGTTCATCGCCGCGTACACGTAGGCCTTCTGCTCGATCAGCCGCAGCGTCTCGTAGCTGAAGGTGCTGTACGTGGTCAGCGCGCCGCAGAAACCCGTGCCCACCAGGGCGGCCACCGCGCTGGGCAGCGAAGTCCCCAGCCCGGCCAGGAAGCCCAGCACGAGGCAGCCGACGACGTTCACCGTCATGGTGCCCCATGGGAAGACCGAGTCGTGCCGGATCTGCACGGACCGGTCGGTCAGATACCGCAGCGGGGCGCCGACCATCGCGCCCGCGAACACCAGAAGCAACGTCACCGGTTGTCCCCCGACAGTGCCCGGGTCAGTGCCACGCCGACTAGCACGGCCAGCACAGCCGCCGCCAACGTGCCGAACAGATAGGCCAGCGCCAGCGGGGCGTCCCCCGGCGTGAGCAGAGCCCGCGTTTCCACGGCATAGGTGGAAAATGTGGTGAAACCGCCCAGAACACCGACGCCGAGGAACGGTCGCAGCAGCGGCCGCTGTCCCCATCGGACCATCAGCACGCCGATGAGGAAGCACCCCGTCACGTTGATGAGAAAGGTGCCCCACGGGAAGTGCCCGGGCGTGGTGGGCAGCCACAGCGAGATGCCATACCGGGCCACCGCCCCGAGACCGCCGCCGAGCGCGATCACCGCCAGCACACCGCCGTGCGTGCGGGCCAGTTCACGTCGTTGCGCCGGGACATGGACATCGACGTCGGGGTCGACGGAATCCATGAACCTCCCCCCGTCGTTGCCGCTCAGCATAGCGACCGGCCGCCGTGGGTATCCGAGGCCCAAGGAGGTGCGTCATGCCACAGGCGTGGAGCAACAAACGCGAGCGGCAGTACCAGCACATCAAGGACTCGCAGAAGGAGCGCGGCAGCAGCACGAAGCGGGCCGAGGAGATCGCGGCCCGCACCGTGAACAAGAACCGGGCCCAGGAAGGCGAATCCCGCACCGCGAGCCGGTCGTCCACTCACGACGTGTCGCCGCAGCACCGTGGTGGCAAGCGTTCGCACTCCGGTGCCGGCGGGCCGACCCGGGACCAGCTCTACAACGAGGCCCGCCAGCGCAACATCAAGGGCCGCTCCAAGATGACCAAGAAGCAGCTGGCCAACGCCCTGGGCCGCTAGGTTCGGAAGGGACCATTCCTCCACTCGGAGTGGAGGAATGGTCCCTTCCGAACCGGTCAGCCGAGGTCGACGAGCGCCGACTGCACGGAGTCGCGGATGTCGAAGCCGCCGTCCAGCCCGGTGATCTCCAGCGGACGCAGCACCACCCGGCTGTCGGCGGCCAGGCGCAGGGTGAGGGAGGCCTGCCCGGCCTTCTCGTTCACGGTGGCCAGCAGGGCCAGGCCGGCCGAGGCGAGGAAGGTCAGCCCGGTCATGTCCACCACCAGGCCGGCCGGGCCGGCCTCGATGGCGTTGTCCAGCTCCAGGGCCGCCGCCGGCACCGTCTGCATGTCCAGCTCGCCGGCCAGGTGGACGACGGCGACGCCGCCGACCAGCTCGGTGTCGGCGGCGAAAGCGCCGGTGTTCTCGGGCACGGACTCTCCCCATGGTCGACTTCGCCGCAGGATACGGCACGGTCAGCTGTCGGCCCCCTCCCCCGGCCCCCTCTCGCCCAGGACCCGCTCGCCCAAAACCCTCTGCATCGTGTCGAGCAGCTCGTCGGCGTCCACCGGCTTGGTCACGTAGTCGCTGGCTCCGGAGGCCAGGCTCTTCTCCCGGTCGCCCTGCATGGCCTTGGCCGTCACGGCGATGATCGGCAGCCGCGCGTACTGCTGCATCGCCCGCACGGCCGCGGTCGTGGCGTAGCCGTCCATCTCCGGCATCATCACGTCCATCAGGATCAGGTCGATGCCGGAGTTGGCCAGCAGCACCTCGATGCCCTTGCGGCCGTTGGGGGCGTGCAGCACGGTCATGCCGTACGTCTCCAGCATGCCGCTGATGGCGAACACGTTGCGGACGTCGTCGTCGATGACCAGCACCTTGCGGCCACGCAGGCCGTCGTGCGCGTGCTCCTCGGTCGACAGCTGCTGCACGAGCCGCTCCCGCAGGGCGTCGATGCTGTCGACCAGCGCCACCGACCGGTTGCGCACGTGCGACTGGAGCAGCCGGTCCTGCGCGGGCGTGAGCGGCCGCGACAGATAGGCGAACACCGGCAGCGCCACCAGGTCGGGGTGGTTGGCCAGCCGCTTGAGGAACGTCAGCGACATGGCCTCGGGCAGGTTGAGGTCCACGACCACGGCCTGGTGGGCGGCGGCGAGCAGCGCCGCCACGGCCTCGTCGGGCGTGCCGGCCACCGTGACGTGCGGGTCGCCGAGGGTCAACGCGACCTGCCGGGCCAGCGCGGACAGCTGCTCGTTGCCGGATTCCAGCACCAGCACCCGCCGCCGCGAGTCCGGCGCCGCCGGCTCCAGGGCCGGCACCGGCTCGGCGACCTCGGGCTCGACCGGCAGGTGCAGGGTGAACGTGCTGCCGACACCGAGCTCGCTGTCCGCCTTGATCTCGCCGCCGAGCAGGTAGGCCACCTCGCGGCTGATGGACAGGCCGAGGCCGGTGCCGCCGTAGCGACGGCTGGTGGTGCCGTCGGCCTGCTGGAAGGCCCCGAAGATGGTCTCCAGGTTGTTCGGGGCGATGCCGATGCCGGTGTCCGACACCGCGAACTCCACGGTGTCCCCGTCCAGCCGCACGGCCAGGTTGACCCGGCCCGACTCGGTGAACTTGACCGCGTTGGACAGCAGGTTGCGCAGCACCTGCCGCAGTCGCGGCTCGTCGGTGTAGAGGGTCTCCGGCACGTCCGGCGCGACCTGCACGCCGAAGCCGAGGCCCTTCTCCACGGTCAGCGGCTGGAACGTGGCCCGCACGTACTCCAGCAGCTGCGGCAGCGGGAAGCGCTCCGGGTGGATGTCCATCTTGCCGGCCTCGACCTTGGACAGGTCCAGGATGTCGTCGATCAGCTGGAGCAGGTCGGTGCCGGCGGAGTGGATCACGTTGGCGAACTCGACCTGCTTGGCGGTGAGGTTGCGGGTCGGGTTCTGGGCCAGCAGCCGGGCCAGGATCAGCAGGCTGTTGAGCGGCGTGCGCAGCTCGTGGGACATGTTGGCCAGGAACTCGGACTTGTACTTGGAGGTCAGGGCCAGCTGCTGGGCCCGTTCCTCCAGCTCCTGCCGGGCCTGCTCGATCTCGAAGTTCTTGACCTCGATGTCGCGGTTCTGCCGGGCCAGCTCGGCGTTGGAGCGGCGCAGCTCGCCCTGCTGCTCCTGCAGCTGCTCGGAGCGGGCCCGCAGCTCCTGGGTCAGCCGCTGGGACTCGGCCAGCAGCGAGTCGGTGCGGGCGTTGGCGATGATCGTGTTCACGTTGACGCCGATGGTCTCCATCAGCTGCTCCAGGAAGTCCCGCTGGACCGGCGTGAAGCGGCCGAAGGAGGCCAGCTCGATCACGCCGAGGGCCTGGTCCTCGAACACGATGGGCAGCACGATCAGGCTGGCCCGGTTGGACGAGCCCAGGCTGGAGGCGATGCGCACGTAGTCGGTCGGCGTCTGGTCGACCACGATGGCCTTCTTGGTGCTGGCCACCTGCCCGACCAGCGACTGGCCCAGCCGGAACTCGGTCGGCAGCTCGTGCTGCTGCTCGCCGCCCAGCCGCAGCGTGCCGTAGCCGGCCACCAGCCGCAGGGCCACGCCCTCGTCGGTGGGCTCGGCCAGGAAGAACGTGCCGAGCTGGGCGTCGACCAGCGGGGTCAGCTCGTTCATGATCAGCTCGGCCACGATGCGCAGCTCGCGGTGGCCCTGCATCAGCCCGGAGAAGCGGGCCAGGTTGGTGTTGAGCCAGTCCTGGTCCTGGTTGGCCCGCGTCGTCTCGCGCAGCGACTGCACCATCGAGTTGATGTTGTCCTTGAGCTCGGCGAGCTCGCCCTGCGCCTCGCCCGTGATGGACCGGGTCAGGTCGCCGGTGGCCACCGCGCTGGTCACCTCGGCGATCGACCGCACCTGCCGGGTCAGGTTCAGCGCCAGCTCGTTGACGTTCTCGGTCAGCCGCTTCCAGGTGCCGGACACGCCCTCGACCTCGGCCTGCACGCCCAGCCGGCCCTCACGCCCGACCTCTCGGGCCACCCGTGTCGACTCAACGGCGAACGAGGACAGCGTGTCGACCATCGTGTTGATGGTGGTCTTGAGCTCGAGGATCTCGCCGCGCGCGTCGACGTCGATCTTCTTGGACATGTCGCCGCGGGCCACCGCCGTGGTCACCTGGGCGATGGACCGCACCTGGGAGGTCAGGTTGTCGGCCATCACGTTCACCGAGTCGGTGAGGTCCTTCCAGGTGCCGGACACGCCGGGCACCCGGGCCTGGCCGCCCAGCATGCCCTCGGTGCCGACCTCGCGGGCCACGCGGGTGACCTCGTCACCGAACGCCGACAGCGTGTCGACCATGGTGTTGATGGTGTCGGCCAGGCCGGCGATCTCGCCCTTGGCCTCGACCCGGATCCGCTTGGTCAGGTCGCCCTGGGCGACCGCGGTGGCCACCTGGGCGATCGACCGCACCTGGCCGGTCAGGTTGGACGCCATCACGTTGACGTTGTCGGTCAGGTCCTTCCAGGTGCCCGACACGCCTCGCACGATGGCCTGGCCGCCCAGGTCGCCCTGCGTGCCCACGTCGCGGGCCACTCGCGTGACCTCGTCGGCGAAGGCCGACAGCTGGTCGACCATCGTGTTGATGGTGTCCTTGAGCTCCAGGATCTCGCCGCGGGCGTCGACCCGGATCTTCTGCGTCAGGTCGCCGCGGGCCACCGCCGTGGTCACCTGGGCGATGGACCGCACCTGGTCGGTGAGGTTGCCGGCCATGACGTTCACCGAGTCGGTGAGGTCCTTCCAGGTGCCGGACACGCCCTTCACGTCGGCCTGGCCGCCCAGCTTGCCGTCGGTGCCGACCTCGCGGGCCACCCGGGTCACCTCGTCGGCGAACGAGGACAGCTGGTCGACCATGGTGTTCACCGTGTTCTTCAGGGCCAGCATCTCGCCCTTGACGTCCACGGTGATCTTCTGGGTCAGGTCGCCCTTGGCCACGGCCGTGGTGACCTGGGCGATCGACCGCACCTGAGAGGTCAGGTTGCCGGCCATGAAGTTCACCGAGGTGGTCAGCGCCCGCCATGTGCCGCCGACGCCGGGGACCTGGGCCTGACCCCCCAGGATGCCGTCGGTGCCGACCTCGCGGGCCACGCGGGTCACCTCGTCGGCGAAGGCCGACAGCTGGTCGACCATCGTGTTGATGGTGTTCTTCAGCTCCAGGATCTCGCCGCGGGCGTCGACGGTGATCTTCTGCGTCAGGTCGCCCTTGGCCACCGCCGTGGTCACCTGGGCGATGTTGCGCACCTGGTCGGTCAGGTTGCCGGCCATGAAGTTCACCGAGGTGGTCAGGTCGCGCCAGGTGCCGGCCACACCGGGCACCGTCGCCTGACCGCCCAGCCGTCCCTCGCTGCCCACCTCACGGGCCACGCGCGTGACCTCGTCGGCGAACGAGGACAGCTGGTCGACCATGGTGTTGATGGTGATCTTCAGGGCCAGCATCTCGCCCTTGACGTCCACGGTGATCTTCTGCGTCAGGTCGCCCTTGGCCACCGCGGTGGCCACCTCGGCGATGTCGCGGACCTGGCCGGTGAGGTTGCCGGCCATCGCGTTCACCGAGTCGGTCAGGTCCTTCCAGGTGCCCGACACGCCCGGCACCACGGCCTGGCCGCCGAGCTTGCCGTCGGTGCCGACCTCGCGGGCCACCCGGGTCACCTCGGACGTGAACAGCGACAGCTGGTCGACCATGCCGTTGAAGACGTCGGACATCTCGTCCATGAGCACGTCGTCGACCCGTGGCAGGCGCGTGCTGAAATCGCCGTCACGGACCGCCTTGAGGCCCTGGAGCAGCTGCTGCAGCCGCTCGTTCTGCACGGCCTTGCCCTCCACTGCCATTCACCGCTCCCGCCGTGTCGTGCCCCGGAGATCCATCCTGGCATGTGCGCATCACGCCACGGACACTTCTACACTCGCCCGGTGTCCGACCTCGAACGGCTGGCCCGGCTGGTCGCCCATCAGCGGGACCAGCTGGCGCAACTGCGAGCACGCGCCGCCGCCGACGCCGTGCTCGAACAGGCCAAGGGGCGGCTGGTGGAGCGGGTCGGGGGCAGCCTGGCCCATGCCACCCAGCACCTGCACACGCTGGCCGACAGCGTCGGGCTGACGCCGCTGGAGATGGCCGCCGACCTGATGGAGACGGCGGCGCCGCCGCCCGGTGGCGATATCCCCGTGCTGAGCCGGCGGTTGGCCGAGACCCGCGTGTCCACCGCTCGTGACGCCGACGCGCTGGCCGACGCGGTGTTCACGGAGGCGCTGCTGCCCACGGGCGCGGTGGCGCTGGCGATCTGGCGGGTGGAGCCGGACGGCGCGTTGCGGCTGGTCGGCGCGCGGGGTCTGGGCGCGGCCGAGGCGGGGCGGTGGCGCCAGTTGCCGCCGCAGTTCGCGTCCCATGCCCGGACGGCCGTGGTGGAGCAAAGGCAGCTCTGGTTGCGGGCCGGGGTGTCAGATCCCGCTTTGGCGCCGGCCGCCGAGCGCTGGCCGGGCGGGGCGCGGGCCGTGCTGCCGATCCGCAACAGCCGGGCCGTGCTGGGCGTGATGGAGATCTGCTGGCCGGTGCCGCGGCGGGAGTTCACCGCGGGTCAGCGCACCGAGCTGGTGGCTCTGGCCGACCTGTGCGCCAGTTCCCTGACCGACGTGGACGGCGAGCAGTCGTGGCTGCTCGGGCTGCTGGACAGCCTGGTTGACGCCGTGCTGACGGCCAAGGCCGTCCGGGACGGCGACGAGGTCGTCGACTTCGTCGTGGACCATGTGGGCGAGGGGTGGCCGCTGCCGCCGGCGGACATGGTCGGTGAGCGGCTGCTGGCCCTGTTCCCGTTCGCCGCGAAGGCCGACGGCCTGTTCGAGCGGGCCGTGCGGGCGCTGGAGACCGGCGTCAGCGAGGAGTTCCTGGACGAGGAGCGCCGGGTCCGGGTGGCCCGGCTGTACGACGGCGTGGCCATCAGCTGGCGGCAGCGGGGCGACGCCGAGCTGGCCGACAACGCGCTGCGGGCCGGCGGCCTCGGCGGCTGGGAGGAAAGCCTGGTCACCGGCCGTGTCACGTGGACGCCCCGGCTGACCGAGGTGATCGGGGCGCGGCACCACATGCCGCTGCGGGAGCTGGCCGCCGAGCTCGGTCCGGACGGCGAGTCGACCATGGGCCGCCTGTTGCACACCGTCATCAACGGCCGCCGGCCGGCCACGGCCGTGTTCAAGAAGCCCGACCGGCAGCTGCGGCTGTTCGCCGAGCCGGTGCTCGACGCCGCCGGCGAGGTCGTGGCCCTGCGCGGGGCCTGGCAGGACGTGACGTCCGAGTACCACACCGAATTCGCGCTGGAGGTGACCGCCGAGCACGCCGACGAGCAGCAGCAGCTGGCCATTCAGCTCCAGCACGCGATCATCCCGCCGACCACGCAGCTGCCCCGGACCGCCGGGCTGGAGATCGCCGTGCGGTATCAGCCGGCCGCGACGCAGCACCTGGTCGGCGGCGACTGGTACGACGCCGTGATGCTGCCGTCCGGGCAGTTGCTGCTGGTGGTGGGTGATATCGCCGGCCACGGGATTCCCGTGGTCACGGGCATGATTTCGATGCGCAACGTGTTGCGGGGCCTGGCGATGACCGGCGCCCCGCCGGCTCAGATCATGGCCTGGCTGAACACCAGTGCCGCGGCGCTGCCGGAGCGGGTGAGCGGGACCGTGCTGTGTGGGATGTACGACCCGTCGACGTCGACGCTGGTCTGGGCGCGGGCCGGGCACCTGCCGCCGCTGCTGGTGCGGGACAGCGTGGCGTCCCTGCTGCCGCTGCCGGCCGGTCCGCTGCTCGGGGCCTTCAGCTCGCCGACGTACGAGGAGAACACCCTGGTCCTGGCCCCCGGGGACCGACTGGTGCTGTTCACCGACGGGCTCGTGGAACGGCCCCATCAGGACATCGACGAATGCCTCGACGAGCTCGTGACGACCGCGACCCACACGGTCGAGGGCATCGAGCAGTACGCCGACCTGCTACTGGCGCATGTCGGCGCCAACGCCCGGGACGACACCTGCCTGCTCGCGCTGCGCGCGCGCTGAGCGGGCCGCCTCCTCCGGGCTGGCGAACACCGGGAACATCGTCGTGAGGCCGGTCAGCTCCAGCGGCAGCAGGGTGGCCCGCCTGGTCGCGACCAGTCCGATGGAGATGTTGCGGGCCGCCGCCGCGCGCTGCGTCTCGATCAGCACCGACAGGCCGGCCGAGCCGAGGAAGTCGACGTCGCGCAGGTCCAGCACCAGGAACCTCGGGGCCGTGTCCAGCGCCCTGGCGATCCGGGCCGACGTGGCCGCCTGGGTGCCCACGTCCAGCTCACCGGACAGGGGCAGCGTCATCACGTCTTCTTCGATCATCGGGCCGTCCTCTGCTCGCCTCACTTCGCTGGGCCTGGATACCCGTCGCCCGCGCCACCAAACGGCGGCGCGGGCGACGGAGGGGCACATCACTTGCCCGTCACTGCGTCCTTGACCTTCTCGGCAGCGTCCTTGACCTTCTCGCCGGCCTGCTTCAGGCCACCCTTGACCTGGTCCGCACGGCCCTCGGCCTGCCACTGCTCGTTGCCGGTGGCGTCGCCGACGCCTTCCTTGAACTTGCCCTTGACCTCGTCGGCCTTGCCCTCGAACTTGCGCTCCGTGCTCATATCCAACTCCTCCTCTGTACGGCTAGTCGGCCTTGTCGGGTCACCAGCGGTACCAGTGCCCGCCGCCCTCGGCGGAACGCACCAGAAAGCCCAGCAGCCATACGACGAGCACAATGCCCGCGATGATCCACAGTGCGTGCACGGCGAAGCCGACGCCGCCGAGCACGATGGCCAGTAACAGCACCGCCAGGATGATTCCCATCTGAACTCCTGTTCGCCGGGGGAAGTTGACTCTTGGATACCCGCTGCGGCCTTTTTTAAACCTTGCGCCGCAAGGACTCCTCCGCCTTCTCCGCGCGACGTAGCTCACATCCGTACAGCAGGCCGTAGGTGAACGCGTTGTCTCCGTCCATATGGGACTGCACGCCCATGGCCCTCAGTTCCCGGCGCGCCACAACGGAATCCTGGTGTTCGCCGAGCACCTTGGTCAGCTTCTTCATGCGCCGGGCCAGTTTCTGCTTGTCCGCCGCCTCCGCCGCATAGCGGGTCCGCTTGGCCGCCTTCCGCACGTCGTGCAGGGTCTTGCCGTCGTCCTCGCTGGCCCGTTGCACCCGTCGCTTTGTCTTGCCCAGCCGCTTCTTCGGCTTCACCGGGCGGACCCTCGTCGTCTCCAACCGGTTGAGCAGAGCGAAGTACCGCTTGCTACGCAAGGCTTCCAGGACCTTCGTGCGGGCTTCCTGCTCCCTGGGCGCGAACGTCTCCACGAGCCGCTGCCGCACATTGCCCAGCACCAGCTCCGGCGGGAGCGCCTCGATTTCCTGTTCGAGGTGTTCGCGCAGGACCTCCAGATCCCGGGCCTCGCCCAGAACCTCGCCCAGCCATCGCAGCTCTTCCTTCAGCCCTCGCGATCCCTTGTACGCCTGGAGAACGCTCCGCACCCGCCGGCTCGCCACGCGCATCTGATGCACCGCGTCGTCGGCATCCTGGCGGACCCTGATGTCCTGTCGGCGTATCTGCCTTGCCTGCTCCTGGACGTACTTCGTGATCCGATCGGACGCCTTGGGCCGCTTCGGTATCCGCTCCCCCAGCAGCCGCACCAGCTTCGCCGGCGCCGTCGACGGCCGGCCAAGGTGCCGCTCGACCACCTCGAACACCTCTCCCCCGCCGTGGACCAGCTCCACCTCCACCTCGCGCCAGGCCTTCACCTCTTCGTTCTCCCCCAGCGTCTGGGCGATGACGTCGTCCTCCACCATCTCCGCCGCCACGTGCCCCTCGCCGTCGAGCAGCTCCCAGCGCTTCCGCTTGGTCCGGATGTGCGCCACCGGCGCCAGCGGCTCCCCCCGCGTCAACCCCAGCACCAGGTCCGACAGCTCCTTCGGCACCCGCTTCGCGTCCTTGGTGCCCTTCGCCCTGACCTCGTCCCGAGCATCGCGGCCGACCGGCAGCTTCAGATGCCACCCCGCGTCGGTTCCCCCGCTCCTGCGCCGCAGCGTCACCCCGCTCTGCGCCAGCCTCAGATCCGCGGTGTCGTGGTAGACGGCGTCCAGCAGCACATCCCCGCCGCCCACCACCGTCACACCCGGCACCCCGGCCAGCAGTCCACCCCCCGTGCCCGCCGGCTCGTACTTGCGCTCCGTCTCCCTCACTCGCGTAGCCATGGCGGTTGGCTACCCACTCGGAGGTGGGGTTTATGCATGCGGACCGGTCAAGAGGCGAGGGCGGCCATCTCAGCGGCAATGCCGGGGAGATACTGGGCGTCGCCGGTGGAGGCGAACCAGTCCCACAGCTCCAGGGCGTGATAGAGCCGGTAGAGGGGCATCCGGGCGTCGGGGAGGGCGCCGTAGCCGGCGAAGAGGGCGTCGAGCTTGAGGGCGGAGCCACGGGCGGCGTAGAAGTCGGCCTTGGCCAGATCCAGCCACGGATCGCCGGCGAGGGCGTTCTCTACGTCGACGAGGCCGGTAATGCGGCCGTCGGAGACCAGGATGTTGCCCTCGTGGACGTCGTTGTGGCAGAGGACGGGTGCGCCGCAGAGGGCGAACAGGTCGCAGTGGGCGGCGACAAAAGACTGGACGCGGTCGTGCAAAGCGGGATCGCCGTGCAGGGCGAGGAACTCGCGGAGCTTGCGGGTGAACTGGCGGGCCATGTACGAAGTGTTGTCCGGCACGGGATCGAGGACATGGGTGGTGAGATAACCGAAGCCGGGCTGGGAAATGGCGTGGATGGACGCGAGCAGACGGCCCAGCTGGTGGTACACGGAAGCGATGTCGGGGACGGCGGTCTCCGACAGCGGAGTGCCGGGAAGCGTCGTCATGACGGTGAAAGCGCGGCCGATCACGCTGGGATCGGGCTCCAGGTGGAGGATGACGGGCACCGGGGCAATGCCGTGCTCGGACAGCAGGCCATAGACGTGGGCCTCCTTGGCCTGCTTCCAACGCCACTTCTCGTCATAGACCTTGACGATCGCCGAGCGGTCGGCGGCGCGGACCTCGAAGACGGAGCTGAGCTGGCCGCCGGTGCGAGGGAAGACGGCCGTGACCGGGAGGTCGGGCCACAGCGGACGCAGCATCTGACCGGCCTGGAGCAGATCCACAACCCCACTGTGGCATGCGAGAGCAAGCCGATATCAGGGCAGAGTGGGAACGCCGCCGTTCGGCACCCACTCGACGGTGGCGCCGGCGCTCCATCCCGAGGCGATCTCGGCCAGAAGTGAGGCGGAGACCGGGGTGCGCCCGAGGCCGATGGCGTACTGGTTCGGCGCGAACGGGCGAGGCCACGCGTGCAGGTCGGGCGTCTCCGGCTCCAGCATCGTGAGCAATGCCCGGACACGGCCACGGAGGCGGCCCTCGTCGGAGGCGGTGAGCACGGCCCACGCGGCGTGCCGCTGGTGCATGGGCGGGGATTCCAGCAGCCGCGGCCACGGATCGGTCGACTCGGCAGCGATCTCCCATGCCCGGTACAGCTCCTGCGTGACGAGGTCACGCATGCCTACGCCGACCTGCTCCGTGCACGACCGAACCGGAGCCGTCGGCGTCACCACGGTGACCGGCCCATAGGCCTTGGAACGGCCGGTGAGCGACACGGCATCACGCCAGTCCCAAGCGGCCCAACGCGCGAAGAAGTCGGCGGGGCCCGCCGAATCCATGGTGGCCGCCATGATCGCCCAAGCGATGCTCGGCAGGCCGCCGAACGGCGCCGAGGCCAGGCCCCGGGCCTTGGCCCAGGCCTTCACGTGCCGGATCAGGACGGTGTTCCGTCCCCTGAGGGCGGCGGCATCGGTCACCGCGCTGAGCGCGGTCGCCGCCGCCGATCCCAGCTCGCCCCGCCGCTCGACGGCCTCGGCCGGATCCACATCGCCGGTCTCGACGAACACCAGATCGACCGGCCGAGACCGGATCCGCAGCCGGGCGCCCGGCACCCGTGCGCCGGTGACCGCCCGGATGTCGCTGGCATCGCGGATGTTGAGGCAGGTCACGTCGACGGGGCCGGGGACCGCGACGACCAAATCGACATCGGCGTCGGGGAGCGCACAGTCCATGGCGTGCGATCCGACCAGGTGCACCACGCCGTCAGGGAGGGCCTCGGCTACACGGTCGAGCAGCGCCTGTACCGGTCCGCTGCCGCCGACAGGCGCGCCGTCGTCGGCGGGGATCCACTGCACGGCACCGGTGCCGAGGGAGATCACGGCCCTGACGCGCATGGGCTCGCCGCCACGGCGAGACAACACGGCCAGCTCACCGACGGTGGTGTCCACAGGGGACAGAGCGGACCGGCATTCGGCGGCAACCGTTTGCGCGTCACGGGTGCGTCCCAGAGTCAGGTGAGCAGTGAAGGACTTGGGGCGGCAAGAGGGGAAAGGACGGGTGAGTGCGGCCTGGAGGTGAGGCCACTGCGGGGCAACCGGGTCGAGCCAGACCGTGGCATCGTCTCGATGGCCGAAGGTGTCCACGCCATCGAGGCGCACGGGGAATGGAGAAACCTGGGCGGCGGCAGCGGCCAACAAGGGGACGGCCTGCTCGAAGGACGACTCGGGGACGAAGCCGAACAAGAGAGTGACGTGCGCTGGCCAGCGGTCGACCTGCGGATCGTGGCGGCGTCGGAGCTCTGTGATCTCGGGCAGGTCGGGCGGTAGCCAGGCGACGGCGGTGCGGGACGTCGGAGGGACGTCGAGCACCTCGCCGTCGGCCTTGCCCACCAACAGTTCCGCCTCGACGCCGTAGTGATCGGAGACGGGCGCGCGCCGCACGGACGCCTGCACCGGACGCAGACCACGGACCAGGACACGGTCGATACGGGCAGGGAGGCCGGTGAGCGATGAGACCGCGGCCAAGGGGTTGGTTACCGGGTCGAAGGTCGGGGTCTGGTCGGCGGAACCGTGAACCTCGGTCCAGGCGTCGATGAGGCGCAGAGCGTCCGCCGGCATCACCGAGCCATCGTTGACATCGCCAAGCAACACCACGCGGCAGTCCACATCGGACAGACCGTCGGCGATGGCGGCGAGCTCCAGGGAACGGGTTTCCGCGCCATGGTCGCTGTGGTCGCTGGTGAGGTGCGTGGCCGCGACGGCGACGACGCCGCCGGCGGTCTCGACCACGAATGCCACCACGCCCTTGTGCGGCCCTAGCTGGTGGAAGCCGGCCTCACGGACCGGAACCCGGCTGAGCAACAGCAATCCGTTGCCGTCGACCTCACGGCCGTCCACGGAACTGACGACATAGCCGGCACGAACCCAGGGCGCGGCCAGCAGCAGGGGCAACAGGGCGCCCTCGACCTCCTGGAGGGCGATCACGTCGGCGTCGGCACGAGCCAACTCCTCGACCAGTCGCGGGCGGCGGCCGGCGGAGTCGATGCGGTCGGCGTCGTAGCGGTCCCACAGGGTGTTCCACGTCAGCACCCGCAGCCGGCTGTCGCCGAACCGTCCATCTTGGACACTGCGCAACGGCGACCAGGCCAGGCCGTCCCAGGCGAACGGGGAACGGGCGGTGAAGAACGGGGCGCGCAGGCGGCGAGGATCGAGCACACGGCCGGCCTCGGACTCGTCGATGCGGTCGACACCGGTGGACCGGTCCCACACGACCTCGCCGTCGGCCTCGACGAACATGACGCGGTGCCAAGGGATCTCGCCGCCGGGCACGAAAGCCGGCAGCGGCACGCGCTTGGGCGGCCGGCCGCGCATGCCGACACCCAGCACGAAACGGGCCGGGTCGAACCGCGGATCCCAGCGCACCCGGTGGTAGATCTCCTCGCTGGTCCGCATCATCCCTCCTCGCGGCCGAGCGCCCCGGCGACGTCCTCGACCCTACCGGACCGCCCGACGTACCATGTCCGGTGCGCCTCGCCCGGGTACGGCGGCGAGAAACGGCCCAGCTGGGCGGAAAGCACGTCCGACGGCACCGGGTGCGGGCGGATGCCGTTGCGCCGGACCAGCTCCTCCTCCGGAACGAGGAAGACCACGTTGGTGACGAAGGCATCCCGCCGGGCCGCGACCGTCTGGGCCATGGCCCGATGCCGGCGATTCAACGACGTGGCGTCCCACACGACCGTGCGACCGTCGCCGAGTGCCCGGTGCAGGCGCCGCACGGCGAGGTGGAACACGGCCGCGTTGGCGCTCTGGTCCTCGCGGGAGCCACGGGCCTCGCGGAGATCGTCGAGCGACACGACCTCGTCGATTCCCCGGAGCGACTTGATGAACTGGCTCTTGCCGCTGCCGGACGGCCCGATCATGGCGATCAGGCGCGGGAAGTCGCCGGCGCGCCAGCGCCAGGTCAGCGGGATCGCCTCCGACGGCGTGGAGATCCGGCACCGGGCCTCGGCCCAGCACCGGTCGGCCACGTCCTCGTCGAGCCCTTCCCGCCGCAGCGCCCACTTCAGCCGCTCGAACGGCCGCTCGCCCAGCAGCCCGGCCTCCTCGGCGTGCATGGCCGACCACTCGACCTGTTGGTTGTCGGGCTGGGCCGCCGCCGCGACGGCATGCAGCACGCCGAGATCGGCCGCCAACGCCAGACGCGTCAACCCGAGCCGGCGCTCGTCGTCGGGGAACGGCGTCAGCAGTCGGCCGTACAGCCCGGTCAGGTCGGCGACCTGCCGGGCCAGCCGTATTCCCAGCGGCGCAACGAGGTCCGCGGCAACGCGGCGGCGAGGCTGCCCACGCAGCGCCATGGCCAGCACACCGGCCAGCCGGGCATCTCCCCTACGCCCCAACAGGTCCAACCGTCCGACAACGTCGCCGAGATCATCGGCCGACGAAAACCCGACCGCGGCAAGCAAAGACGGCACGTCCGGCGCCATGCCGGCACGGACGTCCCACAGCGAGGCCGACGGTCCACGGCCGTTGGCCACCACCGGACCGAGCATCCAGTGCTGGTCGGTCCGCACGTGCCCGGTCCGCACCCACTTCGCCACACAGTGGCGGAAATCCTCGGCCTGGAAGCTGTCGGCGACCCGGACCACGTAGCCCTCCTGCCGGCCCAGGTCCAGCCGGAGCTTACGCAACGCCCGCTCGTCGAAAACCCCGCGCCACAACACCTTCGGCACGGGAACGCCCAGCCCGGCGGCGAACCGCACGGTGGCGTCCCAGGACAGGCAACGCTCCCCCGCCCACACCGAGAAGGCGTAGAACCAGCTGTCCAGGTCGTCGTAGCCCAGGGAGTGGCGGGCGTACATGTTCTCGCCGCACACCCGCCATCCCTCGGGGATCGCGCTCGCCACACTGCCGTGCAAGGACTTCACCCACGCCCGCGACGGGTGGTGCGCCGAGTCCAATGACCGGGCGTGCAGGCCGTCGCGGTAGAGCGTCGTGTTCTCGCCGTCCAGCTTCTCCGTGACGACGACCTCACGCCCGGCCAACCCCGACAGGTCGGTGGTCCGGACGTCGTCGGCCGTCGCCCCCGGCGACCACGGGAGATGCGGCGTGCGCGGATAGTGCACTCTCAAGGGGGCAGCTCTCACGGGCCGAAGTCCTTGCGCTTGATCTTCGCCCGCCGCCCGTCCGAGTGGTGGAACACCAGTCCCTCGGCCAGGTTGCCCGGCGAGTAGACACTGTCCACAGTGGCCAGGAAAGCCCGCAGGCCGGCGAAGTCCCGCGGCACGTCGGCGTACACCGGCGCGCTCAGGTTGAACGGCAAGCAGACGTGCTTGTCCAGCCCCAGCGGATTTCCCTGCACGCGCGGCCCGATCGCCTCGCACGAGTGCTCGCCGTCGGGCCACGCCGACACGTCCGTGCCGTCGGCCGCCGCCATGATCCACTTGTCCTCGGGGCCGGCGTCGACGTACCAGCCGTCGACGATGCCGCGCGCCTTCTGCTCCCTGTTCGGGTTGCGCCGCTTCTCGACCCGGACGATGGCGCCGCAGCGCACGGTCAGCCGGACGTTGGTGCCGTCCAGCTTCTCCGTCGCCACGCCCTCGCCGTCGAACACCCACGCGCAGTCGGCGCGCGGGCGGTCGACGACGTGGAACCGGCCGTCCCGCTCGAAGATCGTCGGGATCTTCTCCATGACCGTGCCCCCTTGATCGTCCGCTGTCGGCGATCAGGTTGGCACACGAAGGCCCGTTCGTCCCAACGAAATCCTCAGGCCACCTTGAACCCCGGCGTGAGCACGAGGTTGACCAACTGGGCGTCGGTCAGCGGCGGCTTGGGCAGCGCCGCCGTGCCGGCCTGGTAGATGCTGGCGCTCTGCGCCAGGTACACCACCGTGCCGTCCGGATACCGGTACGCCGCCAGGGAATCGACGCGGCCGTCGGCGGTGTGCTGGACCAGCCCGATGTGCTTGCCGACCACCTGGACCTCCTCGCAGTCGCCGCCGACGCCCCAGAAGGCCCTGGCCATCGCGCACGAGTCGGTGGGGATCTGGTTGCCCGGCCCGTACACCTCCACGATCAGCCGCCCGGCGCCGATGCCGCCGCCGGCCGGGGCCACCGGCTCGACCGCCTGGTAGCTCCACGTGTTCCGGTCCCAGTCCTCGACCTGCGCCTGGTGGGTGCGCAAGGGGATCCTGGCGCCGGTTGTCTGCGTGTCGGTGGCCTTCTGGATCGGGTACGGCAGCATGCCGTCCAACGCGTCCAGCAGCTGCACGCTCCTGTCGTTCTGCGGGCCCTTCTGCTGGGTCCGGTCGCCGTGTTCGACCGATGAGGTCGGCGGAGGCGTCGTGCCCGGCCCGGCCGCCGTGTTCAGTGTCGTGTGCGGGCTGTTGATGGTGAACGCGCCCGCCACCAGCGCGATCACGGCGACCGCGACCCCGGCCCCTAGGATGTTGGCGCGCCGGACCCGCTGCACGCGCTGGGCCCGGCTCAGCGCGGCGTCCGCTGTCACCGTGCGCGGCGGGACAGCGTCGGTCATCGCGTCCTGGAGTGCTTCCCGCAGGTCCTGCTCGTTCACGCGCCCCTCCTCGGGCTCAGTGGTGTCACGTTCAGCAGTGCGCGCAGGGTCTGCAACCCGCGCGCGGCCTGGCTCTTGACCGTGCCCTCGGAGCACTCCAGCAGCCGGGCGGTGTCCTCGACGGACATGTCCTCCCAGTACCGCAGCACCAGCACCGCCCGTTGCCCCGCCGGCACGCGCCGTAGCGCGGCCAGCAGCATCAGGCGGTCCTCCGGCCGGTCCCCGCCCTGTTCCGGCTGGTCGGCGTGCTCGGCGGTGACGTGCTCACGGCGGAACCAGCCCAGTCGCCGCTCGGACAGGAACGCGCGGACCAGCACCTTGCGGGCATAGCCGTCCAGCGCGCCCAGGTCGGTCAGGCGGTGCCACTGCCGGTAGAGCTTGGTGAACGTCACCTGGGTCAGGTCCTCGGCACGGTGCCAGTCACCGCACAGCAGGTACGCCGTGCGTTGCAGACCGTCGGCTTTAGCCGTGACGAACTGCGCGAACGCGATGTCGCGATCGGCCATGTCCCCTCCGTGTCCTCGCTTCCATCAGTGAACACGCGCACGGCGGCTCAGCGGGTTGCAGCGAGTTTTCTGCGGGGCGGAATTCACGGCGGCAAGGACAATTCCGTAAACCGCGATCGCGGTTTTCTCAGCCGGCGAGCAGGATGAGCAGCCCGGCCCCGGCCAGCACCAGCCCGCCCCCGAGGCGGGGGCCGCGCTCGCGACGGGCCGGCCACGCCACAAGGGCGCCGGCGGCCAACGGCGCCAGGCCGATCCAGCGCACCCAGTCCGGAAAGTCCAGTCCGGCGACGAGGCTGCCCAGAATGCCCGCGGTCATTCCCGCACCCTAGCGCCGCTGTCCGTACGGGAACAAAACATGACCCGAAACCGACCGGGATCGCGCACGCGCACAGCCGCGCTGCCTACGGTGATCACGGGAACCACCGTGAGAGAGGCAATTACTGGTGAGACGCATGCTGTCCGCTGCCGCCGTCGTCGTGACGGCAGTGATCACCATGGGCAACGCGGCCGCTGTCGGCGCGACCCTGCCCCACGAGACCATCGCCTGGGGCGCCTGCCAGGACACGACGCTGGCCAACGCCGGCGCCCAGTGCGGCACGCTCCAGGTGCCGCTCAACCACGCCGACCCCGGCGGCGCGAAGATCACACTCGCGCTGTCCCGGGTGGCGCACAAGGCATCCAGCGCCTATCAGGGCGTCATGCTGACCGCCCCGGACCCGCTGGCCGGGGCCGGCTACGAGTCCTCGCTGCTCGGGCAGCAGCTGCCCGGCGCGGACGGCTACGACTGGATCGGCATCGCCCGCCGCGGCATCGCGCCCAGCGTGCCCGCGCTGTCGTGCGACCCGGGCTACAACTCGTTCAACCGGCCGGGCTACGCGCCGACCGTGCCGACCAACGAGGTCAACTGGCTCAACCGCGTGCAGGGCTACGCCACCGCGTGCGCCAACACGCACTCGGATCTGTTGCAGCACATGAGGACCACCGACGTCGCCGCCGACCTGGACGACGTGCGGGCGGCGCTCGGCGTCAACCAGGTCGGCCTGTACGCCCAGTCCTACGGCACCTATGTGGCCGAGGTGTACGCCACCCTGCACCCGCTGACCGTCAAGCGTCTGGTGCTGGACAGCGCGATCAACCCGGACGAGGTCTGGTACCGGGCGGCCGACCTGGACCAGAACGCCAATCTCCAGCGGAACTTCTTCCTCTTCTTCGACTGGCTGGCGGCCAATGACGCCACTTACCACCTGGGCGCCACGCGGGACGCCATCAAGCAGGTGTGGAACGCGCAGCTGGCCAAGGTGACGGCGCAGCCGGCCAACGGCCTGATCGGGCCGGCCGAACTGACCGACCTGCTCACGCTGACGCCGTACTACGAGGCGTTCTGGCCCACGCTCGGCGGGTTGTTCGCCGGCTTCGTGCACACCGGCGACGCCACCGCGTTGCAGGGCCTGTACACGCAGTTCTACCAGCGCGGCAGCGACAACATCTACGCCGCGCTGCTGTCCGAGGTCTGCACCGACGCCCCGTGGCCGGCCGACTGGTCGACGTGGCGCGCCAACGCCGTGGCGAGTGCGACCCAGGCGCCGGACATCACGTGGGGCAACACCTGGTTCAACGCCCCGTGCCGGGTGTGGCCGGTCAAGGCCTCGAACCCGGTGCCGGTGCTCGGGTACGGCGTGGGCAGCGTGCTGCTGCTGCAGAACGAGCTCGACGGCGTCGCCCCGCCGTCCGGCAGCATGGCGCTGCGCCAGCGGTATGCGCATTCCGCGCTGCTGACCGTGAACGGCGCCATCACCCACGGCGTCACGCCGAGCGCGGACACGTGCGTGAACACCGTGCTGGGCAACTACCTCAGCGCCGGAACGTTGCCGACCCGTAAGCCCGGCAACGTCTCCGACGCCACCTGCGCCGCCCCGCCGGCGCCCGTCGCCGGCTGATTCACCGGCAGCACAGGACGCCACCCCGGCTTTCCGGCCGGGGTGGCGTTTTTCTAGGCCCTCCCTTCTGGTCTAGACCAAATCTGTCAAGGGTGAACGCTTCGCCCGAGGATCGTTCGCTGTCAGGATGGGCGGACGCCGCCACGTGAATCACGTCATTACCCCTGCGATGACTGTGAGGAAACATCATGGCGAAGGCTTCTACGCGCCTTGTCGCGCTGTCCGGGCTCGTGCTCAGCGGACTCCTGGCCGCCGCCCCACTGGCGACCGCCGGCACCACGCCGGCCGCGGTGGCCTCGCCGGCCGCCCCGCTGTGCACGCAGAAGAGCACACTGGCCGGAACCCACCTGTCCGACAAGCAGATCGCCCAGTACGCCCGCAACAACGGCGGCCTGCACGGCAACGGCCTGATCATCTCCATCGCGGTGGCGCTGGCCGAGAGCCAGGGCTGGACCAAGGCGGTGCTGATCAACACCGACTGCAGCCGCGACCGCGGCGTCTGGCAGATCAACTCCAAGTGGCACAGCGAGGTCTCGGACGACCAGGCCTTCAACCCGGTCACCGCCGCGCAGCAGACGGCCCGCATCTCGTCCAACGGCAGCGACTGGACGCCGTGGACGACGTACCAGAACGGCGCCTACAACCAGTTCATGTCCCGCGCCCGGACCGCCGCCTCCCAGGTCGGCGGCTGAGCCTGCGACACCGCGCCGGCCGTCCCCCAGGGGCGGCCGGCGCAGTGGTTCACCGCCAGTCGAAACGGTAGGCGCGGTAGGTGTTCACACCGGCGGGGAACTTGGCGCCGAACACCACGGCCCCGTGCCGGTCGAACTCCGACAGGTGCGGCAGCGCGCCCCAGCCGACGAACGTCTGCCCGCCCGGCTCGGGCTGCGCGTTGCCCTGTGACGTCGCGAGCAGCCCGGCGGGCTGGCTGTAGGCCCGCACCAAGGTGGCCGTGTGCTTGGCCGGATCCACCTTCACCACGGCGACCCGGCTGTGGTCGTACTCGGAGACGGCCCCGCTGCCGGTGTTGGCGACCCCGGCGGACTCGTTGTCGAAGAAGCTGTAGTAGCCGTTGCCCAACGGCTCAGGGTCGTGCTGCCACGCGACGAGCGCGCCGGCGGCGTTGAGCTCCGCCCCGGCCGGCCGGAACGAGCTGGCCTTTCCGCCCAGCTGCCACAGAATCCGGCCGTCCCGGCGGGAAACCTCATACGCGGCCCAGGTGTTCCGGGCGTCCAGCAGCAGATTGCCGCCGTCCGGCTTGACGGCGTTGATGTGGAACCAGTCCCACGGCGTGTCCGGCGAGGCCGGCAACGGCTGCTCGCTCCGCGAGTACGGCACGTGATCGCTGCTGTCCCACTGGAAAAGCACCTTCCCGGTGGCGATGTCGATCTCCTGCACGACGCCGTCGAGCACCTGCTGCCGGGACGGGCCGCCGATCGCGGTGAGGTCGGCGGTGGCCTGCTTGTAGGCCAGGACCAGGGCGGTGTCGCGCGGCGTGATGACGAACTCGTGTCCGTCGGCCTGATAGCCGTTGCCCGCCCGCACCTCGCCGATCTTGTGATAGCCCGCGTCGTATATCTGGTCGACGCCGACCGCCAACCCGCCTAAGCCCTTGCCCTCCCACCAGGTCAGCACCGGCCGGCCACGGTAGTTCTGCTTGCGGAAGTCGGCCGCCGACAGGCCGGCCGGCACGGCGTGCGACCACACGGTCTTCCTGCCGTCGGGACTGAGGATGGCCACGCCGTTGGCGTACTTGCCGTCGGCGGAGGTCGGGGTGAGGAAGATGTCGCCCTTCCCGGCCCCAAGAGCGTCGGTGAGCACGGTCAGCGGCGGCAGCGACGGCTCGGCGGCGGCCGCGGTGGCCGGCAGGGCGGGGACGAGGGCCGCGACGGCCAACGCGAGGATGTGCAAGCGCATGGCCGTATGCCTAACAATGCCGGCCACGGCGAGGGAAGCGCATCCAGAGTGTGGGAACTAACGGGAATGTCTGGACAACATGGTCTCGTGCAGCACTTCGACGTGCCGGCAGGTGACTTCCACCGCGGCGACGGCGTCCCGCCGGTCGATCGCCGCCACGAGCTTGGCGTGCTCACGGTTGGATTCGCGGAGGTATGCCAAGGGATACGGCAGGTAGTAGCGGTAGAGCTCCCGCACGACCTCGCCGTACCGCTCGGTCGCGGTCAGGCCGCTGGCCTCGACCACCGTGGCGTGGAACCGCGCGTCGAGCTCGTGGAACTCGGCCCAGCCAGACGCCTTTTCCATGCGCTGCACCAGATCCTCCATCGCCGGCACGGCGTCGTCGGCGCGCCGGATCGCCGCCAGATGAACCAGGCCGGTCTCCAGTGCCAGCCGGTGATCGATGAGCTCGTGCACCTCGGCCCCGGCGCCGGTGTAGGCGGCGATCTCCGCCACCACGCCCAAGGCCGGCTCGGCGGCGACCGACGTGCCGCCGCCTCGGCCGCGTCGTCGCACGAGCACGCCGTCCGAGCACAACGACACCAGGGCCCGGCGCACGGTGATCTCGCCGACCCCGAGCGCGGAGGCGATCTCCGGCCCCGGCGGTAGCGCCTCGCCCGGCGCCAGCAACCCGAGCTCGACGGCCAGCGCGATCCGCGCCCGCACCGTGTCCAGCGCGGACAACCTGCGGATACCGGTCAGCGCGGGCGCGCTCAGGCCGTCCATGGGCGTCACCCTACCGGCTAAAAGGGATCATTTTGAACAGTCTTGTGAAAGTGTTCAACCTGGACTATTTTGCCGACAACGCGGAAGGAGCCGCCGTGCTGTCCACAGTGCTGGTGCAGGCCGAACCGGTGCCGTTCGACCGGCCGCTCGACACCTTCGCCGACGAGCTGGCGGCCGTGCTCGCCGACCACCCGGGCACGCGCCTGGTCATGTACCCCGAGCTGCACCTGTGCGGAGCGGAGAACCCGCGCGACACCGCCGAGCCGTTGAGCGGCCCGCGCACCCGCCGGCTGGCCGAAATGGCCGGTGACCTGGGCATTTGGCTGGTTCCCGGCACCGTCTGCGAGCGGGGACCGTCGGGCGAGGTGTTCAACACCGCCCTGGCCTTCTCCCCCGGCGGCTCGTTGGTCGCGTCGTACCGCAAGATCTTCCCGTGGCGGCCGTACGAGCCGTACGACCCGGGCGACCGGTTCGTCGTCTTCGACATCCCCGACGCCGGCCGCGTCGGCTTCTCCATCTGCTACGACGCGTGGTTCCCGGAATTGACCCGGCACCTGGCGTGGATGGGGGCCGATGTGGTGCTCAACCCCGTGCAGACGACCACGCCCGACCGCGCGCAGGAACTGGTGCTGGCACGGGCCAATGCCATCGTCAACCAGGTTTTTGTGGTCAGCCTCAACGTGGCCGGGCCGTTCGGCGTCGGATCCAGCGTGGTGGTCGGGCCCGAGGGCCAGGTGCTGGCCGAGACGGCCGGCGCCGATCCGGCCGTGCTCGCCGTGACACTGGACGTCGAGGAGGTGGCCCGGGTTCGCCAGCGCGGCACCGCCGGCGTGAACCGCATGTGGGACCAGTTCCGTGACGGCGACGCGCCGATCGAACTTCCGTTGTACCAGGGCAGGATCGACCCCGGCCGGTGGCGGCCGGGTGGAGGTGACCCGCGATGACCGTTACCCTCACCCCGCATCTGCGCCTGCGTGGTGTCGTCCTTTTCGGACTCGCCTACATGGCGCCGCTGATCGTGCTCGGCACATACGGCATCGTCGCCACCACCACCGACGGGACGGTGCCGACCGCCTACCTCCTGGCCACGGTGGCGATGCTGTTCACCGCGGCCAGCTACGGACGGATGGCCTCCGAGTTCCCGGTCGCCGGCTCCGCGTACACCTACGTGCGCAAGGCCATCGACTCCCGCGTCGGCTTCCTGGTCGGCTGGGCGGTGCTGCTGGACTACTTCTTCCTGCCGATGGTGATCTGGCTGATCGGCGCCGCCTACATGTCCGCCCAGTTCCCGTCGGTGCCGAGTTGGCTGTGGGTGCTGGGTTTCATCATTCTCACGACCGTGTTGAACGTGCTGGGAATCCGGGTCGCGGTGACCGCCAACTTCCTGCTGATGGCGTTCCAGATGCTGGTGATCCTGTTCTTCGTGATCCTGTCGTTCGGCCACGCCCCGAGCCTGTTCAGCGGGGTTCCCTTCTACCACAACGGTTCCTCGTTCAGCGGCATCTCCGCCGGGGCCGCCATCGCCGCCTACTCGTTCCTCGGCTTCGACGCCGTGACCACGCTGACCGAGGAGACCTTCGAGCCGCGCAAGACCATTCCCCGCGCCATTCTGCTGACCGCGCTGCTGGGTGGCGTGCTGTTCGTGATCCTGGCCTACGCCACGCAGCTCGTGCATCCCGGCGCCACCTTCCACGACGAGTCCTCGGCCGCGTTCGAGATCGCCACCGACATCGGCGGCACCCTGTTCGCCGCCGTCTTCCTGGCCGGGCTCATGGTCGCCCAGTTCGCCTCCGGCATCGCCGCCCAGGCCGGCGCGTCCCGGCTGATGTTCGCCATGGGCCGTGACGGCGTGCTGCCCAAGCGCTTTTTCGGCTACCTGCAACCGAAGCTGGAGACCCCCGTCTTCGGCATCGTCCTCATCGGACTGATCGGCCTCGGCGCGCTGGCCCTCGACGTCACCACCTCGACCTCGTTCATCAACTTCGGCGCCTTCACCGCCTTCACCTTCGTCAACCTCTCCGTCATCGCCCTGTGGCTGCGACAGCGCGGCTCCGTCCTGCGCAACCTCGTGGTGCCCGTCGTCGGCGCCGCCGTCGACCTCTGGCTGCTCGTCCACCTCGACGGCACCGCCATCACCCTCGGCCTCATCTGGCTCGCCCTCGGCGTCTGCTATCTCACCTACCTCACCCGCGGTTTCCGCCGCCCGCCCCCGGAGGTCACGTTCGAGGATTGATTTACATGATTAATGGAATCGGCTACGGTCGTTTCATGGCCACGACAATCGTCGAAGCGGCCGAAGAACTGATTCCCGAACTGGTGACGTCCGTGGGCGCGCTGTTCGCCGAGGACGGCGGGCGGCACGACCCGCGTATGGACGCCGACTGGCCGCGCCGGGACGGCGCGGCCTACTACCGCGACGTGATCGGCGACAGCGCCGGACTGTGCCTGCTGGCCAGGGCGGACGGCGCGCCGGCCGGCCATCTGGTCGGCCGGCTGCGGACCAGCGAGATCCGCCCAGGCGCGCGCATCGCCGTGCTGGAGAGCATGCGGGTCGGCGAGCAGTTCCGCCGCACCGGCGCCGGCTCCGCACTGGTCACCGAATTCACCGCTTGGGCCGAACGAAATGAGGCCACCGAATTCCGCGTGACGGCCTTCGCCGCGAACGAGACGGCAATCGCGTTCTACCGTTCACACGGATTCACCCCGTTCGAACTGACGCTCCGTCGCGCTTAGACCATCGACCGCAGCACATCGGCCAGCACCGCGGCGTTGCTGATCTCCAAGGCCTTGGTGGCAGTCAGCAAGGTCAGCGTGCCGGTCGTCTCGATCAGCCCCCGCAACGCCGTCTGCCGGTCGGCGGCCGTGAGCTCGGCGCGATAGCGCTCGGCGAACTCCTCGAACAGGGAGGGGTCGTGGCCGTACCAGATGCGCAGTTCATCGGACGGGGCGACGGAGCGGCACCAGCTGTCCAACTGGGCCAGGTCCTTGCGCAGTCCGCGCGGCCAGAGGCGGTCGACCAGCACCCGAACCCCGTCCTCGGGGCTGGGATCGTCGTAGACCCGAGCCACCCGCACCGTGCGCACCCACGGACGATAACTCGCCGAACGCCTCGCGCGCCCGGGAACACACCGCGCGCCATAGGATGCAGCCATGCTGCTGGTCAAGCTCCTGGGCGCGCTGCACGCAGAGATCGACGGACGCGAGCTGGAGCTGGGGCCACCGAAGCAACGGGCCCTGTTCGCGCAGCTGGCGGTGCGGCGCAATCAGGTGGTGTCGCGGACCGAGCTGGTGGACGGGGTGTGGGGCGAGGAACCCCCGGAAAGCGTGCGGGGCATCATCCACACCTACGTCTCGAAGCTGCGGCAGACGCTGGCGGGGGATCGCAAGGCGCCGGCCCGCGACAGCGTGCTGACGAGCGTGGGCTCGGGGTATCGGCTGGCGTTGGAGCCGGAGCACCTGGACGTGTGGCGGTTCGAGCACGCGTTCCAGCAGGCGGGCCAGGCGCGGGCGGCCAACGAGGTGGAGCAGGCGATCGCGCAGTGGGACGAGGGCCTGCGCCTGTGGCAGGGCGAGCCGCTGGCGGGGGTGCCGGGGCCGTTCGCGGAGAGCCAGCGGCAGCATCTGGAGGAGCTGCGGCTGGCGGCGATCGAGGACCGGGCGGAGACGCTGCTGTCGCTGGGCCGGGAGTCCGAAGTGGTCGTGGACCTGCGAACGACCGTTGAGGACAATCCGCTGCGCGAGCGGTTGCGAGCTCTGCACATGATCGCCCTGTACCGGGGCGGGCGGCAGGCGGAGGCGCTGGAGCACCACGACCGGCTGCGCCGGCTGCTGGCGGCGGAGCTGGGCGTGGACCCGGGCACCGAGGTGCAGGCGGTCTACCAGCAGATCCTGGCCAACGACCCGGTGCTGGGCCGCCCGACGCCGCGGGTGACGGTGACGCTGCCCAAGGAGGAGCCGCCGACGCCGGCCCGGGAGGGTCGCAGCCCGTACCCGGGGCTGCTGGCGTTCTCGGTGGGCAACGCGCAGTACTTCTTCGGACGTGAGCAGCTGACGGCGACGCTGGTGGACCGGCTCGGCGATCCGCGTCGGGACGGCCCGGTGGCGGTGGTGGGCGCGTCCGGCTCGGGCAAGTCCTCGCTGCTGCGGGCCGGGCTGGTGCCGACGGTCGAGGGCATGGACCTGGCCACGCCGCGCCGCTGGTCGTGGCTGCTGTTCACGCCGGGCAACAAGCCGGTGGAGGCGCTGGCCTCCTCGCTGGCCCAGGCCACCGGCCGGCCGCCGTCGGAGCTGCTGGCGATCATGCAGGACGACCCGGGCGAGCTGGCCGGCGTGCTGGACGGGTCGGAGCGGCTGGTGGTGGTGATCGACCAGTTCGAGGAGCTGTTCACGCAGTGCGAGGACGAGGCCCAGCGCCGGATCTTCGTGGCGGCCCTGACCGCGCTGAACGCGGCCGTGGTCTACGGGGTGCGGGCCGACTTCTACGGGCACTGCGCCCGCTTCCCGGAGCTGCTGGCCTCGCTCGAACGGGCGGTGGTGGTCGGCCCGATGACGGCGTCGGCGCTGCGGGAGGCGATCGAGCGGCCGGCGGCGCTAGCCGGCCTGGAGCTGGAGCCGGGCCTGAGCGACGTGCTGCTGCGCGATCTCGGGGCCGAGGAGGACACCGGCGGCGTGCTGCCGCTGCTCGCGCACTCGCTGCTGGCGACCTGGCAGGTCCGCGACGGCAATCGGCTGACATTGCAGGGATACGCCGAGGTCGGCGGCATCCATCGGGCCATCGCCACCACGGCCGACGCCACGTATGCCCGGTTCGACCCGGTCGGACGGGACCTCGTGCGACGGCTGCTGCTGCGCATGGTGCACGTCGGCGAGGGCGTCGAGGTGACCCGGGCCCGGGTGGACCGGGCCGGTCTGATCGAGGGCGCCGCCGACCCGGAGACCGCGGCGGCGGTGCTGGACGCGCTGGCCCGGGCACGGCTGGTGACGGTGGATGAGGACACCGCGGAGATCAGCCACGAGGCCTTGCTGCGCTCGTGGCCACGGCTGCGGCAGTGGGTGGCCGACAACCGTGAGGGCCTGCGGCTGCACCAGCAGCTGGCGCGGGACGCCCGGTCGTGGCAGCGGGACGGCCGCGACGACTCGGGGCTGTATCGGGGCGCGAAGCTGGCGATCGCCCTGAACTGGGCGCCGGACGACGGCACCTTGGCCCCGATCGAGCGGGAACTGTTGGACGCCAGCCGTTCCCGCGAGGCCGCCGAGCAGCAGGCGGCGGTGCGGCGGACCCGGCGGCTGCGGCAGCTGGTGGCGGCGTTGACGGTGCTGCTGCTGGTGGCCGTGGCTTCGATGGTTTTTGCCTTCGTGGAGCGGAACACGGCGTTGCAGGAGCGGGCCGACGCCATGTCCAGACAGGTGGCGCTGCGGGCGAATTCCCTGCTGGCGGCCGATCCCGCGCTGGCGGCGCAGCTTAGCCTGGTGGCTTACCGCACCTCGCCGACGACGGAGGCCCGCGGCAGCCTGCTGACCGCGTCGGGCGTGCCGGCGACGACCCGGCTGCTCGGGCACACCGACGGCGTGACGGCCTTGTCGTACGGGGGAAATCTCCTCGCCAGCGCCAGCAAGGACAAGTCGGTCCGACTGTGGGACGCCGGCGCCCGCACCGAGGTCGCGACGGTCCAGGTGCCGAGCGCGGCCTATGGCGTTGCGCTGAGCCGGGACGGCAAGCAGCTGGCCGCCGGCGTCGCCGATGGGTCAATAATCCTGTGGGACGTCAGCAATCCGCGCAGCCCGGCCCAGCTCGCGGTGGCCAAGGGACACACCGACAGCGTGTTCGCGCTGGCGTTCAGCCCCGACGGCAAGCACCTGGCCTCGGCCAGTGGGGACAAGACGGTTCGACTGTGGCAAGTGGACGGTCGTCAGATCAAGCCGGCCGGAGTCCTCAACGGACACGAGAAGACCGTCACCTCGATCGCCTACAGCCCCGACGGCAAGCTGGTGGCCAGCGGCAGCTACGACAACACCGTGCGGCTGTGGAACGCCGCCACCGGCGCGCCGGCCGGCGTCCTCACCGGGCATGCCAACGCCGTGACGGGCGTGGCGTTCAGCCCGGACAGCCGCCGGGTGGCCAGCGCCAGCTACGACGAGACGGTCCGCGTCTGGGACACCGCCGGCGGCTTGGTGTCGACGTTCACCGGCGCCACCAGCTTCCTGGAGGCCGTGGCGTTCAGCCCCGACGGCCGGACGGTCGCGGCCGGCGGCGACGACCACATCACCCGGCTCTGGGACCTGGCCGGCGGCGCCCAGGTCGCCTCGTTCACGGCCCCGGCGACCATCCGCGCGGTGGCGTTCAGCCCGGACGGCTCGTCGGTGGCGACCGGGGCCGCCAACTGGTGCGTGTCGGTGTGGGACGTGCGGGCCGCCGAGGTGAACGGCCATGCGCAGTCCGGCTGGGGCCTGGCCTTCGACAAGACGGGCAAGGTACTGGCCAGCGGTCACTACGACGGCACCGTGCGACTGTGGGGCACCTCGGACCCGCGCCGCCCGACGGCCCTGGCTACTCTGAGCGGCCACAGTGGCCCGGTGACCTCGGCGGCGTTCAGTCCCGACGGGAAGACGCTGGCCAGTGTGAGCTACGACCACACGGCCCGGCTCTGGGACGTCTCCGATCCGGCCCGGCCGACCCTGCTGTCCAGCGTGCCGGCCTCCACCGGGCAACTGGAGGCGGTGGTCTTCGATCCGTCCGGAAAGATGATTGTCACATCTGGTGACGATCACCTGATTAGACTATGGGACGTGACGGACGCGAGACAGGTGACGCCGATCGGGCGGCCACTGGCCGAGCACACCGACGTCGTGAGCTCGCTGGCGTTCAGCGCCGACGGGAAGACCCTGGCCAGCGGCAGTTATGACGGCTCGGCTCGGCTGTGGGACGTCTCCGATCCGGTGCATCCGGTCAGCAGGTCCCCGATCGCCACCAGCCGGCCGGCCCCGATCCGGAGCATCGCGCTGTCGGCCGACGGCCGCCTGCTGGCCACCGGCGGCGAGGACCATGCCGTCGAGCTGTGGAACGTCGGCGGCGCTCCGTCGCAGGTCAGCGCCTTGACCGACCACACCAACACCGTCACCTCGGTGGCGTTCAGCGCCGATGGCAAGTCGCTGGCCAGCGCGAGCTGGGACCGCACGGTGTCCATCTGGGACGTCAGCGACCCGCACACGCCCCAGCTGTCGGCAACCCTGTCCGGCCCGACCGACAACGTGACGGCGGTGACGTTCGATCCGCGTGGCGGCAGTGTGGCCGCGGGCGTGGCCAACGCGCCGAACTCCTTGTGGCAGACCGATCCCGAGGCCGTGGCCCGCCAGGTGTGCGCGACGCGGGGCACCCCGGTCAGCGACGCCGAGTGGCGGACCTATGTGAGCGAGGACTCCCCCACGGACCCCTGCTGACCGTGGAATACTGTCGAGCGCCCAGTAGTTGAGTGTTCAAGTACTGGACGAGTCGAGAGGAGCGACGGACATGCAGTTCGGAATCTTCACCGTCGGCGACGTGACGGCCGACCCCACCACCGGCGTCACGCCGACGGAGGCCGAGCGGATCAAGGCGATGGTCACGATCGCGCTCAAGGCCGAGGAGGTCGGGCTGGACGTGTTCGCCACCGGCGAGCACCACAACCCGCCGTTCGTGCCCTCGTCGCCCACCACCATGCTCGGCTACGTCGCGGCCAGGACCGAGAAGATCATCCTGTCCACCGCGACCACGCTGATCACCACCAGCGACCCGGTGAAGATCGCCGAGGACTTCGCGATGCTGCAGCACCTGGCCGACGGCCGGGTCGACCTGATGATGGGCCGCGGCAACACCGGGCCGGTGTATCCCTGGTTCGGCAAGGACATCCGCCAGGGCATCCCGTTGGCCATCGAGAACTACGCGCTGCTGCACAAGTTGTGGCGCGAGGACGTGGTGAACTGGTCCGGCAAGTTCCGCACGCCGTTGCAGGAGTTCACCTCCACGCCCCGCCCGCTCGACGGCGTGCCGCCGTTCGTGTGGCACGGCTCCATTCGCAGCCCCGAGATCGCCGAGCAGGCCGCCTACTACGGCGACGGCTTCTTCGCCAACCACATCTTCTGGCCCACCTACCACTTCCAGCAGCTGATCCAGCTGTACCGGCAGCGGTTCGAGCACTACGGGCACGGCTCGGCCGACCAGGCCATCGTGGGCCTCGGCGGCCAGGTCTTCATGCGCCGCAACTCCCAGGACGCCGTGCGCGAGTTCCGGCCGTACTTCGACAACGCGCCGGTGTACGGGCACGGGCCCTCGCTGGAGGACTTCACCTCGCAGACCCCGCTGACCGTCGGCAGCCCGGAGGAGGTCATCGACAAGACGCTGACCTTCCGCGAGCACTTCGGCGACTACCAGCGCCAGCTGTTCCTGATGGACCACGCCGGCCTGCCGCTCAAGACCGTGCTGGAGCAGCTCGACCTGCTCGGCGAGATCGTTCCCGTGCTCCGCAAGGAGCTCGACGCCAAGCGGCCCGCCCACGTGCCCGACGCCCCCACCCACGCTTCCTTGCTGCAGAAGAAGGTGTCCGCATGACCACCATCGCCGTCGTGACGGCCGGTCTGAGCCAGCCGTCCTCCACGCGGCTGCTGGCCGACCAGCTCGCCGCCGCCACCCGCGAGGCGCTGGGCGACGCCGAGATCACGGTGATCGAGCTGCGGGACATCGCCGTCGATGTCACGAACAACATGCTGACCGGCTTCCCCAGCCCCAAGCTGTCCGCGGCCATCTCCGCGGTCACCTCGGCCGACGCGCTGATCGCCGTCACCCCGGTGTTCACCGCCTCGTACAGCGGGCTGTTCAAGTCCTTCTTCGACGTGCTGGACAAGGAATCCCTGGTCGGCAAGCCGGTGTTGATCGCCGCCACCGGCGGCTCCGAGCGGCACTCCCTGGTGCTCGACTACCAGCTGCGCCCGATGTTCGCCTACCTGCGGGCCGAGGTCACCCCGACCGGCGTGTACGCCGCCTCGTCCGACTTCGGCAGCCCCTCCCTGCACGACCGGGTCCGCCAGGCCGGCGCCGAGCTCGCCGACCGGGCCCTCGGCCTGCGTTCGGTGGCCAAGCCGGCCGACACCTTCGTGCCCTTCGAGCAGCTGCTGGCCCGGTAGTTCTGACCCGGCAGCCCGTTTCTGACACAGTGGGGCCGGTGAAGATCGAGGTCCTTTCCGACGTCACCGACGAGGTGGCCGCCGCCTTCGCCCGGCTGCTGCCCCAGCTCTCCCGCTCCGCCGCGCCGCTGTCCAAGGCGGCGCTGGCGGGCATCGCCGGCCACGAGGCCACCACGGTGTTGGTGGCCCGCGACGCCACCGGCATCGTCGGCACCCTCACCCTGGTGATGTACCCCATTCCCACCGGCTTGCGGGCCCACATCGACGATGTCGTCGTCGACTCCTCGGCCCGCGGCCAGGGCGTCGGCGAGGAGTTGACGCTGGCCGCCCTCCGCATCGCCACCGAGGCCGGCGCTCGCACCGTCGACCTGACCTCCCGGCCCTCCCGCGAGGCCGCCAACCGCCTGTACCAACGCCTCGGCTTCGAGCTCCGCGACTCAGGCGTCTACCGCTACTCGTCCAAGTAGCGATACCGGTCGTCCCCTGCCATTCGCTCAGGCCGTCCTGCTCGTGGCTGGCGTTCGACTAAAGTCGTACAGCGCGTTCCGACGCAGGATCGATGCCGGGTAACCCGATCAGCCCATAGCTTCGGGTCATGGCACACCTCGCACAGGCCTTCACCATCAGCGACGACCTCGCCGCCCGGGGCATCGGGGTCGGCCTCATGATCGTCCTGATCGCCGTGGGCATCTTCCTGGTCGTCTTCTTCCTGGCGGCGCTGTTCAGCATTCTCGGCGCGGACGTCGGGTGCGGCGGCAAGATCCTGTGGATCCTGGTGGTCCTGTGCCTGCCGTTCCTGGGCAGCCTGCTCTGGTTCGTCGTCGGGCGCCCGCGGCCACGCCCGTACTACTGAAACGTTCCCCATTGATCACCCGTACTTGACCGTCGACCCGGGGACCGGTGGAGTGGCAGGCGTTTGACACCTGTGAAGGAGTCCTCATGACGCTCAGCCGTCGCTCCCTGTTGACGTCGGCCGCCGTGCTGGCGGCCGGCGCCGCACTGCCGGCCGCCACTGCGGGTGCGGCCCCCGGCCGCAAGTGTCCGGCGCCGATCGCCCTGCAGATGTGGTCGCTGAACGACCAGGCCGAGCAGGACCTGCTCGGCACGCTGAACAAGGTCGCGGCCATGGGTTACGTCGCCATCGAAAGCTACGACCTGTACGACAACTCGCCGACGGCGGTGCGCAAGCGCCTCGACTCCCTCGGGCTCGGGCTGTGCAGCTCGCACGCGCCGTTCCCGTCCGGTGACGATGCCAAGTCCATCCTCGACACCTACGCGGAACTGGGTTCGCGCACCCTGGTGTGGAGCCTGGAGCCGGAGGAGTTCGACACCCGCGACGCCATCCTGCGCGGCGCGGACCGGATCAACCAGGCGGTCGTCAACGCCGCCGCGTACGGCATGCGGATCGGCTACCACAACCACTTCGCCGAGTTCCGCAACTCCTTCAACGGCCGCCAGGCCTACCGGATCCTGTTGGACGCCTTGGATCCCCGCGTCGTCATCGAGCTCGACACCTACTGGGCGCAGACCGGCGGCGTCGACCCCGTCGCCGTCGAGCGCTCGCTGGGCCGCCGGCTGGAGTACATCCACATCAAGGACGGCCCGGCCACCGGCATGGACGACTACATGGTGCCCTACGGCCAGGGCGTGATCGACGTTGACGGCGTGGCCCGCGCCAATCCGTCGGTGAAGTGGAACATCGTGGAGATGGACCGCTCGCACTACGACATGTACTGGCTGCTCCAGAACTGCTACGACTACCTCGTCGGGCGCGGTCTGGCCACGGGCCGGCGCTAAAACCCTTTCAGCACACGGAGTCGGTCGGCCCGGGCGCGCCGGGCGACGGCGGAGTCGGGCGCGATGAGCTCGAAGCCGTGCGGACAGCCGGGATGCACGTGGAGCTCGACGGAGGCGCCGGCGGCGGCGATCCGTCGGGCGTAGTCGATGGACTCGTCACGGAAGAGGTCCAGCTCCCCGACCTCCACATAGGACGGTGGCAGGCCCGACAGGTCGGACGCCCGAGCCGGGGCGGCGTACGAGGACACCTCGGGCCCGCCGGCGGCGTCGCCGAGCAGGGCGTGCCAGCCGGTGTAGTTGTCGTCGGCGGACCAGCCGAGGAACGGCGCCAGCGCCGGGTCGTCCGTGGTGGTCCGGTCGTCGAGCATCGGGTAGACGAGGATCTGCCGGGCCACCGGCAGGCCTCGGTCCCGGGCCAGCAGCGCGGTGCCGGCGGCCAGCCCGCCGCCGGCGCTGTCGCCCATCACCGCGATCCGGGCGGGGTCGACGTTCAGTTCGGCGGCATGTTCCACGAGCCAGGCCAGGCCCGCGTAACAGTCCTCGACCGGCGTGGGATGCGGATGTTCCGGGGCGAGGCGGTAGTCGACAGCCAGCATCGGCACGCCGGTGTCGGCCACGTAACCGGCGATCGTCCGGTCGAAATGGTCGACCGAGCTGCCGATCATGCCGCCGCCGTGCAGGTAGACCACCGCGGATCCACTACCGCCGCCGGCGGGCGCGTACCACCGGGCCGGCACGCCGACCTGGTGGTCGGTCCGCACGACGTCAGCGTGCTCGGGCTGGCCGGAGTTGAGGCCCGCCATCATGGCGTTGACGAGGACCCGACGGGACCGCCAGTCGCCACGCGGGGCGGGCGTCGCGGGGCCGTTGTCGCCGGCTTGCAAGCCGGCCAGCGCAGCGGCCACTTCGCTGTCCAGCGCGAACGGCAAGGATGACTCCCGGGCGGTGCTGGTTGATGCGGTGCTGGTTGATGCGGTGCTAGTTGATGCAGGGCACGCCGTCGGCGGTGATGGGCGCGGTTGACGAGCTGGTCTGCGCGGCCGCGGCGAAGGTGTTGAGCTGCAACGACGAGCTGCCGGTGAAGCCGTACTTGGTGTTGTAGTCGGTGCCGAGGTAGACCCGGACATGCCCGGCGGTGACGGAGTCGTCGGCGACCAGCGGGACGCCGCCGAGCGCCTTGGCCACGGCCTGCGCGGCGGCCTTGTCGGCCGACGAGTAGTTGACGCTGGAAGCCTTGCGGGCGTTGGCATTGCCGGTGTCGCCACGGCCGAAGCCCTTGCCGACCAGCTTCTCCAGCACGGTGCTGGCCAGACCGGAGACGCCGGCGCCGTTGCGGACGTCCACAGTGGTCGCCGAGTAGTCGACGGACTTGGGGCTGGCGGCGCCGGACGCGGAGGTGCTGGTGGTGGAGCCGCCGGCGGTGGCGATCGTCTGCTTCACGAAGTCCTGGACCTGGCCGGGGTCGACCTGGACGGCGTCGCCGTCGTGCGGGGTCTGCAGGGTGATGCTGACGATCGGGATCGTCACGAACTTGATGTTGCCGGTGCTCATGCCCTGCAGCTGCTGGGCGAACTGGAGCACGTCCCAGCCCTGGTCGATGACGACGGCCTTCTTCACGGCCTCGATCAGGTTGTTGAGCTTGCCCGGATTGGCCAGCGTGCCGGCGGACAGCACGGTCTTGGCCATGCTGGACATGAAGGCCTGCTGCCGCTTGATCCGGTCGAGGTCGCCGTTGGGCAGGCCGTGGCGCTGACGGACGAAGGCCAGCGCGTTGGAGCCCTCCACCGTCTGCTGGCCGGCCTGGAAGTTGGCTCCGGAGAAGGAGTCCTTCACCGGGTTGATCAGACACACCGGCACGCCGCCGATGGCCTGGCTGATGAAGTAGAAGCCGGCCAGGTTGACCGCGGCGTAGTGGGTGATCTGGAGACCGGTGAACTGCTGGATGGTGGCGATGGAGGTCTTGGCGCCGGCCTCGGCCGCCTTGGTCTCCAGCTCGGCGCCCTTGAGCCCCTGCTTGGACAGCGTGGAGTAGGCGTCGTTGCGACCGTAGCTGTAGGCCGCGTTGATCTTGTGCTTGCCGTACTCGTCGCTGCCGTCGTCGCTGGCGATCTGCACGTACGAGTCGCGCGGGATGGAGATGGCGGTGGCCGCGCCGCCGCCGGCCGGGATGTGGATCACGATCATGGTGTCGGTGGTGTCGCCGCCGTCGTCGCCGCCACCGGCGTGCAGCTGGTTGAGCACGTCCTGGGGCAGCGGGTTGCCCATCGCGTCGGTGCGCGTGTCCAGGCCGACCATGAGGATGTTCTGCTCGGCCGCCGGCGGCACCGCCTTGCCGATCACGTTGGCCGTGGTCAGGCCGTTGAGCTGGGCCAGCTGGGACCACGCGTACCAGGTGCCGCCGAAGACGATCATCGACACCACGACCATCAGCACCTGCACGGTGCGCAGGGCCGGGTTGGTGCGGCGGCGGGCGGGCGGGCGAGGCGGCCCGGCGGGCCGCGGCGGCATCCGCCGCGCGTCGACGCGCTCCGGCATGGCGCGATCCTCCCCTTCTGGTGAAACACGGCCTGGTCAGCGGGGTCGCACGACGGTGCACCCACTTGTCCCTAGGACGTCCATAGTGCCCTGCCGTTGCCCGCCGTGAGATGGCGACCGCCCGTCCGGGCACGCGACCTGCGCAAGCGGCACGTATCCCCCGGGCCTCACCTACTCAACGTGACGACGTCACCTCATCGGGTCAGGGGCAGGCCGAAACGCACGGACACACCGGGTGACCACAGCACGCTGACCGGCGGCTCGGCCGGCCCGGGCACGCCGGCCGCGGCCAGCAGGCCGTCCTGGAGGTCCAGCAGCTCGGCGCGGTGCAGCGGCCAGGACGGGTGCTCGTTCGGCACGTACAGCGTGCGACCGTGCCAGGACACGTGCAGGCCCCAGCGCGCGGTCAGGAAGTGTTCCAGCTCACTCGGCTCGGCGATCGGAGCCCCGGGCAGCACCCGGACCCGGCTGGAGGGCCCGTCGCGGCGCCGGTGAGTGGCGTAGGTGACGACATCCCCCTCGTAGCCGATCCGCATCGACGACCAGATGTAGGGCAGGCGGACGCCGAGCCGGGCGACGAGCACGGGCAGCAGCCGGGACGCGTCCAGCGAGCGGAACACCACTCCGCGCCGGCCGCGAGCGTCCACTGAGTACAGTCGCACGTTCGTCTCCGGGAACGTGCCGAGATACGGCACCCGCCACACCCTCCGCATGCGGAACGGAACCAGCCCGACGTACGTGGTTCCGTCCAGGGTGTCGGGCGCCGTGCCGGGCGGGAGCAGGCCGGCCACCCGGTCCGGCTCCACCGGCCAGTGCAGGAAGGTGAGCTCGCGCCACGCCTGCGTCATCACCGCGCGCCGGAGCGGCCGCGGTGTCGTGACGGTCACGGGCTCGACTTCCATGCCTCCGAGCTTAGACCACACGTTGCCCGAATCTACCCGGCCACCAGTGACTCCAGGGCAGCTTCGCACCGCAAAAAGCGTTGTCCGACAACAGATACATGGAAGTTCTACGTAGATGTGCGTATACGCACGAGGACGCCCGCGAGGTGAGGATCTGTGTCATCACCAGGTCAGACCCCGTCGAGGAGCAACCGAAGCCGTGCGACAGCAAGCAAGCAGGTACCTGGTCGTCAGCGACGCCGTGTACGCCGACGGGGCCGGCAAGCCGGTGCGGCTGGTGCTCAACACCCGCACCTCGCGGGTCAGCACGGTCGGCGACCAGGTGGCACGGGCGCTGCGTCACGGCGACTGCGCCGCGCTGCCGGCGGCGGTCTCCGATCGCCTGTCCAACCTGAAGATCCTCGTGCCCGAGGGCCGTGACGAGCTGACCGACGTGCTGGACGAGCAGCGGGCCCGGGCGCGCTCGACGGCGACGCTGAACTATGTGTTGGTGCCCAACGGGTACTGCAACCTGGGCTGCGAGTACTGCGGCCAGGTGCATGTGCGCGGCAAGACCTCGGCCAACCACCGCAGCGCCGTGCGGGATCGGCTCCTGCGGGCCGTCAACCGGCCGAGCACGCAGGAGGTGCGGATCGGCTGGTTCGGCGACGATCCGCTCATGGCGTACGCGATCGTGCGCGACCTGGCCCGCCAGTTCGTCGAGGCGGCCGACGCCGCCGGCGTGCGCTACCGGTCCCGGCTGACCACCGACGGCGCGCTGCTGACCCTGCGCAAACTCCGTGTCCTGTATGAGGAATGCCGGGTCGACTCGGTGTGCGTGACGATCGACGGCATCGGCGATCCGCGCCGTCAGCACGACCGTGTGCTGGCGGTGCTGGCCGACGTGGTGCGGCACGCCGACGAGTTTCCCAAGCTGGGCCTGACGATTCGCGGCACGCTCGACGTGGCCGACATCGATCATGTGGACACCTTCATCGACGCCATGGTCAAGGCCGGGCTGAACCACCCGATGGTCGAGTTCGACCTGCGGGTGGTGCACGCGTGGAGCAACGACATGTCGGCGCCCCGAGTGGCCCGGCAGCGGTTCGCGGCGGCGGAACCCCGGTGGCTGCGGCGGATGCACGAGGTCGGGATGGTCACCCGGACGCTGATCCCGGCCCAGCTGCGGGGTCCGATCTGCCCGGCCGTGACCCGCAGCGCCGAGGTGATCAGCAGCAGCGGCGCGATCTTCTCGTGCACCGAACACCCGCTGGTGCCCGAGCACGAGCAGGGTGACGTGCTGGAGCTGGTGGAGCACGCCGACCATGACCGGCAGCGGCCCGCCGGGCGCTACGACGACTGGCACGACCGGGTCAACCGCGGCGAGCAGAGCTGCGCCGGCTGCGTGTTCCTGCCGGTGTGCGGCGGCAGCTGCCCGAAGCACTGGGGCGAGGGCAATCCCCCCTGCCCCAGCTACAAGTTCAACATCCAGCAGCGGCTGGAGCTCGAAGCGTCGCGAACTGGCCTCGTTCCGCTATTGACGTGACCAGCCGGACCTCGGTACTGAGGTGGTATGAGCGGCGAAGGGCACATCGCGTTCGGCGAACACCAGACCTGGCACCGGGTAACGGGTGAGCTCGGCTCAGGTGGTGTGCCCCTGGTCGTGCTGCACGGCGGCCCAGGCTGCACCCACGACTACCTGCTGCGTCTGACATCGCTGGCCGGCGACCGGCCCGTGGTGCACTACGACCAGCTCGGCAGCGGCCGTTCCACCCATCTGCCGGGCGCCCGCCCGACTTCTGGACGGTGGAGCTTTTCCTGTCAGAACTGGACAATCTGCTGCACGCGCTGGGCATCGCCGACCGCTACGCGCTGCTCGGGCAGTCCTGGGGCGGCATGCTGGCCGCTGAGCACGCCGTGCGCCGGCCGGCCGGGCTGCGCGGGCTGGTGATCGCCAACTCGCCGGCGTCCATGCGCCTGTGGTCGGCCGCTGCGGACCGGCTGCGCGCGGAGCTGCCGCCGGACGTCGAGAAGACGTTGCGCACGCACGAAGCCGACGGCACCACCGACAGCCAGGAGTACAAGGACGCCGTGGACGTCTTCTACGAGCGGCACGTGTGCCGGGTGGTGCCGATGCCGGCCGAGGTGGCTGCCACGTTCGAGGCGCTGGACGCGGATCCGACCGTCTACCACGCGATGAACGGGCCCAGCGAGTTCCACGTCATCGGCAGCCTCCGGGACTGGTCGATCATCGACCGGATCGATGCCGTCGCGGCGCCGACCCTGCTGGTCAGCGGCCGGCACGACGAGGCGACACCGGAGACCGTGCAGCCGTACTTCGACCGCATTCCCGATGTGCGGTGGGAGATCTTCGAGGAGTCCAGCCACATGCCGCACGTGGAGGAACCGGAACGGTTCGCCGAGGTCGTCGGCGGCTTCCTGGGGACGCTGTCGTGAGCGAGCTGTCCGACTTCGGCTACCGACAGGAGCTCAGGCGCTCGCTGCGGCTGCGAGACCTGTTGGTGTACGGGCTGATCTTCATGGTGCCGATCGCCCCGTTCGCCATCTTCGGCGTGGTGTTCAACGCGTCCAAGGGCATGGTGCCGCTGACCTACGTCATCGGCCTGGTGGCCATGGTGTTCACCGCGTTGAGCTATCGGGAGATGAGTCGCGCCTTCCCGGTCGCCGGCTCCGTCTACACCTATGCCGGCCGTGGCATCGCGCCGTGGGTCGGCTTCCTGGCCGGGTGGGCGATTCTGCTCGACTACCTGCTCGTGCCGACCCTGCTCTACGTCACCGGCGCCGCCGCCCTGGGGACTGTGCTGCCGGCCGTGCCGCAGTGGCTGTGGGTGGTGGTGTTCGTCGCTTTGAACACCGCGGTGAATCTGGCCGGCATCGAGACCACAGCCCAGGTCAACCGGTGGTTCCTGATCGTCGAACTGGTCGTGTTGGCGATCTTCGTCGTAGCCGCGGTCGTCGCGGTGTCGGCCCGCGGCGCCTGGTCGTTCACGCCGTTCTTCAACGCCGCCGAGTTCTCCCCCGGCCTGGTGTTCGCGGCACTGTCCGTCGCCGTGCTGTCCTTTCTCGGCTTCGACGCCATCTCCACCCAGTCCGAGGAGGTTCAGGGCGGGCCTCGGGTCGTCGGGCGGGCGACCATGGTGTCGCTGTGCCTGGTGGCCGTGTTGTTCATCGTGCAGACCTGGCTGGCCGCGCTGTTGGTGCCCGGCACCACCGAGTTCGTCGGCCAGGACGCCACCAACCAGGCCTTCTACCACGTCGCCGGCCTCGCCGCCGGGCCGTGGCTGACCGTCCTGGTGGCCGTCGTGTCGGCGCTTGCCGCCGCCGTCGCCAACAGCCTCGTCGCCCAGAACGCCACCGCCCGTCTGCTGTTCTCCATGGCCCGGGACCGCACGCTGCCGCCCTTCCTGGCCCACGTCAACGAGAAGCGCCGCGTCCCCGAGCGGGCCGTGCTGCTCGTCGCCGCCGTCAGCCTCATCCTCGGCATCTTCTTCGTCGGGCAGATCGAGTTCCTCTCCACCCTGGTCAACTTCGGCGCCCTGTTCGCCTTCCTGATGCTCCACGTCTCCGTCGCCGTCTACCACCTGATCAAGCTCCGCCAGCGCACCTTCGGCATGCACCTGGTCGTGCCCCTCATCGGCTTCGTGATCATCGGCTACGTCCTGTGGAACGCCGACCCCGCCGCCAAGATCGGCGGCCTCGTCTGGCTGGCCATCGGCCTGGTGGTCATCCTCGTCCGCACCCTCACCCGCCGCCCCATCACCCTCCCCGACCTCTGAACCCCCGCGAGTCCCGCCCAGCGTCACACCGAAACACGTTTTCAGGCAGAACCGCGAGTCCCGCTCTCGGGCCACCATGCGTCGAGTTCCGAACCGCCCACGCCTGGTGTCACACCGAAATACGGTCAGCCGCTGGCCTCGCGTCGTAGCTCGGGGTGTCCGCCATCCTTGGCAGCGGTCCCCATCCGCCCGTCGCCGGCGGTGCGAATCTGCCCGAAACCGTATTTCGGTGTGACGCTAAGAGCTCGTCTCACGTGGATCTTGCCTGGCCGCTGTCATGATCAGACGTTGTGACGGATGCGTTGTCGCAACGGCTGGTTGCCCGACGAGTTGTGGGCGCTGGTCGCGCCGTTGGTCCCACAGTTCACGCCGCGTCGGCAGGGCGGTGGGACGACACCGGTGGACGACCGGGCGGTGTTCACCGCGATCGTGTTCGTGTTGACCAGCGGCTGCGCCTGGCGGCATCTACCGCCGTCGTTCGGGGTCACGGTGCCGACCGCGCACCGCAGGTTCACCGAGTGGACCAAGGCCGGCCTGTGGCCACGGGTGCATCGGGCGGTCCTGGACGAGTTGGGCGGCCAGGGCTTGATCGACTGGTCGCGGGTGGTGGTGGACGCGGCGGCGGTACGCGCGAAAAAAGGGGATCGTTGACCGGTCCGAGCCCAGTAGACCGCGGCAAGCCCGGCTCGAAGATCCACGCCCTGGCTGATCGGGCTGGCCTGCCGTTGTCGGTCGCGGTGTCGGCGGCCAACACCAACGACGCCTACGGGCTCAAACCGTTGGTGCGGGCCATCCCGGCGGTGAAATCTCGGCGTGGTCCCCGCCGACGCAAGCCCGACAAGCTGCACGCGGACAAGGCCTACGACACCAAGGAGTTACGGGCGTGGGTACGTGATCAGGGGATTGCGGTGCGGATCGCCCGCAAGGACACCGAGTCCAGCACGCAGCTAGGCCGGCATCGGTGGGTCATCGAACGCACGATCGCCTGGTTATTCGGGTACCGCCGACTCGCGGTGCGGTACGAGCGCAAGGTGAACCACTTCTGCGCGTTCCTGACGTTGGCGGCGGCCTTGACCTGCTTCAAGAGGCTAGCCAAGGCCACCACGTAAGACACCCTCTAAGCGGGACTCGCGGGGGTTGGGGTGGTGGCGATTTCGGCTAGCAGGGAGGACTTCGCGGCGGCGGGGAGGAAAGAGGCGTCAACGGCGTTGCGGGCCAGTTGGCGGAGGTCCCCTGCACCCAGGCCGAACGCCTCCGCCACGGCGAGATACTCCCCCTCCAAGGTCGCCTCGAACATGGGCGGGTCGTCAGTGTTGAGGGTGACGATGACGCCGGCGGACAGCATGCGGCCCACGGGGTGGTCGGCGATGGTGGCGACCTGCTGGGTGCGGAGGTTGGAGGTGGGGCAGACCTCCAACGGGATGCGGTGCTCGGCAAGGTGGCCCAACAGCGCGGGATCGTCGGCGGAGCTGGTCCCGTGGCCGATGCGCTCAGCGGACAGGTCGCGAACGGCGGACCAGACGGTGGCCGGGCCGGAGGTCTCGCCGGCGTGGGGAACGCTGTGCAGACCGGCGTCCAGGGCGGCGGCGAAGAACGGCGCGAACTGGGCGCGAGGGACGCCGACCTCGGGTCCGCCGAGACCGAAGCTGACGAGGCCGTCGGGCCGCTCGGTGAGGGCGAAGGCGAGGGTCTCCCGGCCGGCGACGAGGCCCTTCTCGCCGGGAATGTCGAAGCACCAGGCCAGATCGACACCACGACGGGCGGCCTCGGCCCGACCGGCCGCGAGACCGGCCAGCAGCTCATCGACGGGCATGCCGTCGACCATGTGGTTGTACGGCGTGACGGTGACCTCCGCGTAGCGGACGTTCTGGCTGCGCAGCGAGTCGGCGAGGCCGAGGACCAGGGTCTCGATGTCGTGCCGGTCGGTGAGCATGGACTGTACGGCCCAGTACACCTTCAGGAAGTGCGGGAAGTCGCGGAAAGTGAAGAATTCTCGCAGTTCGGCCGCGTCTGTCGGCACCCCGGCCGAGGGGTGCCGACGGGCCAGGGCGAGCACGGTGTCGACGCCGGCCGAGCCGACGAGGTGGACGTGCAGCTCGACCTTGGGCAGGGCATGGATGAACGCGCGCAGGCTGTCGCCGGGCATGGCTGTGCTCCCTGAGCAGAAACGGTTGTGGGGACGGAAGAACGGCCGGCGACTCAGGGAGCGAGGTCGCCGCGTTCGGTGTCAGCGCCGTAGAGCGGCAGCTTGAAATCCGTCACGCCGCCGACGGTAGCCGACGATGCCGCACGCCGTCAGCCGGTTTGCTCAGACCGGTCGCGGGTGAGTGACGATGACGTGACGGTGGTCGAGATCTCGGTGCCGCCGCACGATGCCGCGGTCCGCGCGGAGGCCGTGCGCGACCGGCTGCTCGCCACCGGCGTGATCGTGCCGAACCCGACGCCGCCCAGCGCGTATCTCCCGGGCTCGAAGGCCGCGGCCCGCACCACCGACATCGCCCCGCTGTGAAGGTCATCGCCGAGCGGATGATCCTCGACTCGGGCCAGAACATCACGCCTTCCGACTGCCCGAACTGCGCCGCGCGGCTGGCCATCGGCCGGTACATCGATCAGCTGGAGCCATGGCTACTGACCGGTGAGCCCGTCGTCCGCTGTCCCGCATGCGATCGCTCGGTGACTGGCCGGGCGAATGGACACGCCAGGTTGGCAACGTTGCTGTGCGCTTCAACAACTGGCCGCCGCTGAGAGATGACTTCGTCGCCGAACTCGGCTGGCGCCTCTGCCCCAGGTGCCGTCCGGTGCGCCGCTGACCTCGATGTGCCCGAAACCGTATTTCGGTGTGTCGGAGAGCGGGACTCGCGGGGGTTAGGCGGGCTTGAGTTCGGCCATTTCGGACCAGCCGGCCTGGGGGATGGTGACGTTGATGATCTGCGGCGTGGTGGCGATGGCCTTGGGCAGCTCGGCCATGGCCGCCTTGAAGTGCGCGGAGGTCACGTGGGCCTCGGCGGCGTCGTCCTGGAAGCCCTCGGTGAGGACGTAGACGCATGGGTCGTCGACGCTGCGGGACCAGTCGAAGAAGACGTTGCCGGCCTCGGCCCGTGTCGACGTGGTGAAGTCGGCGACGATGTCCGGCCAGCTGTCGGCCAGCTCGGGGCGGACGGTGAACCTGACCACGATGAAGATCACGGCGAGCCTCCTGTCGTGTGGGCGAGGCCCACGATACCGATGATCAATACGGCCGCGCCGATCGTGAGCAGCGTCGAGGCGTGGGCACAGACCCAGGCGACCCGGGCCCGCACGCAGTCGGGCACGGCGCCGAGCTCGGCGAACCGGAACGCGAGCAGGGACAGCGTGAGCGTGGCGCCGAGGATGACCAGCGAGATCACGAGCTCACCTCCGCGACCACCAGGTAGATGTTCAGCACGGTGATCAACCCGGCGCAGCCGGCGGCGGCGATGGTGGTGACGCGGCGGTTGACGAACGAGCCCATCACATCGGCCCGGCGGGTCAGCAGCACCAACGGGATCAGCGCGAACGGAATGCCGAACGACAGCGCGACCTGGGAGATCACCAGGCTGTCGGTGGTCGGCAGCCCCAGAGCGAGCACGGTCAGCCCCGGCAGCATGGTGATGGACCGCCGCACGTACAGCGGAATGCTGCGACGGATGAACCCCCGCATCACCACCTGCCCCGCATACGTGCCGACGCTCGACGACGACACCCCCGACGCCAACAGGGCGATCGCGAAGGCCAGCGCCGCGCCGCCGCCGACCATCCGCCCCAGCGAGTCGTGGGCCGACAGGATCGGGTCCCCGCCGAGCGGTCCGCCGTGCAGCAGCGACGCCGCCAGCACCAGCATCGCCATGTTGATCAGGCCCGCGGTGCCCAGCGCCAACAGCACGTCCACGCCCTGCGACCGCAGCAGCGTGTGCCGGGACATCTCGCTGCGGTGATGGGCCCGCTTCTTCGTCAACGCCGAATGCAGGTAGATCACGTGCGGCATCACCGTCGCGCCGATGATGCTCACCGCCAGCAGCACGCTGTCCGACCCCGCGAACCCCGGCACCAGCCCGGCCGCGATGTTCCCCCGCGTGCCGACCGTTGCCAGGTCGTAGGCGAAGCCCAGGAACACCACCCCGAACATCGCCGCGATGGCCAGCTCGAACGGGCGACGGCCGTGCTGCTCCAGGGCCAGCACCCCGAAGGCCACCACCGCCGTCATCACGCCGGCGAGCGCCAGCGGCACCCCGAACAGCAGGTTCAGGCCCACCGCCGCGCCCACCAGCTCGGCCAGGTCGGTGGCCATCGCCACCAGCTCCGCCTGCACCCACAGCCCCCGCGACACCGGCCTCGGGAAGTGCTGCCGGCACAGCTCCGGCAGGTCGCGGCCGGTGGCGATACCCAGCTTGGCCGACAGGTACTGGACCAGCATCGCCATCACGTTGGCCGCCAGGATCACCCACAGCAGCCGGTACCCGAACAGCCCGCCGGCGCTGATGTTGGTGGCGAAGTTCCCGGGATCGATGTACGCCACCGCCGCCACGAACGCCGGTCCCACGAGCTTGGCGGAGACGGACGGCCGCAGCCCGACCACCCCAGGATCCCGCCTTAGCACAGCCACCTCCTTTGCGTCAAGGGTCAGGTGTTGGGAAGGGACCATTCCTCCACTCGGAGTGGAGGAATGGTCCCTTCCGAACCTGAAATCAGGCGACGGAGGGGCCTATGCCCAGGGATTGGGGGGTGCTGGAGTCGGGGGAGGGCTGGTGGAGTCCGCCGTCCAACGGGCCGAACTCGGTCATGAGGGCGGCGCTGCCGCCCCACGGGGTCTGCTCCTCGGCGATCAGGGAGTTGGTCGTGAGCAGGAGGCCGGCGACCGAGGCGCCGTTCTGGAGAGCGGAGCGGCAGACCCGCAGGGGGTCGATGATGCCCATCTCGACCATGTTGCCGTAGCGCTCGTGCAGGGCGTCGAAACCCTCGTCGTCGGCCAGTTCACGGGTGTGGGCCAGGATCTGGGCGGCGGGCAGGCCGGCGTTGGAGGCGATGAGGAAGGCCGGCTCGGACAGGGCCCGGCGGACGATGTCGGCGCCGGTGGCGTAGTCGCCGGTGACGGGGAGGTCGACCAGGATCTTCTCGGCGTGCAGCAACGCCGCCCCACCGCCGGGAACGATGCCCTCGGCCATGGCGGCCCGGGTCGCGGACAGGGCGTCCTCGACGCGGTGCTGCAACTCTTTCAACTCCGCCGGAGTGGCCGCGCCGACCCGGATCAACGCCACCTTGCCGGTCAGGGCTCCGATCCGCTCGGTCAGCACGTCCTCGTCGGTGCCATTGACAGCCCGCTCCAGCTCGGAACGCAGCTGGGTCACGCGGAACTCGATGTCGGACTCGGTGCCGAAGCCGCCGACGATGGTGGTGGAGTTCTCGGTGATGCGAACCTGCCGCGCCCGGCCGAGGTGGGCCAGGGTCAGGGTTTCCAGGGAGAAGCCGGACTGCCGCGACAGCACGGCCCCACCGACGACGGCGGCGAGGTCCTCCAGCTTGTGCAGACGCCGGTCGCCGAAGCCGGGGGCGCGCACGGCACAGGCCCGGAAGGTGCCATTGACGTGGTTGTGCACCAACATGCTCAGCGCGGTGCCCTCGACGTTCTCGGCGATCAACAGCAGCGGCCGCGGATCCCGCATCACCTTGTCCAGCAGCGGCATCAGCTCCTGGACCTTGGTGATCTTCTCGCTGCACATCAGGATGTACGGATCGTCGAGCACGGCCTCCAACCGCCCCGGATCCGTCACCAGGTACGGCGACAGGTAGCCGTTGTCGAACTCGAAGCCCTCCACGAAGTCGACCCGCATGCCGATCTTGGCCGACTCCTCGATGCTGACCACGCCGCCCTCGCCGACGGTGTGCAGCGCCTCGGCGATCACGGCGCCGACGTGATCGTCGTCGTTGGCGGAAATGGCGGCCACGCGGGCGAAATCCTGCCGCGAGCTGACCGGGTGGGCCACCTTCTCCAGGTGCTCCACCAACAGCCCGACGGCGTGGTCGATGCCCCGCTTGATCAGCACGGGGTTGCCGCCCTGGCTGATCCGGGCCATGCCCTCGTGGATGATGGCCTGCGCGATCACCGTTGCGGTGGTGGTGCCGTCGCCCACGACATCGTTGGTCTTGATCGCGGCTTCCTTGACCAGCTGCGCGCCCATGTTCTCGAACTGGTCCTTGAGGTGGATCTCCCGCGCGATGGTCACCCCGTCGTTGGTGACCACCGGCGAGCCGGTGATCTTCTCGATGATCACGTTGCGGCCCTTGGGGCCCAGCGTCGACTTGACCGCCTCGGCCAGCTTGTCCACGCCCGCCAGCAGCAGGTCCCGGGCTTGTGCGCCGAAGCGCAGTTCCTTGGCCATGGTTCCATGCCTCTCTAGGGGGTGAGCACGGCCCGGCCACGCACCCGGCCGGCGTCGAGGTCGGCCAGCGCGTCCAGCGCGGCGTCCAGCGGGTACTTGCGGGTGTGCAGCGTGACCTTTCCCTTTTGTGCCAATACCATCAGCTCGACCAGGTCGTTGTACGTGCCGACCAGGTTGCCGACCACGTTGCGCTCGGTGGAGATGATGTCGATGGTGGGGATGTCGATGTTGCTGCCGTAGCCGATGACGAAGTGCGAGCCACCGCGCCGGGTCATCGCGAAGGCGTCCTGCTGGGCGCCCTGCTCCGCGACGAAGTCCAGCACCACTTCGGCACCGTGCCCGCCGGTCAGGTCGAGCACCGCCTCGACGTGCTTGCCGTCGGCCAGAACCGTGACATCCGCGCCGAGTTTCGACGCCAGGTCAAGGGCTTCGGCATTCCGGTCGACGACAACGATTGTTGTCGCGGTCAATGCCGCCAGCGACTGGATGCCGATGTGCCCGAGACCGCCGGCCCCGTTCACCACGCACACCGTGCCGGGATACAGCAGCGGAACCGCTTTGCGGACGGCGTGATACGCCGTGATGCCGGCGTCGGCCAGGGCGGCCACGTCGGACGGCTGCGTGGCCGGGTCCAGCTTGATGCAGGCCCGGGCCGACGTCAGCAGGTACTCGGCCATGCCGCCGTCGGCGTTGATGCCCGGGAAGGTCGAGTTGAGACAGTGCATGTCGTCGCCGGCCCGGCAGGCATGGCACAGCCCGCAGGTCGGCGTGGGGTGCAGGATCACCGTGTCTCCGACGGCCACATTGGACACACCGGAGCCGATTTCCTCGACCCAGCCGGCATTCTCGTGCCCGATGGTGTACGGCAGCGTGACGCCGGACTTCTCGGCCCACTGCTCCTCGATGATGTGCAGGTCGGTGCGGCAGACACCGGCCCCGCCGATGCGCACGACCACGTCGAACGGGTCGCGGGCGCGGGGTTCCGGCACTTCCTCGACAACGGGCTGCTTGTGGTAGGAGTGCAGCCGAACGGCCTTCATTGCTCCTCCTTCACTCCGTAACGGCCGAGCAGCATTCCCCGGCACACCCCGGAATTCGCCTCCTGGCTGACGCGGGTCAGCCGGGCCAGCCCGAGATGTGCGCGCAGATCGGTGACCACCTCGCCCGTCGCCGGATCCAGCACCAGCGGATCGGAGTCCCCGCCGGGCAGGCCGAGTTCCCTTCTACGGGAACGCAGCCGCTCTCGATCGGCGCCCTCCGGTGCGTCGCCGAGAGTCAGGTCGGTGAGGGTGAAGCGGTCGACGCCGGCGGCGATCATCGCCCGGCACACCCGGTCGGTGCCGGCGAGCACGGCCCGGCGCAGGAAGTCCGCGCGCAGGTCGTCCAGCTCGCTGACGGCCTCGCCGGGAAAGGAGTCCACGAAGCCGGACCGCCGAGCCACTCCGTCGTTGATCGACGCGGCGGCGAAGTGGTCCTCCAGCTTCACGGACACCGAGGTCACGCCGGGCACGGCGCGGACGGCGTCGTACGAGTCCGCCACCATCAGATAGGCGAAGTTCGGCGCGCAGAAATACGTCGGCAGCCGCAGCCGCACGCGAACCTCCCCCTCCTCGGTGACCAGGCAGTGGGAGACGAAACCCAGCTGGGTCAACGGTTCGTCCAACTCGGGGTCGAGCACGGCGCCCAGGGCCGACCAGACCGCCGCGAGCACCGCGGCGGCCTGGTCGGGGGTGCGAGTCACGGAGGTCATGACGCCGGCACACCGACCGGCTCGACCTCGGGCGCGTCGACATCGCACTCCGGCGGCACCTTCAGGTCGTACAGCTTGGCCGCGTTGAGACCCAGGATCTTCTTCTTGGCGGTGACCGAGAGCTTGCTGTAGTCGGAGAACTCCTCGCCGTCGGGCATCTGCCAGTCGACGAAGCCCTCCACCTGCCACTTGGGCTCCCAGATGGCGTAGTCCGCGCCGAACACCAGCCGGTCCTCGCCGAGCCAGAACATCAGCTCGCCCATGACCTTGGCGAAGAAGCGCGGCCGCGCGTGCATCAGGCCACCGACCACGACGGACAGTCCCGCGTAGACGTTGGGCTCCTGCGTCGCCATGAAGCAGAAGTCCTCGATCCGCGGCAGGCCCACGTGCTCGACGATGAAGTTCAGCTCGGGGAAATCGGTCGCCGCGTGGTCCACATCGGACACGTCGAAGGCGTCCTTGTCCAGGGGCCAGATAGTCGGCCCCTTGTGGATATGGATGTTGCGGATGCCCAGTTCCTGGCACTTCTCCAGGTACCGTGCGGCCTCCGGGCTCTTCAGGCTCCAGCCCCGTGAGTCGCCCTTCCACTCAGCGGTGTAGAGCTTGGCCCCGACACAGCCCCAGCGCTTGGCTCGCTCCTCCAACGCCTTCAGGCCGTCCTCGCCGTCGCGGGGATCCCAGTTGGTGTTCACCACGAACTTGCCGGGATGCCGCTCGGCCAACTCCCCGTTGGTCTCGGTGGTGTTGAACCCCTCCGTGTACCACTGGCGGAGGTTGGTCGGCTGGAAGATCGCGACGTCCACGTGGCCCTCGTCGAACAGATCGGTCATCATCTGCTCTTCGGAGTACTTCTGGAACTTCTCGATCGGCCAGTGCGTCTCGGCCGGGCCGAGACTCTGGTACGCGTGGAAGCACTCGATCCAGCCCTTGGCGTACTCCTCCTGGCCCGCCACCCAGTTGGCGGGGCTGGCGTCCCAGAAGTGGGTGTGGCCGTCGACCACGAAGTACTTCACACCGTCCTTGACGTACACGTCTCCTCCTACCGGCGGTTCAGGAGCGGGCTACGAGGTCGAAGTCGAGGTATTCGGCGGCGTCCTCGGGATTGGCGAACATGATCGTGCGGTCGTCCTCGTGGATCATGCGCCCGTAGTGGGTGGACATGCTCTCCTCGAACTCGGCCGCGTTGAACCAGCCCTCCTCCTCGCCGGCCGCCTCGTCGACCTCGCTGTAGACCAGGTCCATCCGGCCGACCGCGTCCACCCTGATCATGGACGGCAGCGGCAGCACGGTCACGTTGTCCTTGCTGGCCATGACTTCCGCGATGATCGCGCCGACCTGGTTGTTCATCAGGGTGAAGCCGCACATGTTGGAGGCGGTGTTGTTCTGCTTGTACGGACTCTCGGCCGTCTTGAAGGTGGTCACTGGCCCAGCTCCTTCGGCGCCGTCAGTTCCAGTTCGGACAGGATCGCGCTGAACCGGCTCTTGGCCCGGTCCAGGCCGTCCTCGAAGCGCGGCGGCTTGGCGTCCGGCTGCGACCACAGCGGCTGCAGCGTGCGGGCGGCGTGGATGCAGCGCGGCACCCAGGTCTCCAGCCACTGCCGCATCAGCTTCTTGTTCTCCGCGCCGAACTGCTTGTCGTTGACCAGCAGCTGGAACATCGGCTTGGTGTAGCGGAGATCCCGCTCGGCGAAGTCGTACTCCTCGGCGCCGATCAGCGTCGGCGTGATGAAGTCCCCATTGGACGGCGCGGCCTGCTGGACCAGGTTGCTGCGGAACAACTCCCCGACCAACGGCTCGAACACGATGTTCGCCGCGAAGATCGCCTCGCACCAGTCCCATGTCGCCGTCAGCTGCTCGGCCGCCTCGCGCACGCCCTGCCACGCCGGGTCGGAGTTCCAGGTCTCGATGTGCGCGCTGCCGTCGAAGCCCTCGATCTCCTCGCTCAGCGTGAGGTTGTACAGCGCCAGGTCCTGCGCGGCGCGGATGCGGTGCATGCTGTTCACGGAGATCGCGTTGTTGTGCATGTTCGTGGGCGCACGGCGGTTGGCGTTGGCGAACAGGTAGAGCCCCAGGCCGTGGTCCACGTGCATCCACGCGCCCACGTGCTGGGCCACGAACTGCACCCAGTTGCGGTTCCACTGGTCGAACGCCTTGGCCTGGCGGGCCGCCTCGATGTTCTGGTTGAGCTGGCGGACCACGTTGGAGTTGTAGCGGTAGAGCGTGAGCTCCCACTCCTCGTTGGGGTCGCGGAACTCGTGCCAGCCGTGGGCGGGCCACTCGTAGCCCTGGCCGCCGGAGCCGGCGAAGCGCTCCGGCACCGGCCGGTCGCTTCCCCAGGCCCGCAAAGCGGTCCACTCCAACGGATAGCCGCCCTTGCCGTCGGCGAACCCGTACAGCCAGCCCTGGGACAGGTAGTGCCGCGGGTCGGGCTGCACCTCGACGGTGACGTCCTCGTAGTGGCTCTGCTTGCGCTTGGCCGGCTTGAAGTAGTTGTAGCGGCGCGCTTCGGAGTCGGGGAACACCTTGGCGCCCGCCTCGGCGTCGGTGAACACCGGCTTGGGCACGCTGCGTTCGGTGGTGGGTTCTGCGGTTGTTGTCATCGGCTAACTCCTTCAGCCGCCGGTGGTGGTGAACTTGTCGTAGAACACCCGTTTGTCGGCCACGCCCAGTGCGGGCAGCAGCTCCAGCGCCGCCTCCACCATCGGCGGCGGCCCGCACACATAGGCGTCGGCGCCGGACAGGTCGGCCTCGCGCCGCCGGACCACATCGGTGATCAGCCCGACCTCGCCGTCCCACGGCTCACCGTCCGGTTCGGACAGTGCGGGCACGAACTCCAGTCGCGGCAACCGGGTCGCGAGCTCGGCGATCTCCTTCTCGAAGCAGAGATCGCGCCGGCCGCGGGCGCCGTAGTAGAACACCGCCCTGCGGTCGATGCCCCGCTCCGCCATGGTCCGCAGCAGCGCCAGGATCGGCGCGATGCCGGCCCCGCCGCCGAGGAACACGATCGGCGCCGTCGAGTCCCGCAGCGTGAACACCCCGAACGGCCCGGTCACCCGCAACCGGTCGCCGACCGCGACCTCGCCGTCCAGCACGCCGGAGAACAGACCGTCGGGGTAGATCTTGATGACGAACTCGAGCAGCCCGCCCGCGGCCGAGGTGGTGGCCATCGAGAACGACCGCGTGGCGTCCCGGCCCGGCACCTCGAAGTCCAGGTACTGCCCGGGAAAGTACTTCAGGTCGGCCGGCTCGACCAGCCGCACCACCAGCTGCACCATGTCGTGGGTGACGCGGTCCTTGGACACCACCTCGACCACGGCCTGCTGGATGGGCAGGCCCGAGCGGATCATCTCCTCGTCGTAGTTGATCAGCTCGATGGTCATGTCCTCGTAGGCGTGCGCCCGGCACAGCAGGGTGTAGCCCTCCTCCTTCTCGTAGTCGGGCAGCGCGAACGTGGAATAGCGGTCGTGCTCGACGTCCTCGCCGTCCAGGACGAACGACTTGCATGAACCGCACTGGCCCTCCTTGCAGCCGTGCATGAGCAGCACGCCCTGCTCGGCGGCGGCGCGCAGGATGGTCTGGTCCTCGTCGGCGTCGATCTCGATGCCGACCGGCTCGAAGCGGATGCGGTGCTTGTCGCCCATTGGCCCCACCTCTCGAAGGGCGAGGGAGGCGGCCGGAGGTCGCCTCCCTCAGACCGCGTCTCAGGCCGACTGGGCGGGAGCCGGCCTGCCGGCAGGCCCCTGCCGGTTGTAGTCGGCCTGGAACGCGGCCCGCTCGGCGTCGGTCATCTGGTTGAGCAGCACGTTCGGGCTCTGCACCGGGCCCATCCGGCGAAGGTGGTCCAGCGTCCACATCTTCTTCGGGTTCAGGTCCAGGTGCGGCTGCGCGACCATGGTCTTGCCGTCGTCGCGCACGAAACCCATGTCCTTCACCACATCGGCCCAGTTCCAGCCGTGGTACAGGGTTTCCCACTCGCGGGCGCCGATCAGCTGGCCCATGTTCGGTGTGTTGCGGCCCTGGTAGGTCGGCCGGAACGCCTCGACGTCGGCCCAGCGGCAGGCCTCGTGGCAGTACGTGCGCCACTGGCCGTCGACCTCGGCCATCACCATGTCCTCGCGCACGAGGCACGGCACCATGCAGGTCCAGCAGCGGTGCGGGTACACGTAGTCCACGTTCTCGGCGACGATCGGGTGGTGCCCGTTCGGCGTGGCCAGGCGGTTGTAGTTCTCCCACCACTTGCCGTACCGGTCGTACCAGCCCGGGTACTTGAACTCGAACCACTCGAAGTCCTCGTCGGTCATCGCGTCGATGCGCCAGTAGTTGGCCAGCCAGCCGGTGGCGAAGAACTGGGCGACCTCGTGCACATAGCCCTTGTTCCAGATCTGGTTCCAGGACTCCTCGATGAGGTCGTGCGGAATCGTCAGGCCGTACTTCTCCAACGGCACGAGGTAGGAGCGGTAGTAGTCGTCGTAGATCCAGCGCCGCCACATCTCCGCGTAGCTCTCGCGGTCCTTGCGGCGGTCCTTGGTGCCGTACTCGATGAACGTGCCGATGGCCGCGTCCACCACGCGGTGGTTGTTCCACCACGCGTAGCGCAGGTCGCGTTCCAGCAGCTGGTGGTTGGACTCGTCGGACAGCGCCATCAGCAGCGTGGCGTAGCCGTTGCTGATGTGCCGGGACTCGTCGGACTGCACCGAGTGGAACACCGTCGGCAGCAGGTAGTCGCCGTTGGCCGCGGCCTCGGCCGGCATGGCCACGAACAGCGTGTTGGTGAACGCCGTCTCGGCCACGATGGTCAGGTAGATGCTGGCCGCGGTGATGGCGTCGCCGGTGATGAAGCCCTCGGCGAACTGCCGTCCGATGGTGCCGCAGTAGTCGTTCTGGAAGTTGCGCAGGCTGGAGTTGAAGCCGGCGGGGTCGATGTAGTTGTTCATGTACAGGCGCTTGAGGTTCTGCTGGATCGTCGAGTGGCGAACCTCGTCGATCATCTGGATCGCCTGCCCGTTGTGCAGCTCCGGGTTGGGCACCGTGCGGAACAGCAGCGGCATCGCCCGGGCCGCCGAGATCTCCGGCAGCGGAATGATGGACAGGAACAGCTTCTGCCACTCCAGCCAGCGCTCCTGCACCTGGCGGAACATGTTGCCGCGGATCGCGCCGTCCTCCGCGCCGTACACGCGGTGGTCCTTCTCCTCCTGCATGGGGAAGTAGGACCGCAGCACCTGCTTGAGCGGGTCCTTCTTCTTGGCCTTGCGGAAGGTGTAGTCGGTGCCGTAGTGCGAGACCGGCTCGTGGTACACCGGGTCCCAACTCAGCTCCTGGATCTTCTGGTGTGCTTTCGCCACGCTCTGGCGGCTCATGGTCACTCCTCACCCGCCGGTCGCCGGCGGTCGAGCGCGTCGTCGTCGTTGCGCCTACTGCCTGTCGAATTACAACCGGTGACAGGGGTGGCCTCCGGTCTCAAAATGAGACAGTCAGCGCGGCCCGAACTCCTGCTCGAGCATGTCCGCGAGCTTCGCGCGGTTCTCTTGGACCACCCGTTCGTCGGTACCCCCGACCACGGGCGCGATGCCCAGCGCGCGCAGCAGCTGGGCGGCGGGCTCACCGGGGTGGCCGGACTCCCCGAGCACCGGGTGGTAGCCCTGTTCGACCAAGTGGTTGAAGACGAGGTTCACGACGGTCCATGGGTTGTAGGACTCGTTGTCGGTCATTACCCACACACCTCCGACCTCTCATCCCACTCCCGCCGAGGGCCGGTGACTGTCTCAATTTGAGACACCCGCCGACGCCGCCGGAGGCCTACTCTGAGCCCAGCGGGAGGCACCGCCGGGTGCCCGCGGCCAGGGCTGTCCGTGGGTAGGAGGTCCATGTGCAGGACGTAGTGGCGGCCGACGAGAGGCGCCTTGCCCGCACCCGGGAGCGGTTCCTGACCTCGGAGTCCATCGCCTCCGACCAGGTGCGCAAGAGCATCCTGGACTCGTGGTGGCGCTCGCGGCAGCTGCGGGTGCCGGCCGACCGGATCGTGCTGCCCTACGTCCGCGAGCCCGACCTCGACTCCCCGCTGATCCGCGCGGCCACGCCCGTGCTGCAACGGCTGGGCGACCAGCTCGACGGCCAGCCCATCAGCCTCATCCTCACCGACCCGACGGGTGTGGTGCTGACCCAGCGCACCGGCGACACCGATCTGCACCGCAAGCTGGAGCGGGTGGAGCTGGTCCCCGGCTTCAGCTACGGCGAGCAGTTCGTCGGCACCAACGGCATCGGCACCGCGCTGGAGGAGGGCCGGCCGACGTACGTGTTCGGGCACGAGCACTACGCCGAGAACCTGGAGAGCCTGGCCTGCGCGGGCGCGCCCATCCAGCATCCGGTGTCGGGCAAGATGGTCGGCGCGGTCGACCTGACGTGCTGGAGCCGCGACGCCGGCCGGCTGCTGGTGGCGCTGGCGCATTCGGCGGCCGAGCAGATCAGCCAGTCCCTGTTGACCCACACCAATCCCCGTGAGCTGGCGCTGTTCCAGGCCTACCTGCGGGCGTGCCGGCGGACCACGGGCATCGTGCTGGCGTTCAACGACGGCGTGGTGATGATGAACGACCACGCCCGGCAGCTGTTGGACCCGTCCGACCAGTCGGTGCTGATCGGGCACGCCACGCAGGCGGTGGCCGAGCGGCGGTCCAGCACCGCGGACGTGGCGCTGCCGACCGGCAGCAAGGTCAGGTCCCAGTGCCGCAAGGTGTTCGGCCAGAACCGCAACGACGTGGCCGGCGTGGTGCTGTGCGGCAAGCTGATCGACTCCGAGCCAGAGGGGGCTGGTGTGCCCGAGCCGCGGCTGCCGATGTTCCTGCCCGGCGCGGTCGGGTCAGCGCCGCTGTGGCTGCGCTGCGCCCACGACGTCGACTCCGCGTACAACTCGGGCGAATGGCTGGTGCTGGGCGGGGATCCGGGCGTGGGCAAGACGACGCTGGCCCGGTGCGTGCACCAGCGCCGGCACCCGACCGGCCGGGTGCACGTGCTCGACGCCGCCACCGCGGACGCCGGCTGGCACGACGAGCTGCGGCGGGAACTGATCGAGGATCCGGTGGACGCCTTGGTGATCCGGCACGGGGACCGGCTGGCCGGTCCGGCGCTGGCGACCACGATCCGGTTGCTACGACTGGCTTCCCCGGCGACGTGGGTCTCGGTCACGTTGGCGGAGAACACCATCAACCGCGCGGAGCTGGCAGAGCTGCTGGCCCTGTTCCCCCGGACGGTGAAGGTGCCGCCGCTGCGCCGGCACGTGGAGGACCTGTCCGAGCTGGTGCCGCTGTTCCTGAACCGGCTGGGGCACGGCGGCCAGCTGACGTGCTCGCCGGCGGCGATGCACCTGCTGATGCGGGCCGACTGGCCGGGCAACGTCGCCGAGCTGCACCACGTGCTCAGGATCGCGGTGCAGCACCGGCGGACGGGCACCATCCAGCCGGGCGACCTGCCGGCCGAGTTCCGGACCCTGACGCGGCGGCCGCTGTCCCGGCTGGAGTCGATCGAGCGGGACGCCATCGTGCAGGGCCTGGCCGACAGCGGCGGCAACAAGGTGCAGACCGCTCAGCTGCTGGGCATGTCCCGGGCGACGCTGTACCGCAAGATCCACGAGTACGGGATCGTGACTCCGGAGCGTTAGACCACCTGGGCGTGCGCGGTGGCGTTGGGAAAGACCTTGGCGATCTTGTCGACGTCGTCGCCGGGGCCGCCGTAGACGTCGACTCGGCTGATGCTGGCCACGGTGGCCAGCTGGCCCAGCAGCTCGCGGCTGTTCTTGCCGTGCGCGGCCGAGGCGGCGGCGTCGACGTACTCCTCGATGAAGGTGTAGCTGCCGGAGGCGTCGGAGAACACTCGGTAGGACAGCGTGCCGGGCTCGTCGGCCGTGCCCGCCACCAGCGCCTTGGCGGTCTCCTCGAACTCGGCCTGCTTGCCGTCGTGCGGGGCGACCTCGACGCGCAGATAGATGCTCATGGCTGCCATTCCACCAGGTGCGCGGCGGTCCCGCTATCGGTTGGTGATCAACAACTCCAGGCCGTCGAAGATACGGGCCAGGCCGAACTCCCAGCTGCTGTCCGGGGTGGCGTCGCTGGTGTCCTCGGTCGCCGCCACCAGCGCCGGGAACAGGTCGCCGTGGGCCGCGATCTGGCTGCGGAGGCGCTTGTCCGGACTCCACGGCTGGGTGCCGGCGGTCGACGCCGACCGGGTGTTGCGGATGTGGCCGCTGACCAGGAAAACGGCGTCCATGCGCTGGGCGCCGGTCAGCCCCGTGCCTTCGAGCGCGGCCACTGCCGACTCCGTCCAGCCGATCTCGCGCGGCCCCATCGCCCGCTCGCCGACGGTGGCCGCCGGCAGCCAGGGGTGCCGCTGCCAGGTCTCGCGCATCAGGCGGGCCCATTCCGTCAGCTTCGGCCGCCAACCGCCGGGCACGGTGGACAGGTCGGGCGGCTCCCCCACCGCGATCTCGATCATCACGGCGACCAGCTCGGCCTTGTTGGTGACGTGCCGGTAGAGGGCCATCTTGGTGACGTCAAGCATGCCGGCCACCTGCTGCATGGACACCGAGGCCATGCCGGCGGCGTCGGCCAGCGTGATGCCGGCGGCGGCGATCCGGGGAACCGTCAGCGCCGGGCGCGTGACCGAGCGACCCTGGTCGCTGAGCTTCCAGAGCAGCTCTGTGCCGTGAAATCTGGCACTTTCTGTCACATACGGCCCCTTGCTGTCCTCCCCAGGCGTGTCTACCGTACACCCAAGTGTCCGGTAGACACTGATGTGTCCACGGGACACCGACCGTGAAGGGGCCCGGATGGTGATCCGCACGCACGTCGGGGTGAGCCTCGACGGGTTCGTCGCCGATGCGGACGGCGTGGCGGCCTGGGAGTCGCTGCCCGGCTACGAGCACCGCTCGCACGGCATCGCCGAGGTGCTGGAGCACTGCGAGGCCGTCGTCATGGGCCGCTCGACGTTCGACCGCGGGCTGGCCCGCTGGTCCGCCGACTGGCCGTGGGCCGACAAAGACGTGCACGTGCTGACCTCCCGTCCCCTGCCGTCCGGCGTGCGGGCCCGCGCGTGCGACAGCGCCACCGAGCTGTTGGCGCGGTTACAGCGCACCGGCCTGATGGGCGACGTCCATCTGCTCGGCGGCGCCCGCACGATCCGAGCCTTCCTCGACCTCGGGGCCGTCGCCCGGCTCGGCGTCGTGGTGCTGCCGATGTTGCTGGGCAACGGAATCCCGCTGTTCGACGGCACCGCCGGGCAGCCGCTGCACCTACAGTGCCAGCGAACGCATCCCGGCGGCGCCGTCGAACTGATCTACACCCCCGCCTAGCGCGATTTTGAAGTTCGGAAGGGACCATTCCTCCACACGGAGTGGAGGAATGGTCCCTTCCGAACATCCCAGCCGTGGCCGAGGGGGTTGTTAGATCGGGAGT
>NZ_JBFBAM010000010.1:0-235642 GCF_040682195.1 Kutzneria sp. NPDC051319 | reverse complement strand
CTATCTTTCTACCTTGCTCCCGTGCTACTGTGGTCGGTGCGGGCGCCTATCCGACGCGGCCGGCTCGAAGGCCGGCCGCGCCCGAATCACCAGCGGTAGTGCGCGAAGGCCTTGTTGGACTCGGCCATCTTGTGGGTGTCCTCACGGCGCTTGACGCTGGCGCCGAGACCGTTGCTGGCGTCCAGCAGCTCGTTCATCAGGCGCTCGATCATGGTCTTCTCGCGGCGCTGCCGGGAGAAGGTGATCAGCCAGCGCAGCGCCAGCGTGGTCGAGCGGCCGGGCTTGACCTCGATCGGCACCTGGTAGGTGGCGCCACCGACACGGCGGCTCTTTACCTCGATGGAGGGCTTCACGTTGTCCAGCGCGCGCTTGAGCGTGACGACCGGGTCGGTGCCGGTCTTCTCGCGGGCGCCCTCGAGCGCCTTGTAGACGATCGCCTCGGCGACCGAGCGCTTGCCGTCCACGAGCACCTTGTTGATGAGCTGCGTCACCAACGGGGAGCTGTAGACCGGGTCAGAGATCAGCGGCCGCTTCGGGGCCGGGCCCTTGCGGGGCATCAGCTCTTCTCCTTCTTCGCGCCGTAGCGGCTGCGCGCCTGCTTGCGGTTCTTCACGCCCTGCGTGTCCAGCGAGCCACGGATGATCTTGTAACGGACACCCGGAAGGTCCTTAACACGGCCACCGCGAACGAGCACCATCGAGTGCTCCTGGAGGTTGTGACCCTCACCGGGGATGTAGGCCGTGACCTCGATCCCGCTGGTCAGCTTCACGCGGGCGACCTTGCGCAGCGCCGAGTTCGGCTTCTTGGGCGTAGTGGTGTAGACGCGGGTGCACACGCCGCGCCGCTGCGGGCTCCCCTTGAGAGCCGCGGTCTTGGTCTTCGCGACCTTGTCCTGGCGGCCCTTGCGGACCAGCTGCTGGATCGTGGGCATAGACCGGCTGCTTCTTCCGTTCGCGTCTTGGCGTCCTCGCGGGCGCCGTGGACTCTGTGTACTTGGCCCCTCCGTCCCCCGAGGTCGGGCGTGTCGCCCGCTCACGGGACCCGCGAGAGACCAACTAACTGTCCCAACGGTTTCCGGAGGACTTCCGTGGCCCTGAGGTCGACGCAGCCAGAGACTGCCATCCACAGGCACGCGGAGCGGCCCGACATGGGTCGGGCACGGATACCAAAGATACCTTCCCCGCGCCCCGAGGGTCAAAACGGGGGTCGGGAGCGGACCGGACACGCGTGTCGCATGTGGTGTGTCGCACTCCGACAAGATCGAGCACGAAGATCGGCAAGCCCCCCGGCATTCCTTGTCGACAGCATAGTCGACCGCGTGTTCGAGCCCGTTCCGGGTCAATGTGCGGACGGTGACCACGGCGATGCGGTATGTGTTTGTCTCGGCACACCGACACGGGGAGAACTGGGGCATGAATCAGGACACCGCCGCGCGCATCGACGCGTTTCGGCGCACTGTGGCGCAGGCGGAAAAGGACGTCGACCGCTTCGAGCTGATGCGGCAGGAGATCGCCGCGATCGAATCCACGGAGACCTCGCGCGACGGCGCCGTCACCGTGGTCGCCGGGCCGTCGGGGGCGGTGCGGTCGATCACCATCAGCCCGTCGGCGATGAGCATGTCGGCACAGGCGCTGTCCCGGCTGGTCACGACCACCTTCCAGCAGGCCGTGGCCAAGGCGGCCCGGCAGCAGGCCGAGATCGTGCAGCGCTACGCCGGCGACCGCACCGACATCGCCGCCCGGGTGAACCGGGTTCAGGAGGAGCTGGCCAACCCGCCGGAGCCGCCGTCCGACGGCTGGCACGACACCCCGCAACGACCGGAACCCCAGGTCCAACCCCCTGTTCAGGCCCCCGTCCCGCCGGACCGGCACGGTCAGCACGCGGTGCCCCAGCACGCCCGTACCGACCACGAGGAGTACGTCGACGACTCCCTGTCCGAGGGCATCATGACCGACGACGAGGACCGGCCGACGCCGCCGCCGGCCGCGCCGTCCCGGCCGCGTCGGGCCGATGACGACGAGTTCCGCTTCGGCTCGGAGGACTCGTTCTGATGGCCGAGGGATTCAACGTTGTCACCGAGGAACTGGCCCGGTGCGGCTCTCGCGTGTCGTCGATGGCGGGCCAGGCCGACTCCCTGCACGGGCGGGCCACCGCGGCCGAGGTTCCTTCCCGGTCCTGGGGGCTGCTCGGTGAATTGACGACCCACAGCAAGTACGCCGATTTGCAGAACCAGCTCACCGATCACCTGTCGAACATGACCGCCGGCCTGGACAACGCCGGGCAGCGCATTTCCAACACCGCGGATCTGTACCGGGAAGTCGACGAGTACCACAAGCGGCAGATCGATCAGGCCGGCGGCGACGACAAGGACCCGGGCAAGACCGATCCCGGCCAGTCCGGCGGCCCGCCCGACGTCACCCCGGTCGACGGCGGCTCCCGCAACACCAACACCGACCAGCACGGCGGCGCGGCCCGCGTCCCCGGCGGCGGCCCTGTCGGTGGCGGCGCGCCGTCCTATCCGCCGGTCGAGCACGGCGGCCTGCCGCCCAAGGTGCCCGATGCCCCGGTCGACCCGGGCGCGGCGCCGAACCTGGGCCAGGACGGCCACCAGAACGTGCACAGCACGATCACCGTGGAGGTGGAGGGCGGCGGCCCCGTCACCGTCGAAGTGACCGGCGAGGCCCACGAGGACGTCGAGGTCAAGGGCGACATCCAGCAGGCCGGCGGCCAGACCGAGCACATCGACGTGCACGCGCAGACCGACGCCGCCGGCCACGCCAAGGTGGCGCTGAAGGACCCGTCGTACGAGCACATGAGCGGCACGCTGCTCCCGGACACCACTGAGGAGCGGGCATGACCTCCCTGCCCATCGGCAACACCGCCGTGCTCGACGAGATCTACGGCGCCGGCAACGACGTGCACGCCACCGTCACCGAGATCGAGCAGTACTCGGCCGAGGCCGACGACTCCGGCGGCATCGACCCGCTGAACACGCTGATCAGCAAGGGCCTCAGCTTTGTCATCGACTACATCGAGCCGGTCAAGGAGGCCCTTGAGCTGGTCACCGGCAGCCCGGACGCGCTGAACGCGGCGGCCGAGAACTACTCGCAGCTCTCGGCCGACATCGACCGGCTCGGCCAACAGCTGCACGACGAGCTGACCCAGGGCTTCGCCCACTGGGAGGGCGACGCCTCCGACGTGGCCCACCAGGAGATGGCCACCTTCCTGGACGGCATGCACGGCACCGCGACGCTGGCCGGCTACATCGTCCAGCTGCTCAAGGCCAGCGCCTCGATGATGCAGGCGGCCAAGGACATCATCATCGGCATCCTGGCCGACTTCGTCGAGCAGATGCTGATCACCTGGGCCATCGGCGCGGCCGCCACGTTCTTCACCGCCGGCCTGTCCGACGCCGCGGCGGCCGCGGCCACCGCCACCGAGGCCAGCGTGGCCATCGGCAAGTCCGGCGCCGCGGTCTCCAAGGTCGAGAAGCTGATCGAGAAGGTCGGCAACCTGATCAAGAAGATCATGGACATGATCCGCAAGATCGCCGAGCTGCTGAAGAAGTTCGCCTCGAAGATCCAGAAGATCGGCGGCAAGCTCGGCGATGTCGGCAAGAGCATCGAGGAGACCTCGGGCACGCTGGGCAAGCTGATGGGCAAGGGCATCGGCAAGGCCGGCGAGAAGGTCACCGAGATCGGGGCCAACGTCGGCAAGGTCGGCTCCCGGGTCAACGAGGCCGGCACCACCGTCGGCCGCATCGGCGAGCACGTCGTCGGCCGCGACGGCAAGGGCCTGATCGGCGACGTCAAGCAGCTGGGCGAGGACTGGGACCACATCACCGGCACCGCCAAGAGCGTGCTCGGCAGCAGCGAGAAGGCGGCCGAGGCCGGGTCCTCCGGGGAGAAGGAGGATGAGGGCTTCGACTGGAAGGGCGAGATCAAGGACGGGGCCAAGGAGATCTACGGCAAGGCCAAGGAGACCATGGACAACCTGCCCGAGCCCGAGCAGTCGGCCGACGACATCGACGACGAGCTGAGCGTGGGCAGCGGCCGCTCCAACTACGAGCGCGAGGCCGCCGAGCACCGCCCCGTCTACTGAGGACAGACATATGGCCCGCCGCCCCGGCTTGGGGTGGCGGGCCATATGTGTCGTTCGGGGGTCCGGGGGCTTGCCCCCAGTGTGGGGGTCTGGGGGCTCAGCCCCCAGAACGCGCTAAGTGCGATCCATGCCTGAGTTCTTCCCAGGCATGGATCGCCCAGATCGCACTTACCGATAGTCGCGACCGAAGTCGTAGTCGTCCAGCGGAACCGCCGCACCCGTGCCGGTGCCGAAGACGTCCGGCGTGTAGTAGCCGTCGTCGTAGGACGGGATCGCGTAGGCCGCGGCCCGCGCTTCCTCCGTCGGCTGCACCTGGATGTTGCGGTAGCGGTTGATGCCGGTGCCGGCCGGGATCAACTTACCGATGATGACGTTTTCCTTCAGGCCGATGAGCTTGTCGCTCTTGCCGTTGATGGCGGCGTCGGTGAGCACCCGGGTGGTCTCCTGGAAGGAGGCCGCCGAGAGCCACGACTCCGTCGCCAGCGAGGCCTTGGTGATACCCATCAGCACCGGACGGCCGGAGGCCGGCTCGTTGCCCTCGGCGACGACGCGACGGTTGGACGTCTCGAAGTCGCTGCGCTCGATCGGGGCTCCCGGCAGGAACTCCGTCGCGCCCGAGTCGATGATGATCACGCGGCGGAGCATCTGCCGCACGATCACCTCGATGTGCTTGTCGTGGATGGACACACCCTGCGACCGGTACACCTTCTGCACCTCGTTGACCAGGTGCAGCTGGGCCTCGCGGGGACCCATCACGCGCAGCACCTCGTGCGGGTCCGGGGTGCCCTCCAGCAGCTGCTGGCCGACGGCGACGTGGTCGCCGTCCTGCAGCGGGCCGTCCGGGGTGATGGCCAGGCGCTGACGCTTGGACAGCTTGTCGAAGATGATCTCCTCGCTGCCGTCGTCCGGCACCAGGGTGATCTTCCAGAACCGGTCGCCGTCCTCGATCCGCACGCGGCCGTCGACGTCGGCGATCGGCGCCTTGCCCTTGGGCACGCGGGCCTCGAAGAGCTCCTGGACACGCGGCAGACCCTGGGTGATGTCGTCCGCGCCGGTGGCGCCACCCTGGTGGAAGGTACGCATGGTCAGCTGCGTGCCGGGCTCACCGATCGACTGGGCGGCCACGATGCCCACCGCCTCGCCGACGTCCACCAGCTTGCCGGTGGCCATCGAGCGGCCGTAGCAGCTGGCGCACACGCCGACGGCCGACTCACAGGTCAGCACGGAGCGGACCTTGACCCGGATGGTGCCCACCCGGATCAGCGTGTCCAGAGCCGGGTCGCCGAGGTCGGCGCCGCGGTTGAGCGCCACGTTGCCGTCCGAGTCGGTGATGTCCTCGGCCAGCGAGCGCGCGTACACGCTGGTGCGCGCGTACTCGTGCATCACGACCTTGTCGCCGACCTTCTCGCCGACGGTCATCGTGACGCCGCGGTTGGTGCCGCAGTCGACCTCACGGATGATCACGTCCTGCGAGACGTCCACCAGACGACGGGTCAGGTAACCCGAGTCGGCGGTCTTCAGCGCGGTGTCGGCCAGACCCTTGCGGGCGCCGTGCGTGGCGATGAAGTACTCCAGAACCGACAGGCCCTCGCGGAACGAGTTCTTGATCGGCCGCGGGATGTACTCACCCTTCGGGTTGGTCACCAGACCACGCATACCGGCCAGCGACCGGACCTGCGTCATGTTGCCGGCCGCGCCGGACTTGACGATGATCCGGATGGAGTTGTCCTCGGGGAACGCGGTCTCCATCAGCTTGGCGACCTCGTCGGTCGCCGACTGCCACACCTTGACCAGCTCGTTGTTGCGCTCGGCGTGCGAGAGCTGACCGCGCTGGTAGCGCTTCTCGACGGCCTCGGCCTTGCCCTCGTACTCGTTGAGGATGGCCTGCTTCTCCGGCGGCACGAGCACGTCGGAGATGGCGACCGTGACACCCGAGCGGGTGGCCCAGTAGAAGCCGGCGTCCTTGAGCTTGTCCAGCGTCCGCGCCACGGTGACCATCGGGTACCGCTCGGCGAGGTCGTTGACGATCTCACCCTGCCGCTTCTTCGGCATCTCCTCGTTCATGAACGGGTAGTCCGGCGGCAGCAGCTCGTTGAACAGCACCCGGCCGAGGGTGGTCTCGGCCAGCCACGGCTGACCGGGCTCCCAGTCCTCGGGCTCCTGACCCCGCGGCGGCACCTGGTCGTTGAGCCGCACCTTGATCGGCGCCTGCAGGCCGATCACCTTGCGGTCGAACGCCATGATCGCCTCGGCGACCGAGGAGAACGCCTTGCCGGCGCCTTCGGCCTCCGGCTTGAACCGGGTCAGGTGGAACAGACCGGTGACCATGTCCAGACGCGGCATCGCCAGCGGCCGCCCGGAGGCGGGCGACAGGATGTTGTTGCTGGACAGCATCAGGATGCGGGCCTCGGCCTGGGCCTCGGCCGACAGCGGCAGGTGCACGGCCATCTGGTCGCCGTCGAAGTCGGCGTTGAACGCCTCACAGACCAGCGGGTGCAGCTGGATGGCCTTGCCCTCGACCAGCTGCGGCTCGAAGGCCTGGATGCCGAGGCGGTGCAGCGTGGGCGCCCGGTTGAGCATCACCGGGTGCTCGGTGATGACCTCTTCCAGCACGTCCCACACGGCCGGCCGGGCGCGCTCGACCATGCGCTTGGCCGACTTGATGTTCTGCGCGTGGTTGAGGTCGACCAGCCGCTTCATCACGAACGGCTTGAACAGCTCCAGGGCCATCGCCTTGGGCAGGCCGCACTGGTGCAGCTTGAGCTGCGGGCCGACCACGATGACCGAACGGCCGGAGTAGTCGACGCGCTTGCCGAGCAGGTTCTGGCGGAACCGGCCCTGCTTGCCCTTGAGCAGGTCGGACAGCGACTTGAGCGGGCGGTTGCCCGGGCCGGTGACCGGCCGGCCGCGGCGGCCGTTGTCGAACAGCGCGTCGACGGCCTCCTGCAGCATCCGCTTCTCGTTGTTGACGATGATCTCGGGCGCGCCGAGGTCGATCAGTCGCTTCAACCGGTTGTTGCGGTTGATCACGCGGCGGTACAGGTCGTTCAGGTCGGAGGTGGCGAACCGGCCACCGTCGAGCTGAACCATCGGCCGCAGGTCCGGCGGGATCACCGGGATGCAGTCGAGCACCATGCCCATGGGCGAGTTGCGGGTCTGCTGGAACGCCGCGACGACCTTGAGCCGCTTGAGCGCGCGCAGCTTCTTCTGGCCCTTGCCGCTGCGGATGGTCTCCCGCAGGAAGTCGGCCTCGGCGTCGACGTCGAAGTCCTTCGCCAGCTGCTGGATGGACTCGGCGCCCATCGAGCCGGTGAAGTAGTCGCCGTAGCGGTCGATCAGCTCGCGGTAGAGCATCTCGTCGGCGATCAGCTGCTTGGTGTCGAGCTTGGTGAAGGTGGTCCAGATCTCGTCGAGCCGGTCCAGCTCACGCTGGGCGCGGTCGCGGAGCTGGCGCATCTCCCGCTCGCCGCCCTCCTTGACCTTGCGGCGCACGTCGCTCTTGGCGCCCTCGGCCTCGAGCTCGGCCAGGTCGGCCTCGAGCTTCTGGGCGCGGGCCTCCACGTCGGCGTCGCGGCGGTTCTCGACGCGCTTGCGCTCGACCTGCATCTCGCTCTCGAGCGTGGGCAGGTCGTTGTGGCGCAGGTCGCCGTTCACCGCGGTGATGACGTACGCGGCGAAGTAGATGATCTTCTCGAGGTCCTTGGGGGCCAGGTCGAGCAGATAGCCCAACCGGCTGGGGACGCCCTTGAAGTACCAGATGTGGGTGACCGGCGCGGCCAGTTCGATGTGGCCCATCCGCTCACGGCGCACCTCGGCGCGGGTCACCTCGACGCCGCAGCGCTCACAGATGATGCCCTTGAAGCGGACGCGCTTGTACTTGCCGCAGTAGCACTCCCAGTCCCGGGTCGGACCGAAGATCTTCTCGCAGAAGAGTCCGTCCTTCTCGGGCTTGAGGGTGCGGTAGTTGATGGTCTCGGGCTTCTTGACCTCGCCGTAGGACCACTGGCGAATGTCGTCTGCGGTGGCAAGGCCGATGCGGAGCTCATCGAAGAAGTTGACGTCGAGCACGTCGGCTCTTCTCCCCTTCGGGTTGATTGCTGCCTGGGGGTCGGGACGCCGACTCCGGCGTTTCGGGGAACACCGGAGTCAGCGCGGCGAAGGTCAGTTCACGACGTCGTCGACGGACGGCGACTCGTTCCGGGAGAGGTTGATGCCGAGGTTGGCGGCCGCCCTCTCCAGGTCCTCGTCGTCGCCGTCACGCATCTCGATCGCGGCGCCGTCGCTGGAGAGCACCTCCACGTTGAGGCAGAGGGACTGCAGCTCCTTGAGCAGCACCTTGAACGACTCCGGCACCCCGGGCTCGGGGACGTTCTGGCCCTTGACGATGGCCTCGTACACCTTCACGCGGCCCAACTTGTCGTCGGACTTGATGGTGAGCAGTTCCTGGAGGGTGTATGCGGCGCCGTACGCCTGCATCGCCCAGCACTCCATCTCACCGAAGCGCTGGCCACCGAACTGCGCCTTACCACCCAGCGGCTGCTGCGTGATCATCGAGTACGGGCCGGTCGACCGGGCGTGGATCTTGTCGTCGACCAGGTGGAGCAGCTTGAGGATGTACATGTAGCCGACCGCGACCGGGAACGGGTACGGCTCGCCGCTGCGCCCGTCGAGCAGCGTGGCCTTGCCGTTCTGGCCGACCATGCGCTCGCCGTCGCGGTTCGGGGTCGTCGACCCGAGCAGGCCGATGATCTCCTCCTCGCGGGCGCCGTCGAACACCGGCGTCGCGGTGTTCGTGTTCGGCGGCACCTCGTAGAGCTCTTCGGGCATCTTGGACGCCCACTCCGGGTCGCCGTCGATGCTCCAGCCCTGCTTGGCGATCCACCCGAGGTGGGTCTCCAACACCTGGCCGATGTTCATACGGCGGGGCACACCGTGCGTGTTCAGCACGATGTCGACCGGCGTGCCGTCCGGCATGAACGGCATGTCCTCGACCGGCAGGATCTTGCCGATGACGCCCTTGTTGCCGTGCCGGCCGGCGAGCTTGTCGCCGTCCTGGATGCGACGCTTCTGGGCGACGTAGACGCGGACCAGCTCGTTCACGCCGGGGGGCAGCTCGTCGTCGTCCTCCCGGCTGAACACCCGGATGCCGATGACCTTGCCGGTCTCGCCGTGCGGCACCTTCAGCGAGGTGTCGCGCACCTCGCGGGCCTTCTCGCCGAAGATCGCGCGCAGCAGCCGCTCCTCCGGGGTCAGCTCGGTCTCGCCCTTGGGCGTGACCTTGCCGACCAGGATGTCGCCGTCGCGAACCTCGGCGCCGATCCGGATGATGCCGCGCTCGTCGAGGTCGGCGAGGACCTCCTCGGAGACGTTCGGGATGTCCCGGGTGATCTCCTCGGCGCCGAGCTTGGTGTCGCGGGCGTCGATCTCGTGCTCTTCGATGTGGATCGAGGTGAGCACGTCGTCCTGGACCAGACGCTGGCTCAGGATGATCGCGTCCTCGTAGTTGTGACCCTCCCACGGCATGATCGCGACGAGCAGGTTCTTGCCCAGCGCCATCTCGCCGTTCTGGGTGCACGGACCGTCCGCGATGACCTGGCCGTGCTCGACCCGGTCGCCCTCGTTCACGATGGGCTTCTGGTTGATGCAGGTGCCCTGGTTGGACCGGCGGAACTTGTGCATCGCGTAGGTCTGACGGCTGCCGTCGTCGGCCATCACGGTGATGAAGTCGGCGGAGAGCTCCTCGACCACACCGGACTTCTTGGCGATGACCACGTCGCCCGCGTCGACCGCGGCGCGCAGCTCCATGCCGGTGCCGACCAGCGGGGACTCGCTGCGCAGCAGCGGCACCGCCTGACGCTGCATGTTGGCGCCCATGAGCGCGCGGTTGGCGTCGTCGTGCTCGAGGAACGGCACCATCGCGGTCGCCACCGACACCATCTGGCGCGGCGAGACGTCCATGTAGTCCACGTCCGCGGTGTCGGCGAGGTCGGTCTCGCCGCCCTTGCGTCGGACCATGACGCGGTCCTCGAGGAAGTTGCCCTCGTCGTCGACCAGGGTGTTGGCCTGGGCCTTGACGTAGCGGTCCTCCTCGTCCGCGGTCAGGTAGTCGATCTGGTCGGTGACCCGGCCGTCGACGACCTTGCGGTACGGGGACTCGATGAAGCCGAACGGGTTGACCCGCGCGAACGAGGACAGCGAGCCGATCAGGCCGATGTTCGGGCCTTCCGGCGTCTCGATCGGGCACATCCGGCCGTAGTGGGACGGGTGCACGTCGCGCACGTCCATGCTGGCGCGCTCACGGGAGATACCACCCGGGCCGAGCGCGGACAGCCGGCGCTTGTGGGTCAGACCGGCCAGCGGGTTGGTCTGGTCCATGAACTGCGACAGCTGCGAGGTGCCGAAGAACTCCTTGATCGCGGCCACGACGGGCCGGATGTTGATCAGGGTCTGCGGGGTGATCGCCTCGACGTCCTGGGTGGTCATGCGCTCACGCACGACCCGCTCCATGCGGGACAGGCCGACCCGGATCTGGTTCTGGATCAGCTCGCCGACGGTGCGCAGGCGGCGGTTGCCGAAGTGATCGATGTCGTCGACCTCGACCGGCACCGTGGTGTCGCCGGCCGTCATCTCGGTGTCGCCCGCGTGCAGGCGGACCAGGTACTCGATGGTGGTGACGATGTCGTCCTCGGTCAGCACACCGGTGGACACCGGGAAGCCGAGGCCCAGCTTCTTGTTGACCTTGTACCGGCCGACCTTGGCCAGGTCGTAGCGCTTCTCCTTGAAGAACAGGTTCTCCAGCAGCGCCTGCGCGCTCTCCTTGGTCGGCGGCTCGCCCGGGCGCAGCTTGCGGTAGATGTCCAGCAGCGCCTCGTCCGGCCCGGCCGTGTGGTCCTTCTCCAGCGTGGCCAGCAGCGTCTCGCTGAAGTGGAAGCGCTCGCGGATCTGCTCCGTGGTCCAGCCGAGGGCCTTGAGCAGCACGGTGACCGGCTGGCGGCGCTTGCGGTCGATGCGCACGCCGACGGTGTCGCGCTTGTCGACGTCGAACTCCAGCCAGGCGCCCCGGCTCGGGATGATCTTGACGTTGAAGACGTCCTTGTCGGTCGTCTTGTCGATCGCGGTGTCGTAGTAGACGCCGGGCGAACGCACGAGCTGGGAGACCACCACCCGCTCAGTGCCGTTGATGATGAACGTGCCCTTGTCCGTCATCATCGGGAAGTCACCCATGAACACCGTCTGGCTCTTGATCTCGCCGGTGGTGTGGTTGGTGAACTCCGCGGTGACGAACAGCGGGGCCGCGTACGTCATGTCCTTGTCCTTGCAGTCCTCGACGGAGGCCTTGACCTCGTCGAAGCGCGGGTCGGAGAAGGACAACGACATGGAGCCCGAGAAGTCCTCGATCGGGGAGATCTCGTTGAGGACCTCTTCGAGACCACCGGTCGGGGCCTCGTCACCGGCGTCGACCCGGCGCTGGAACCACGCCTCATTGCCGGTGAGCCACTCGAACGAATGAGTCTGCAGTTCGAGGAGGTTGGGAGCGGCCAGCGGCTCGCGGATCTTCGCGAACGAGACACGCCGAGGTGCTCCGGGAATTCCGGTGGAGTTGGTCGCAGCAGTGGCCTTGGTCGCGCGGGAGACTGCCAAGATGCGTCCTTCCAGGGACTGATGTACTGGCGGCAGCCGCGTCAGCAGGGACTAACGCGTCTGTCAAGGGTGCGTGGCTCCCCGAATCCCGTGCTCTCGGCGAAGGGCAAACGGACAGAGGGCAGCGCAAAGGGGCAGTCTAGCCCGGAGAATGGCAACTGTCGAGGGGTCCCTGGAAGGCCCACGGCGGTGCTCACCGACAGAGTGACCCTGCCCAGGCTCGCAGTCAAGGTGTCACCGGCCGATCACTCCAGTGGCGGACAGCAAATCCACCCGCTTGGACCGCGCTGACCAGCGGCGACGGTCGGACGGGCAGATGATCACACTCGAAAGAGGTTGGCACACCCTGGCGGGTCGCCAGGGCCACCACGGCCGAAACGGTGTGGCGAACGTCACTTCTGGAAGCACTGGTGAAGATCGTGCAAGGGGGTGTCGCGAGCCGCTCGAGCACCTCCGTGAGCGCCCGGTCGAGCACCCTTTCCCCGGGGCCGACCGGGGCGGCCGGGCGCACGTGCAGCACCGCGGCGTAGCCGGCCACCGCGCCCGCGGCCGGGCCCTCCAGCCAGCCACGGATCGACGCGTCGTAGTCCTCGCCGCGCAGCCCGAGGCCGGCCCGGTAGCGCGCGACCGCGCGCAGGGCGGCCCCGCTCACCAGCAGCACGCCCGTCGGCACCCGCGTGCGGGCCTCGCGCTCGCGGTCGCACGCGGCCAGCACCGTGTCGAACGCGGTCACCCAGTCCGCCCGGCGGAGCTGGGCCACGGTCGGGCTCCGGCCGACCGTGGCGGTGCCGGGACCCGGGTCGGCGAGCACCGGGTCGTCCGGCACCGGGACCGGGCGCAGGCCCGCGGCCGCGAGCCGGGCCGCCAGGATGTTCAGTGCTGCGGTGCGGTCGGTGGGGCGCACGCCGAGCACCGCGATGGTCTTCGTGGGCGAGATGTCGGTCATGGGACAAGCCTCGCGCTGGAAGCCACTGATCGACCCCGTATGGATCCCCAATCTTTTCTTGGCTCGTTTCGACCCCTGTGAGCTGTGGATTCACCCCGGAAACGGGCCAGAAGTTCGGGTCCGGCGCTCGGTTTTCTTGGCAGGGAGGGCGAATTGTCGGGGTGCGGGGCTAGGTTCGGATCCGGAAAGGGGGTGTGTGCGCGGCGGTCCCGGACAAGGGGGACATGAATGGTCAGCAAGGCGGAGCGGGACGAGGTGCGGGCGTGGATGCTCGAACTCGGTTGCCCGATCGAGCGGATCGCCACCGAGATGGCACAGCGCTTCGGCGCCCGGCCCCGGCTGGCCTGGCGCTACGCGCTCGGCTGGACGCAGGTGCAGCTCGCGCACCGCTACAACCGGGCCAATCCCGGCCGGGCGGTCAGCGCCGAGCGGGTCAGCGAGTGCGAGAACTGGCCCGCCTCCCGCGGCCGGCCCAGCCTGCAGTACCTGCTCGGGCTCGCGCGGGCGTACGGCAACGGGTGCAGCGCGCTCAAGCTCGCCGACCTCGACGACCTGCGCGCCATGCCCGAGCACGAGCGCGAACTGCTGCTCGCCGGGCCCGCGGGCGCGGCGGGACCGCCGCGGACGCCGCTGCCGCTCGGTCAGCCCCTGGACGCGCCCAGCCCGGTGAACTCGCCGAGCGTGTCCACCACCGCGCGCAGCCAGCAGGCCCGGTCGTACCGGCGGCGCTGGTCGGCGGGGGCGTCGTCGGGCAGCGGCGCGGACAGCGCCTCCGGCACCCAGGTCGCGAGGTAGGCGATGCGCAGGCTGAGCAACACTCGGGTCCAGGCCCGCAGCCGCTGCGGGTCGTCGGCCAGCCGCACCACGCCGCCCTCGGTCGGCAGGTTGCGCCAGGCGTCGGCCACCGCGGCGCGCAGCCCGCCGATCAGCTCCGGCTCCCACCACAGGCGGACCTCGGCCGGCTCGCTGTCCGGCACGTGCATGCGCAGCACGGCCTGCAGCGGCGGGTGGTCGGTCGGCTCGGTGGGCAGCGCGATGCCGAGCACCTCGCCGAGCGGGTAGTCCGTCGTGTACTGGCTCAGCCGCCAGTCGAGCAGCGCGTGGAACTCCGCCAGCCTGCTGCGCAGCCAGGCCACGCGTTCGGGCTCCAGGGTGCCGACAACGGCGCCGTCATCCCGATGCCACTTGATCACGGACCCGACCTCCCCAGCCACCCGAACGGTTGATCAATATTTACCAGCTCACCGAGTGTGCGGGTGTGAAAGGGAGGAGTAATGGCGGCTCGCCGGCCGTACTCGTGGCATTTGCGAACACGCGCTCCGCCCGCTCACCTCGGCGTGAGCTCGCTGACCAGCCATTTTCCGCCCGATCGGTGCGCGGTGACCGTGTAGACGAGTCCGACCGAGCTGGACTTGTTCGTGTCGGCCCGTGTTGTCGTCTGCTGGATGAAGGCCAGCAGGATCGCGTCGTCGCCCTGCAACACCCGCACGCCGATCTTGGCGACCTGCCCGGTCACCACCGCCTTCTGGGCCGGCGCCTGCGACTTCACCTGGTCGAAGAGCTTGTTGTAGTCGTCGAGGAACTTCCCGGTGCTCGCCGCCTGGCCCGCCTTCTGCGCACCGGCCAGATCGGTGTACTTGTACGAGGAGATGGCCTGCAGGTCCTGGGTGACCTGGGTGACGACGTCGGTGGTGGCCCCCGTGTCGGTCAGCGCTTTGTTGGCCGCCGAGCCGTTGTCGAGCACCATGCCGGCCTCGCCGCGGAACCAGAAGCCGGCCGCCGTCAGCACCGCGGCCACCAGCACCATCACGATCGGGCCGAGCACGGTCCGCGGCCGCAGCCGGGCCAGCGCGCGGCCGACCGGGGCCATCCGCTCGCCGACCGGCCGTCGTTCCCGGGCCGCCGGCTCGGGCTCGTCGTCCGGGAACACCTTCGTGAACTCGCGCTCCGCCGGCTCGGAATCCGGCCGGGAATCCGTCGCGGCGGCCGGCTCCGGCTCGGCGCCGATCACCGCGGGCGCGACGACCTCGACCTGCGACTCGGCCGGGGCCTCGTCGACGGGCAGCCGGCCGGACACCCGCTCGTCCACGGGCGGCGCGGCCTCGGAGGGGGCGGCCTCGGAGGGGGCAGCCTCGGGCTGGGCGGCGGGCGTCGGCCGGCGCAGGCCGGCGACCCGGGGCCGCCGGACCGGCGGCTGGGCATTGGCGTTACGACGGGGTGGGGGCACCTGCTGATCCCTTCCGCGGCCGGCTACTGCGCGCCCAGGGTGACCGAGCCGGCCTGGCTGAGCTTCCAGCCCTGGTCCGTCCTGGTCAGCTGGACCTGCATGGGTACCCGGCTGGGCTGCTGGCCGTTGTTCGGCGTGACGTCGACCACGGCGATAGCGATCATGGTCGCGGTGCCGGCCCGGTCGTCCAGCTCGGTCACCGCGGCGTCCGTCACCTTCGCGGTCGAGGTGGTCTTCCCGGCGGCGAGCTGCTTCTTCCAGTCGGCCTCGTTCTGCTTGATGACCGTGGCCAGGTCACCGGTGGAGGACTGCACGAGCCGGTTGAACGAGCCGTCCGGATCCTTGAAGTCCATCGTGTAGAAGTTGATCAGCTCCTGCTTGCCGACCCGCAGCACGTCGTCCCGGTCGGTGGCGAACTGCACCGACTCGTCGCCCGAGGCGCCGAGCCAGCCCACCAGCGACACGCCGCAGAAGATCAGCGCCGCGATCAGCAGCACCGCCGCCACCGCGGACAGCGCCGACAGCCATCGGTTCGCCTCGGTTGTCTGCTGGTTCGCCATGCCTCTCCAGGTTCGACGTCGGTCAGGGTAGGCCTACTCGTCGCGGTCAGCCCGGTAGGCCGAGCAGCTGGGCCAGACCCGCCGGGCCCAGGTTCGCGCCGCCGAGCCCGGGTAGCAACCCGGCCAGCGGGCCCAGGCCCGACACGGCCGACTGCGACTGCTGTCCCTGGCCGCCACCCGTGCCGGCCACCGGCGTCGCCGGCTTGCCGCCGTACGGGGCGTTCTGCGCGCCGCGCACGTCGATCGGGCTGCCCGTGGGTTCGGCACAGTACGCCTGCGTGTTGGGCGCCGCCGGGGTGGTCACGTCGCCGGCGCGCCGGGCCGTGCCCTCGTAGCCCTTGGTGCACGGCGGCGGGTCGAACAGGTTCACGGCCAGGCCGAAGTGGGCCGTGCCGTCGCCGGGCACGACCGTGTACGAACCGCCGACCACTGCCGGGTAGGTGACGAGGATCTGCTCGAGGCCGTCGCGGCGGGGCAACAGGATCTGCGAGGTCGTGAGCAGGTTGGCGGTCAGGTTGCCCAGCGGCACGCCGCTGTCGCGGAGCACGCCGTCGAGCTGGTCGGCGGCCTGCGGCGCGTTGGCGATCAGCGTGCGCAGGTCGCCGTCGGAGCTCTTCAGCTGGGCCGCGAGCTGGGCCAGGCTGTGGCTGAAGGACAGGATGTCCGAGGACTTGTCCAGCTGCGTCTGCAGCACCGTGCTGCCGTCGGCGAGCAGCTTGGTGGTCTGCGGCAGGTTCTGGGCCGCGGCCTGGGTGAAGCTGCTGGTGGTGTCGAGCAGCGTCTGCAGGTTCGGGCCCGTGCCCTGAAAGGCCGTGTCCAGCTCGTCGACGACCGTGCGCAGCGACTGCGTCGGCACCGAGCCGGCCAGGTTGTCCAGGTTGGTCAGCAGTCCCTGCACCGGCGGCGGAGTCTGGGTACGGGCCTGCGGGATGGTCGCGCCCGAGGCCAGGTAGGGCCCGCTGTCGGTGCTCGGCCGCAGGTCGACGTACTGCTCGCCGACCGCGGACCGGTCGGCCACGACGGCCTCGGAGTTGGCCGGGATCCTGGTGTCGTCGGAGTCGATGTCGAGCTCGACGCTGACGCCGTCCTTGGTCAGCGCGAGCGGCCCGACCCGGCCGATGGTCACACCGCGATAGGTCACCTCGGCGCCGGTGAAGATGCCGCCGGAATCGGCCAGCGCGACGTTGATCGCGTAGCCGCGGGGGCCGAAGAGGCGGTCGACGCCGGCGTAGCGGAAGCCGGCGTAGCTCACGCCGACCAGCGCGATCACCACGAAGGCGACGATCTGGAGCCGCACCCTGCGAGTCAGCATCAGTGCCCACCCCCACCCAGGAGTCCGCCGAGCAGGCCACCGAGACCGCCGGAGCTGGAGCCGCCCGGCGGCGTGGGCAGCGGCAGCGGAACGCCGGTGCCGGACCCGCCGGTCAGGCCGGGAATGCTGGGCAGCAGGCTCTGCCGGGACCGGCCCAGGTTGGACACCACGTCGCCGAGGTTGAGGTCCAGGTCGGCGTACAGGTTGGTGTAGTCGCCCTTCACGCCGGCGACCGTCGCGTCCGGGAACGGGAAGGTCAGCAGCAGTTGGAGCGACTTGGGCAGGTTCTGCCCGGACGCGGCCAGCTGGGTCAGCGCCGGCTGGAGGTCCTTGAGGTCGGCGATGAGGTCGGCCTGGCTCTTGTTCACGGTGTCGACGGCGACGCCGGACAGCGAACTCAGCGAGTTCAGCATCGTCACCAACTGGTCGCGCTGCTGAGTCAGCACCGCGAGCCCCGGCCCGAGGTTGTCGATCGCCCCCGCCAGCTCGTCGCGCTGCGTGTTCAGCGTGCCGGACAGGCGGTTGAGGCCGTCGAGCGCCCGCGTGATGTCGTTGCGGTGAGCGTCCAAATTGGACACGACCGTGTTCAGGTTGGTCAGCAGCTGGCGGATCTGCGGCTCGTTGCCGGACAGCGCGCTGTTGAGCTCCTTGGAGATGTCCTGGATCTGGCCGATGCCGCCGCCGTTGAGCAGCAGGGACAGCGCCCCGAACACCTCTTCGACCTCGGGATTGCGGTTGGTCCGGTCCAGCGGGATGGTCGCGCCGCCGGCCAGCCGGCCGGTGGGGTTGTTGGGCGCCACCAGTTCCACGTACTTCTCGCCGAGCAGGCTGGACTGGCGCAGCTGCGCGGAGGCGTTGGCCGGCAGCTTCACATCGCCGTTGACCTCGACCGTCACGTCGGCGGTCCAGCCGTCCGGGCCGAGGCCGACCTCGGCCACCTTGCCGATGGCCACGTCGTTGACCTTCACGCCGGCCTGCGGCACCAGGTCCAGCACGTCCTTGAACTCGATGTGCACCTCGTACGGGTGGTCGCCGAGGTCGGCGCCGCCGGGCAGCGGCAGGTCGTAGACGCCGCCGAACTCGCCGCCGCTGCACCCGCCGAGCACGGTCGCGGCGGTCACGGCCAGCACCGCCAGCGCGGGGATTCGACGCCTCACTTCTCACCCCCGACGATGGACTTGCCGAGCAGCGGCACCGGCAGCGGCGGCAGTTTGCCCTGCTGCAACGCCTCGATGACCTGCGCCGCCGAGGGCAGCGGCAGCGCCTTCTCCAGCACGCCGGCCAGCTGCCCGCAGGCGTCGGACAGGATCTGCGGCACGTTCTTCGGCGTCGTCTGCTTGATCAGGTTGCACACCATGGTGATCGGCGGCTGGGTGAGCTCGTTGATGTCGGCCCGGGTGTCCAGCGTGCCCGAGGCGGCGTTGTAGGTGTTCTGCAGGTTGCCCAGGGCCAGCGGCGCGATGTCGAGCGTCTCGGCCAGCGCGGCCCGCTGGTCGACCAGCACCTTGGTCACGTCGGCGAGCTTGTCCACATTGGACTTGATCTCGCCCCGGTTGTCCTTGATGAAGCCCTGCACCTGGCCCAGCGCGGTGGACAGCTGGTTGAGCGCGTCGCCGAGGTCGGTGCGCTCACCGGCCAGGTAGCCCGAAACCTGGGCCAGCTGGTCGTTGAAGGTCCGCACCTGCTGGTCGCTCTGGGCCAGTGTGGTCACGAACTTCTGCAGGTTGTCCACGGTGCCGAACAGGTCGTCCTTGGAACCGGACAACGTCGCCGTGGCCTGACCCAGCTGCTTGATGGTGTCGTTGAGGTTCTGCCCGTTGCCGGCCAGGTTGGCGGCGGCGGTGTTGAGCAGGTCCGACAGCGCCCCGTCCTTGTTGGCGCCGTTGGGCCCCAGCGTCGTGGTCAGCTTGTCCAGGCTCTGGTACAGCTGGTCCAGCTCCACCGGCGTGGCCGTGCGCTCACGGGGAATGGTCGCGTTGTCGGCCATCCGCGCGCCGCCGGTGTAGACCGGCGTCAGCTGCACGTACCGGTCGCTGACCACGCTGGGCGACACCACGACCGCCTGCGCGTTGGCCGGCACGGTGACCGACTTGTCCACCGACAGCTCCACCTTCACGGTGGTGCCCTGCGGCGTCACGGTGTCGATGCTGCCGACCCGCACGCCGAGCACCCGCACGTCGGAGCCCGGGTAGAGGCCGACCGCCGCCGAGAAGTACGCGGTGATCCTGTTCTGGTTGGTGGCCGACAGCAGCCACCACACTGCGGTCGCGACGACGAGCGCCAGCACGCACACGATGGCGACCGCCTGCGCCAGGCCGAGTCGGGTCCTGGTGGCCATCATGGCGAGCACCCCTCGGGATTGATGGGGCCGATGGAGGGCGGCAGCAGCCCGCAGATGTAGGTGTCGAACCAACGGCCGCTGCCCAGGGTGTTGGCGAACACCCGGTAGAACGGGGCCAGGTCGGCGATGCCCTTGGACAGGTTGGCCTGGTTGCGTTCCAGCACCGTGGTGACCTTGTCCAGCTGCTGCAGCGCCGGCTGGAGCTGGGCCTGGTTGTCGTTGACCAGGCCGGACAGCTGCGCCGACAGCGCCTTGGTTCCGGTCAGCAGCTGGGTGATGGCGCTCTCCCGGTTGCGCAGCTCCTGCAGCAGCAGGTTGCCGTCCGAGAGCAGCGTCTGGAACTCCTTGTCCCGGTCCGAGATCGTCTTGGTGATCTGGTTGGTGTTGCTCAGCAGCTGGGCCAGCTGCTGGTCGCGGGAGGAGATCGTCTTGGACAGGGCGGACAGCCCGTTCAGCGCGATCTTCACGTCCTGCGGGGTGTTGGCGAAGGTCTGGGACAGCACCTCGAAGCTCTGCGCCAGCTGGTTGGTGTCGACCTGGTCGACGGTGGTGGCCAGGCCGTTGAAGGCCTCGTTCACGTCGTACGGCGACAGCGTGTGGTTGCGCGGGATGGCCGTGCCGGGGTCGAGGGCCTTGGCGCCCTGCGGGTCCAGCGCCAGGTACTTCTGGCCCAGCAACGTCTTGATCTTGATGGCGGCCGTGGTCTGGTCGCCGACCCAGGCGTCGTCCACCCGGAAGTCGATCCTGACGTGGTCGCCGTCCAGGCTGACCGAGCGGACCTTGCCGACCTTCACGCCGGCCACCCGCACCTCGTTGCCCGGCACCAGCCCGGCGGCCTCGCTGAAGTCGGCCGAGTACGTCGTGCCGCCGCCGATGATGGGCAGGTCGTCGGCGAAGAACGCGGCCAGCATCAGCAGCGCGATGACGGTCAGCCCGACGGCCCCGATGATCAGCGGATTGCGCTCACGGAAGGGCTTCACGCCTTGCACCTCGCCTGGGTCACCGGCGCGACGGGCAGCGTCACCGGGGAGATGATCGGCGGCACCGCGACCGTGCCGCTGGCGCTGCACAGGAAGAAGTTGAACCAGGAGCCGTAGGTGGCCGTCCTGGTGATCGTCTCCACCTTGCCGGGCAGCGTCTGCAGGAACTGGTTGAGCGTGTCGTTGTCGCCCAGGTTCTTGGACAGCACGCCGAGCTGCGCGATGTCGTTCTTGAGCGGCTCACGGCCCTGCTGGAGCAGGCCGGCGGTGCTGTCGGCCAGGTCGCCCAGCGCCGCGATCGAGTCGCCGATGGGCTTGCGCTCCTGGGCGAAGCCGGTGACCAACTGCTGCAACTGGGAGATCAGCGTGGACAGCTGGTCGCCGTGCGCGTTGACGGTGTCCAGCACCGAGTTCAGGTTGTCGATGAGCTGCCCGATCACCTTGTCCTTGTCGGCGATCGTGGTCGTCAGCGACGCGGTGTGGGCCAGCAGGCTGTCGATGGTGCCGCCCTCGCCCTGCAACACCTGGATGATCTCGTACGACAGCTTGTTCACGTCGTCCGGCGACAGCGCCTGGAACAGCGGCTTGAAGCCGTTGAACAACACGGTCAGATCCAGCGCGGGCTTGGTGTGGTCCAGCGGGATGGTGCCGCCGGCCGGCAGCATCGAGTTCGGGTCGCCCGCGCCCGGCTCCAACGCGATGTAGCGCTGGCCGACCAGGTTGCGGTACTTGATGGTCGCGGTCACCGAGGACGGCAGCCGGTGGCCGCCGTCGATGGAGAACGCCACCTGCGCCTGCCGGCGGTCCACCACCTGGATGCTGTCGACCGACCCGACCCGGACACCGGCGATCCGCACGTCGTCGCCCACGTTCAGGGACGTGACGTCGCTGAACCGGGCCGAGTAGTCGCTGGCCGAGCGCAAGTCGATGTTGGCGATGGTCAGCGCGAGCAGGGTGGTGGCCAGCACGGTGATCACCATGAAGATGACCAGCTTGGTCAGCGGCCCGGCGATGCCCCTCACTTGAGCGTCACCTCCGAACCCCGGTAGAGCGGGCCGACCAGCAGGCCACTGGCGCCGGGCACGTCGTTGGGCGACAGGCCCATCGACGGTCCGAGCAGCAGGGAGAGCATGTCCAGCTCCTGGGTCGAGTTGGGCAGGCCGAGCGACGCCGACTGGGTGGACGTGGCCGTGCCGGCCGGCAGGATGCCGTCGTTGACGCTGCGGGCCGGCGTCGGCGCCTTGGAGCCGTCCTTGAGCGGGCCGTCCGGCGGGTACTGCGGGAACGGGTTGGGCGCGGGGACCAGGTCGTAGCAGCGCGGGCCGCGGGTGTCGGCGTAGCGCGGCTCGTCCTGGTTGGGCACGTACTTGCCGCGGTTGGCGGTGATCTCCAGGGTGATGTGCAGGCCCGGGTTGTCGGTGCCCTTGCCGAAGGCCTGCTCGATGCGCGGCGCGAAGCCGACGATCTGCTTGAACAGGCACTGGTACTCGGGGGCGTACTTGGCCAGCACGTCCAGCGTCGGCTTGGCCGTGGCCACCAGGTTGATCAGGTTGTTCCGGTTGGCGTACAGGAAGTTCGTCAGATCGCCACTGGCCGTCGTCACCGAGGAGTACAAAGTGGACAGATTCTGCCTCTGCTCCACCAGGGTCTTGCTCGTCGTGGTCAGGTCGGACAGGGCGTTGACCAGATCCGGCGCGGCCTTGTTGTAGGTGTCCGAAAGGGACGCCAGCTTGGTGATGTCGGCGTCCAGGTCGGGCAGCGACGGGGTCAGCTGGCCGAGGTAGGAATCCAGCTGCACCAACGTCTGCCCGAGCTGCTCGCCCCGGCCGGACAGCGCCTGGTCGATCGCGGTCAGCGTGGTGGCCAGCTTTTCCGGCTGCACGGCCTGCAACACCGGCATGAGGTCGTCGAGCACCCGCTCCAGCTCGATCGCCGAGCTGCTGCGGTCCTGCCCGATCACATCGCCTGCGGCGATGGACTTGGCCGAGGGATCGTTGGGCAGCACCAGATCCACGTAGCGCTCGCCGAACAGGGTCTTGGGCAGCAGCTGGGCCGTCACGTTGGACGGGATCAGGCCCACCTTGTCCGGTTGCAGCGCCAGCGCGAGCTGCGCACCGTCCCCTGTGGACGTGATGGCCGAGACCTCGCCGACGATCAGCCCGCGCACCTTGACGTCCGACTGCGTCTGCAACTGGTTGCCGACGTGGTCGGTGCGCAGCAGCACCGTCACGGACTTGGTGAACGTGCCGGCGTACACGGCGATGCAGAACCACACGATCAACGCGATGACCGCGATGAACGCGACGCCCATGAGCCTGCGCCTGGCGACCCTCATCCGGCGATCCTCACCGTCGTGGTGGTGCCCCAGATGGCCAGGCTCAGGAAGAAGTCCAGCAGGCTGGTGGTCACGATGGCGGTCCGCACCGCGCGGCCGACCGCGACGCCGACGCCGGCCGGGCCGCCGGTGGCCCGGTAGCCGTAGAAGCAGTGCACCAGAATGATCACCACGCTGAAGACGAGCACCTTGCCGAACGACCAGAGCACGTCGACCGGTGGCAGGAACAGGTTGAAGTAGTGGTCGTAGGTGCCGGCCGACTGCCCGTACACCTCCACGGTGATCGTGCGCGCCGCCACGTACGAGGTGAGCAGGCCGATCACGTACAGCGGGATGACCGCGATGAAACCGGCGATGATGCGCGTGGTGACCAGGAACGGCAGGCTCGGCACGCCCATCACCTCCAGCGCGTCGATCTCCTCGGAGATGCGCATCGCGCCCAGCTGCGCGGTGAAGCCGGAGCCGACGGTGGCCGACAGCGCCAGGCCCGCGACCAGCGGCGCGATCTCGCGGGTGTTGAAGTACGCGGAGACGAAGCCGGCGAAGGCCGAGGTGCCGATCTGGTTGAGCGCGGCGTAACCCTGAAGGCCGACAACGGTTCCGGTGAAAACCGACAGACCGACCATCACGCCGATGGTGCCGCCGATGACCGCCAGCGCCCCGCTGCCGAAGCTCACCTCGGCCAGCAACCGCAGCAGTTCCTTGAAGTAGCGGGTGAGCGTGCGCGGCGTCCAGGCCAACGCCTTGATGTAGAAGGCGAGCTGGTCGCCGAAGGTGTCGAGTATCTCAAGTGGACGGTTCACCGCCCGGCGCATCGAGGCCACGTCACATCCCCTTCGCCGGAACCAGCTGGAGATAGATCGTGGTGAGCACGAAGTTCACGAAGAACAGCAGCAGGAACGTGATGACCACGGACTGGTTCACCGCGTCGCCGACGCCCTTCGGTCCGCTGCCCGGGTTCAACCCGCGGTAGGCGGCCACGATGCCGGCCAGGAAGCCGAAGATGACCGCCTTGATCTCGCTGATCCAGAGGTCCGGCAGCTGGGCCAGGGCCGAGAAGCTGGCCAGATAGGCGCCGGGCGTGCCGCCCTGCAGGATCACGTTGAAGAAGTAGCCGCCGAGCACGCCGACCACACTGACCATTCCGTTGAGCAGCAACGAGATCAGCATGGACGCGAGCACTCGCGGCACCACGAGGCGCTGGATCGGCGAGACGCCGAGCACCTCCATGGCGTCGATCTCGTCGCGGATCTTGCGGGAACCGAGGTCAGCGCAGATCGCCGAGCCGCCGGCGCCGGCGATCAGCAGCGCGGTCACGATGGGGCTGGCCTGCTGGATGATCGCCAGCACGGAGGCCGCGCCGGTGAAGGACTGCGCGCCGATCTGCCGGGTCAGCGAGCCGAGCTGCAGCGCGATCACCGCGCCGAACGGGATCGAGACCAGCGCCGTCGGCAGGATGGTGACGCTGGCGATGAACCAGCACTGCTGGATGAACTCGCGGACCTGGAACGGACGGCGGAACACCATGCGGGTGGTGTCCAGTCCCAGCGCGAACAGCCTGCCGGTCTCCCGCAGCGCACCGGCGCCCGGGAAATTGGTCGTCGGTGCGGTCACTTCTCACCGCCCCGACGCAGCCAGCCTCGCTTGCGCCCCGGTTCGGGGGCGACGGCCGGCGCGTCGTCGGAGTTCAGCGCGCCGGACTGCGGCTGCCACTCGCTCTGCGGCAGGTTCGCGGTGCGCGGGTACGGGGTCGGCCGCGGTGTGGGACTCGGGGCCGGAGTCGGGACCTGGTTCGCCGTGGACGTCTGCACCGGCGGCTGGACCTGCGTCACGCCCGCGCCGGCGAACACACCGTAGTGAGCTTGCTCTTCGCGGGTCAGGCTGTTGATGATCGCGTCCTGGGCCGTGGCCGGCAGCGTGTGCAGGATCTGCATCACGCGGTCCCGGCGGCGCTCGACGGCCCGGCGGACCGGCAGGCCCGCGGTCGGCTCCAGCTGCGGCACGATGCCGGTGCCGCCGCCGCCCTTCGGGCCGCCGAGCGTGCCGGAGGACCCACCGGCCCGCAGCGCCGCCAGCTCGGCGGCGGCCTGGCCGGCGTCCTTCTCCTCGCTCATGCCGATCGGGCCTTCGCGCCGTCCCATCAGGAACTGCTCGACGACCGGCTCGGTCGAGGTGAGCAGCACCTCGCGCGGGCCGAACATGACCAGCTCGCGCCGGAACAGCATGCCGATGTTGTCCGGCACGGTGCGTGCGGTGCCGATGTCATGCGTGACGATGAGGAAGGTGGCGTCGATCTGCGCGTTCAGGTCGACGATCAGCTGGTTCAGGTAGGCCACGCGGACCGGGTCGAGACCCGAGTCGGGCTCGTCGAACAGGATGATCTCGGGGTCCAGCACCAGCGCCCGGGCCAGGCCGGCGCGCTTGCGCATACCGCCGGAGATCTCGCCGGGCAGCTTCTTCTCGGCCCCGATGAGGCCGACCATCTCCATCTTCTCCAGCACGATGCGCCGGATCTCCGCTTCACCCTTTTTGGTGTGCTCGCGCAGCGGGAAGGCGATGTTGTCGAACAGGTCCATCGAGCCGAACAGCGCGCCGTCCTGGAACAGCACGCCGAACAGCTTGCGCACGTCGTAGAGCCGGTGCTCCGAGCAGCGCACGATGTCGGTGCCGGTGATGACGATCCGGCCGTGTTCGGGCTTGAGCAGACCGACCAGGGACTTGAGGAAAACCGACTTGCCGGTGCCCGACGGACCGAGCAGGACACTGATCTCGCCGGGAGGCAGGGTCAGCGACACGTCCCGCCAGATGGTCTGCTTGCCGAAGGACTTCGACAGTCCCTCGACGACCACCTCGACGCCCATCCGCACCTCCTCGTGACCCGAATTACTCCGAGTGCGAATTGTGCACCCCGCAGCGCAGCGACGCCGTGGGACGTCGTCACCCTGGTGCAACGACCACGGACCGCGAAGGTTACTGGCGAGTTTCCCCCGATCGGGAACCCGTTGCCGACCCGTTATGGTCCAGATGCAGCAGAGGCGGCCACCCTAACGGGTGACCGCCTCTGCGGGGAACAGCTGTGGAGCTACGAGATCACTTGAGCGAGATCTTGGCGCCAGCGGCCTCGAGCTTCTCCTTGGCGGCCTCGGCGGCCTCCTTGGCGACCTTCTCCAGGACCGGCTTCGGAGCGGACTCGACCAGCTCCTTGGCCTCCTTCAGGCCCAGGCCCGAGACGACCTCGCGGACGACCTTGATGACCTGGATCTTCTTGTCGCCGGCCGACTCCAGCACGACGTCGAACTCGTCCTGCTCCTCGGCGGCCTCGGCCGGAGCAGCGGCGCCACCCACGGCGGCGACGGCGACCGGCGCGGCGGCGGTGACCTCGAAGGTCTCCTCGAACTGCTTCACGAACGCGGACAGCTCCAGGAGGGTCATCTCCTTGAAGGCGTCGAGCAGCTCGTCGGTGGTGAGCTTAGCCATGATGGCGTTCCTTCCTCATGAATAACGTGGCCGCCATGCAGGCGGGGATGTGGCTTGGTCAGGCCTCGGCCGGGGCGTCGGCCGCAGCCTCGGCCTCGGCGGCCGGCGCACCGGCGGCCTTCTTCTCCTGCAACGCGGCGGCCAACCGGGCGACCTGCGAAGCAGGCGCCTGGAACAGGCCGGCGGCCTTGGACAGGTTGCCCTTCATGGCGCCGGCGAGCTTCGCCAGCAGCACCTCACGGGAGTCGAGGTCGGCGATCTGCGCGACCTCGGCGACCGAGAGGGCCTTGCCGTCCATGTAGCCGCCCTTGATGACAAGGGCCTTGTTGTCCTTCGCGAAGTCACGCAGCGCCTTGGCCGCGTCGACCGGCTCGCCCTCGACAAATGCGATGGCGGTCGGGCCGACGAGCAGGCTCTCCAGCCCCTCGACGCCAGCGTCCTCGGCGGCACGCTTGACCAGGGTGTTCTTCGCGACGGTGTACGTGGTGCCCTTGCCGAGAGCGCGCCGCAGCACGGTGAGCTGCGCCATGGACAGCCCGCGGTACTCGGTGACAACCGCAGCCGAGCTGGCCCGGAACTTCTCCGAGATCTCAGCAACGGCGGTGACCTTGCCTGGCTTCGCCATGGTCGCCTCCTCTCTGCTTGGTAGCGGGGACCCGCGAACACATCGCGGGCGACCACTGGAGGAGGTCCTGACAAGAGAAAACGCCCCTGCGCAGAGCGGCACGGGGCGTCAAGATCATGGGCGCGAGTTGCTCACGCAGATACAGCTGCCTCGTCCTCCTGCGCGGGCCGTCCGCTCTCGCGGAACCTTCGTCTGGACAGGCCAGACACCAGCGGTCTTCGGTGGAACTGGAACAAGGGTAGCAACCCGGTGCCCGTTACTCCAAAACGCTAGCCTTGACCGGTGGCGAAGGAGCGGCGGCGGCGCGCGTACCTCCCGGCCGGCATCGTGATTCTGGCGGTGCTCGGCGGCGGTCAGTACTACCTGTCCAACATCTTCGCCCCCGCAGACACCGGCCCGGGCGGCTCGACCGGCTCGGGCGCGGCCGGCGGCGGCCAGCCCCTCAAGGGCGAGGCCGATCCGAACTTCGTCGTCGTCTCGGCGTACGCGGCGGTCGCCGCCGACGAGCCGGATCTGGTGTGCAGCAGCGTGCTCGGCGGGATCGGCGGCGTGAACTTCGCCAAGGACCTCGGCGCGGCCAACTGCGTCGAGGCGATCCACAAGGCGTCCAAGGCGGTCACCGACCGCAACGCCTACGCCGGCGTCACGGTGCCCCAGGGCGCGGTGCACAAGGACGGCACCGCGGCGGCGACGGTCTACTCCTGCGCCATGTCCATCACCGGCGGCGAGTCGCTGGGCACGTTCAAGGTCGGCAACACGGCCAACGGCTGGATCGTCCTGGATCACCAGCCCGACCCGCCCAGCTGCCCGCCGGCCGGAAGCTAGGCGGACAACGGAAAAGGGCCGCACCCCTCGCGGGATGCGGCCCTCTCGTTCAGCTGAGTCGCACTCAGACGCTGGCCTCGTCGGTCAGCAGGTTGCGGGTGCGGTTCGGGTCGACCGGGATGCCGGGGCCCATGGTGGTGGAGAAGGTGACCTTCTTCAGGTACCGGCCCTTGGCGGCGGACGGCTTGGCCCGCAGCACCTCGTCCAGCGCGGCCGCGTAGTTCTCCACCAGCTTGTCGGTGTCGAACGAGGCCTTGCCGATCACCAGGTGCAGGTTGGCCTGCTTGTCAACCCGGAAGTTGATCTTGCCGCCCTTGATCTCGGTGATCGCCTTGGCGACCGCCGGCGTCACGGTGCCGGTCTTGGGGTTGGGCATCAGGCCACGGGGGCCGAGGATGCGGGCGATGCGACCGACCTTGGCCATCTGGTCGGGCGTCGCGATCGCGGCGTCGAAATCGAGCCAGCCACCCTGGATGCGCTCGATCAGGTCGTCGCTGCCGACGGCGTCCGCGCCGGCGGCCTCGGCCTCGGCGGCCTTGTCGCCGGTCGCGAACACGATCACCCGAGCGGTCTTGCCGGTGCCGTGGGGCAGGTTGACGGTGCCACGAACCATCTGGTCGGCCTTACGGGGGTCGACACCAAGACGGATCGCGACCTCGACGGTGGCGTCCAGCTTGACCTTGGAGGTCTCCTTCGCCAGCGTGGCGGCCTCGAGCGGCGAGTACAGCCGCTCCTTGTCCACCAGCTCGGCGGCCTGACGGTAGGCCTTGCTGCGCTGCATAATTCTGTCCTTCGTGGATCAGTAGTGGTGACGAGCTGCGCCCAGCTCTCCCACGCCTTCGGAAAGTGTGGTGGGTCAGCCTTCGACCGTGATGCCCATGGAGCGCGCGGTGCCGGCGATGATCTTCGCCGCCTGGTCCACGTCGTCGGCGTTGAGGTCGGTCATCTTGGTCTGGGCGATCTCTCGCACCTGGGCCCAGCTGACCTTGGCGACCTTGGTCTTGTGCGGCTCGCCGCTGCCCTTCTCCACACCGGCGGCCTTGAGCAGCAGCTTCGCGGCCGGCGGGGTCTTGAGCTTGAAGTCGAACGAGCGGTCCTCGTACACGGAGATCTCGACCGGCACGACGGTGCCACGCTGCGACTCGGTCGCGGCGTTGTAGGCCTTGCAGAACTCCATGATGTTGACGCCGTGCTGGCCGAGCGCCGGGCCGACGGGCGGCGCGGGGTTGGCGAGACCGGCCTTGATCTGCAGCTTGATGATCGCTGCGAGCTTCTTCTTCTTGGGTGGCATTTCGTGTGTCCTGTTATTCGTGTGGTTCCGCGCGGAGGCCCTGCCCGCCACCCGCGTGGCTGCTCGGCTCCCTGTCGGGAACCGGTCAGATCTTGGAGACCTGGGTGAACGACAGCTCGACCGGCGTCTCGCGACCGAAGATCGACACGAGCACCTTCAGCTTCTGGCCGTCCGCGTTGACCTCGCTGATGGTAGCGGGCAACGTGGCGAACGGGCCGTCCATGACGGTCACGGACTCGCCGACCTCGAAGTCGACCTCGACGGTGGGCTTGGACGCGGCGGCGGACTTCTTGCCGCCCTCGGCCTTGGCCGTGTCCTGCTCGACCTGCGGAAGCAGGAACTTGAGCACGTCGTCCAGGCTGAGCGGGGACGGCTTGGAGGTGGCGCCGACGAACCCGGTGACACCGGGGGTGTTGCGCACAGCACTCCAGGAGGAGTCGATCAGTTCCATCCGGACCAGGATGTAGCCGGGCAGCACCTTGCGCTGCACCTGCTTGCGCTGGCCGTTCTTGATCTCGGTGACTTCCTCGGTCGGCACCTCGACCTGGAAGATGTAGTCCTCCATGTCCAGGGTCTGGATGCGCGTCTCGAGGTTGGTCTTGACCTTGTTCTCGTACCCGGCGTACGAGTGCACGACGTACCAGTCGCCGGGGGCGTGCCGCAGCGCGGCCCGCATCTCCTCGGCGGGGTCCAGGTTCTCGTCGGCGGCCGCGTCGCCCTCGGCGGCGTCGCTCTCAGCCGCGTCGGTCTCGGCGACGGCCGCGTCGGCCTGCTCGTCGGTGTCCTCGGACTCGACCTGCTCGACCTCGGTCTCCTCGGCCACGTCCTGGTCGGACTCGACGGCCGCGTCCTCGTCGCCGGTCACGGCGTCGAGTTCCTGCTCGTCGATGTCAGACAGCTCCTGGCCGGCGGCGGCGCCGTTCTCGGAGGTCACAGCTGGGTCTCGCTTCCTCTCGTGCGTCAGTGTCCGGTCGCTCATGCCGGCGACCGGTGGCCCCGCACCCGTTCGGCTACTTGCCGAACAGGAAGGCCACGCCCTGGAAGAAGGCGTAGTCCAGACCGAAGACCAACGCCACCATCACGGCCACGAACACCAGCACGACGATCGTGTACGTCAGCAGGTTCTTGCGGGTCGGCCAGATGACCTTGCGCAATTCGGCGACGACCTCGCGGAGGAAACGTGCGAGACGCTTGAAGACGTTGGGGCGCTTGGCCTTGCGGTCACGCGCCGCCGTCTCCACGCCCTGCTCGCGCTTCGATTGCGTGGTCCTGCCGGTGCTGCTGACAACCTTGGCCGAGTCGGCTTTGGCCGACTCAGTCTGGTCGCTGCCGCTCTCCGGCGCGACCTGGCGGGCGGAGGCGCGACGCTCGCGTCGCGCTGCGGCGGTGACCGGACGAGCAGCGCCCTCGCGCTTCTCTGCCCGCTCCTGCTCGCGGTCCTCGCTCACGCCATCCTCCGCTCACCAAAAGCATCGATGCAGGGGCGACAGGACTTGAACCTGCAACCTGCGGTTTTGGAGACCGCTGCTCTGCCAGTTGAGCTACACCCCTTTGAGGCCGTCTTCAGCCGTCCCACGAGCTTCGTGGGAACAGGCCTCATCACGTCCCGGCTCGACGAGTCTACGGCACGAATGGGTGGTCACTGCAACCGCACTGGTCAACAGCGTTGTTCGGGCCCCCCGGACGCAAATTCGGTGGGTGGCGTCTGCCACCATGAAGGCCATGGCAGCCCCCGAAGCTCCCCCTGTTGACAGCCCCGCGGCCCGCCGCCGCGTCTCCGCCCGCATCGGCGGCATCGCCGAGTCCGCCACCCTCGCGGTGGACGCGAAGGCCAAGGCGCTCAAGGCGGCCGGCCGCCCGGTGATCGGATTCGGCGCAGGCGAACCCGACTTCCCGACGCCCGAGGCGATCGTCGAGGTGGCCGCGGCCGCCGCCCGCGAGCCCCGCAACCACCGCTACACGCCCGCGGCCGGCCTGCCCGAGCTGCGCGAGGCGGTGGCGGCCAAGACGCTGCGCGACTCCGGCTACCAGGTGCAGGCGAGCCAGGTGCTGATCACCAACGGCGGCAAGCAGGCCGTGTACCAGGCGTTCGCGACCCTGCTCGACCCCGGCGACGAGGTCATCCTGCCGGCGCCGTACTGGACCACCTACCCCGAGGCGATCGCGCTGGCCGGCGGCGTCCCGGTGCAGGTCACGGCGGACGAGTCGACCGACTACCTGGTCACCGTCGAGCAGCTGGAGGCGGCCCGCACGCCGCGCACCAAGGTGCTGCTGTTCGTGTCGCCGTCCAACCCGACCGGCGCCGTCTACGACCGCGAGCAGACCGAGGCGATCGGCCGCTGGGCGCTGGAGCACGGCATCTGGGTCGTCACCGACGAGATCTACGAGCACCTGGTCTACGACGGCGCGCAGGCGCACTCGCTGCCCGTGCTGGTGCCGGAGCTGGCCGACACCACCGTGGTGCTCAACGGCGTGGCCAAGACGTACGCGATGACCGGCTGGCGGGTGGGCTGGATGATCTCCCCGGCCGACGTGACCAAGGCCGCCGCCAACCTGCAGTCGCACCTGAGCTCGAACGTGGCCAACGTGTCGCAGCGGGCCGCGCTGGCGGCCGTGTCCGGCTCGCTGGACGCCGTGTACGCGATGCGCACGGCCTTCGACCGCCGCCGCAAGACCATGGTCGAGCTGCTGTCGGCCATCCCCGGCGTGCACTGCCCGACCCCGAAGGGCGCGTTCTACGCCTACCCGTCGGTCAAGGGCGTGCTGGGCAAGGAGATCCGCGGCCAGCGGCCGCAGACCAGCAGCGAGCTGGCCGCCCTGGTGCTGGAGCACGCCGAGGTGGCCGTGGTGCCGGGCGAGGCCTTCGGCACCCCCGGCTACTTCCGCCTGTCCTACGCCCTCGGCGACGAGGACCTGGTCACCGGCGTCAACCGCATGGGCGACCTCCTCCGCGAGGCCAAGTAGCGGTTTTTGTGTGTGAAGGGGGCTTTCCCGCACTCCGAGCGCGGGAAAGCCCCCTTCCCAGCATCACGCCATCGGACTAGCCGAGCTTGACGGTGGCGGTGGGGCGGCCGAGCACGGTCTGCCCCTCGAAGGTGACGGTGACCGACACCTTGGCCGTGCCGTCCTCGCGGACCTCGGTGACCTTGCCGGTGATCTCCAGCAGCGCGCCGACGCCGTCGTTGGGCACCGGCACCGGCCGGGTGAACTTGGTGGTGGTCTCGATCACGGCGCCCGGGTCGCCGACCCAGTCGCTGACCAGCTCGTTGGCCAGGGCCATGGTCAGCATGCCGTGGGCGATCACGCCGGGCAGGCCCACCTCGTCGGCGAAGCGCTCGTTCCAGTGGATGGGGTTGAAGTCCAGCGACGCGCCGGCGTAGCGGACCAGGTCGTCGCGCTTGACCCGGACCTGCTTGACCGGCAGCTCGTCGCCCTTGATGACCTTGGATGCGGGCAGCCTGCTCATCACGCGTCCTCCCCGCGGGCCACCAGCAGCCCGGTCGACGTGCACACGGCCTCGCCGTCCTCGGTGGCGATCTCGGCCCGGATGGTGAGGAAGTCGTTGCCCATGCGGGTCTGCACGTCGTCCACGTGCGAGGTGGAGACCAGCCGGTCGCCGGCGACCATGGGCCGGTGATGGACGAAGGTCTGCGAGCCGTGCACCACCCGGCTGTAGTCCAGGCCCAGCTCGGGGTCGTCGACGATGACCGAGGTGGCCTTCATGGAGATGATCGTGGCGAAGGTCGGCGGCGCGATGACGTCGGCGTAGCCGGCGGCCCGCGCGGCCTCGGGGTCGCGGTGCAGCGGGCTGGTCGCGCCCACCGCGTCGGCGAACTCGCGGATCTTCTCGCGGCCTACCTCGTACACGTCACCCGGCGGGTAGCTACGTCCTGTGAACGACTGGTCCAGTGGCACCGGGCCAGGTTAGAACGCGGAGAGCCCGCCACCGACATGCGGGGCGGGCTCTGGCGGTGCTGCATGGGGAAACCGTCAGCGGGTTTCCTTGTGCGCACGGTGCGTCTTGCAGTTCGGGCAGAACTTCTTGATCTCCAGGCGGTCGGGGTCGTTCCGACGGTTCTTCCTGGTGATGTAGTTGCGGTGCTTGCACTCCTCGCACGCGAGGGTGATCTTCGGTCGCACGTCGGTCGCAGCCACGGGGCACCTCTCCTATCGATAGTCCCCCGTGCCGGGGGTCCAGGGGGCGAGCCCCCTGGCTGGGGTCTGGGGCGAGAGCCCCAGTGTAATGGCGGAGCGACTGGGCTCAGCTTCGCTGAGCACACGTCCCCCATCGAGTAGCGATGGCCGGACTTGAACCGGCGACACAGCGATTATGAGTCGCTTGCTCTACCAACTGAGCTACACCGCCATAGACACAGCGAACAGCCGTGCTCGCGCTTTCTGCGAGCACGGCTTGCCCGGCTGTGAGCCCCAATACGGAATCGAACCGTAGACCTTCTCCTTACCATGGAGACGCTCTGCCGACTGAGCTATTGGGGCCTGCTCTTGCGGAGCGATTAGAACTCTAGCGCACGACCCCACTGATCACGAAATCGGGTGGCAGCCGCCGACCTGCGTCAACTGACCAACGTGAGAACCGTCTCATCCCGCAGGCCACGGGCCCGAATCGTCCGCGCCCGCAGCCAGGCCTCGAAGCGCTCCTCGGACAGCGGCCGGGAGATCAGGTAGCCCTGCGCGACGTCGCAGCCCATGCTCACGAGCTGCTCGCGGGCCGAGTCCTCCTCGACGCCCTCGGCCACCACGGTCAGGCCCAGCGAGTGGCCGAGCTCGACGATGGCCCGCACCACGGCCATGTCCGACAGGTCGGTGCCCATGCCGAGCACGAAGGATTTGTCGATCTTCACCTCGTCCACCGGCAGCTGTCGCAGGTAGGCCAGCGAGGAGTAGCCGGTGCCGAAGTCGTCCACGGCCAGCGTCACGCCCATCGCGTGCAGTCGGCGCAGCACCGGCAGCGCCCGCTCGGGGTCGGACATCACGCCGGACTCGGTCAGCTCGAAGGTGAGCAGCTGCGGCGGCACGTCGTAGCGGCGCAGCGCCTCGGCCACCAGGTCCGGGAAGTTGGCGTCGGCGAGGTTGCGCACGGACAGGTTGACCGCGGCGGACATCCGCAGCCCCCGGTCCAGCCACGACCGCACCCGCTGCAGGCCCTGGTCCATCACGAACGAGGTGAGCGCGTCGACGAGGCCGGTGGCCTCGACGGCCGGCACGAACTCGTCCGGGTCCAGCGGCCCGAACTCCGGGTGCCGCCACCGCACCAGCGCCTCGACGCCGACGACCTGCCGGCTCGGCAGCGCGATCTTGGGCTGGTAGTGCACGGTGACCTGGCCGGTCTCCAGCGCCGAACGGAACTGCGTGACCAGCTGGAAGCGCCGCAGGAAGATCTGGCCCATGCTCGGCGCGTAGCCGCGCACCGGGTCGCTGCCGCTGTGCGCGGCCTGCACCGCCACGTCGGCCCGCTGCAACAGCGTGTCGACGTCGAGCGTGTCGTCGCCGTCCTCGGCGGTGTTGGCGACGTAGCCGATCAGCGCGCTGGCCTCGATGGTCAGCTTGTCCACCGGGTACGGCATGGACAGCCCCGCGCGCAGCTTCTCGCCGATCTCCTGCGCCTGCTCGTGCGTGCGGTCGACCAGCAGCGCGGCGAAGGAGCCGCCCTCCAGCCGGGCCAGCGGCACCTCGCCGCCGAGGGCGTCGCGCAGGCGCCGGCTCGCGGCCAGCACCATGCGGTCGCCCCACGCGTAACCGAGGGCGTCTGCCACGCCGGACATCACGTCCAGGTCGATGCGCATCACCACACACGACTCGTCGCCGCGCACGGGATCGCCGGCTACCTCGCGGAAGCCGGTGCGGTTGAGCAGGCCCGTGAGCGGGTCGTGGTACGCGTGGTGACGCAGCCGCCCGACCAGGCGGCGGTTGTCCATGGCGGTGGCGAGGTGGCTGGACAGCGTGCGCAGCAGCCGCACGTCGGCGCTGCCGAAGCCACGCCAGCGGCTGAGCCGGTCGTGCACCTCCATGGCGCCGAGCGGCTGGCTCGCGCCGCGCAGCGGCACCACCAGCACCTCGTAGACGCCGCGGCGGCGCAGCGCCTCCTGCACGTCGTCGGCGGCGTCGGACAGCTTGAAGTAGCGCACGTGGTTGCCGGCGAGCTGCAGGATCGGGTCGTCGCGGTCCACGTCGGAGCCGTCGGGCAGCGGCACGCCGGCCACCAGGCGCCGCACCTCGTCGACGGAGTCCATCTTGAGGTGCAGCACCACACGTTTGGCGTTGAGCTGGTCGCGGATGCGCTCCACGATGGCCTGCCAGTCGGCGGGGTCCTCGGGCGGCAGCACGTTGGTCAGCACCGACGCCTTGTTCATCACGTCCTGGCCGGAGCGCGCCACGTTGAGGCTGACGTCGGACAGCGTCTCCAGGTCCCGCTGCTCGCGCAGCAGCCCGGAGTAGGCCCGGTACAGCGCCACCATGGAGGCGGCGAGCAGGCCGGCCAGCAGCCAACCCCACGGGGCGTTGTTGACCAGCACGTACGCGACCAGGCCGACGGTCACGTTCATCAGGCAGACGACCAGCGAGCGCAGGCCGAGCCGCGCCGCCGACGGCATCCGCAGCTCGCCGCCGAGCACGTGCATGGCACCCAGGCCGAGAGCCGTGCTGACCAGCGGCGACGTGAGCACGCCCAGCGCCGCGGCGGCCCACACGGGCATCGCGGCGAAGTCGTTGGTGAGCAGGTAGAAGACGGCGTACGGGATCGCCACCTCAAGGCACATGATGCCGGCGTGGTAGCTCAGGTGCCGCATCTTGTGCCGGCTGATCTGCACGCCGAGGCCGGCCACCAGGTAGGCCGCGAGGACTACCTCGAACGGCACCGTGACCAGGCCGAGCACGAGCGGGATCTCGGCGAAGGAGATCGTCCAGCTGATCTGCCGGACGTCGAAGTCGATGGACAGCTGCTCGGACAGCAGGAAGCCGACGGCCAGCAGCGGGCCGGCGATCAGCAGCTGCTCGGGTTGCGGGTGATCGACATGGCCGAACAGCACGGCCGCCGTGACGCCGACGCCGATCAGCAGCACCGCCGCGGAGAACAGGCGGTACCGCCGGGTACGCTGCGGATCAAGCTGCGCGCGAACCGGCGGACGTGGCACCTCGGGTTGGACGGCACGGCGGTGGTCGGTCATCCACCCTCCTCGTCGGGCCACGCTGACAGGGCGCCTTCCCCCCTGTCGTCGACACTCCTGCCGGTGGTGTCCTTGGCACGACCGAGGGGTCCCGAGCGCTCCGGAACCCCTTCATGCGCAGTTTACCCCGGTTGAGCGAGTGTGGCCCGTCTAGTTGACGAAGGCAACACTCCCAGTGAACAGTTTGGCGTCGGAAAGAGCAATTTGCACGTCCGGCCGGCCTCTTGAAACGATTAAGCGGACAAAACGCCGGCAAAACGGACACTCGGATGCGCCGATCACACCCCGTGTTGATGACCCTCAGTAATTCCCGCGACTTCGCCCCGTCGCCGGAGTTGGATGTCTCCACGTGGACATCGATGTCGAGCGGCAGCACGCCGCGCGCCTGGCCCTGCTCGATCCACTGCTGCCGGCCGACCCGCCGCTGAACGGCGACCTGATCGCCACTGTCGGTGCACTGGGCCTGGCCGCCTCGTCCGAGGCCGATCCCGATTCGCTCGACGCCACCTGGGGCGCCCTGCGCCGGCACACGCTGACCGTCCGCCTGGCCGGCGCCGACCTCGATCCCCTGCTCGATCGCTGGGAGGAGCACCTGGCCCGGGTCGCGACGCCCGGCGACGACGACTGCGTCGCCATGATCACCTGGCCCAGCCGGGACACCGCCGCCGTGCCCGCCCTGGTCCGCCACGGCTTCGCCCCGCTCATCGTCACCGCCGTCCGACGCGCCGGCGTCTTCCCCGCCGCCGCCCCCGAGGCGACCATCCGTCATGCGACGAAAGCCGACTTGGCGGCCTGTGTGGCACTAGATATGGAAGTCGTTCGCTACGACACCCAGTTCGGCGCCCTCACCGAGCGCCCCTCCACCGAGGCCGGCCTGCGCCAGCACATGACCGAGCTGATGAACCGGGACCGCCCCTGCGTCTGGCTCGCCGAGGTCTCCGGCCGCCCCGCCGGCATCGTCACCGTCGACCTGCCGCCCCACTCCGCCTGGGTCGCCGACCGCACTGCCGCCTCCCCCACCGCCTACCTCGGCATCGGCGGCGTCCGCGCCGACCTCCGCGGCACCGGCATCGGCACCGCCCTCGTCACCCACGTCCACCGTGAACTGGACGCCGCCGGCATCGCCACCACCCTGCTGCACTACGCCCTCCCCAACCCTCGCTCCGCGCCCTTCTGGTCCGTCCAGGGCTACCGTCCTCTGTGGACCAGCTGGCACCGCCGGCCCGCCCTCCGCCCCTGACAGCGCTCCCCCACACCACTGGGCACCCACTTCGCTGCGCTACTTGCCCGACAGCGCCCGCACCATCGGGGCCGCCGCCTCCAACTCGCGGTCCGACACGACCAAATAGGACAGTCCCAGCCGTTCCCGCCGCCGGTGCGCCAGCTCCATGACGTGGTCGAGCGGTCCGAGGAACTTCGCCGGCATGTCCTCGACCAGGTCGGCCCCGCCCGCGCCCCAGCCACGCTCCGCCGCATACCGTTCCGCCGCCGCGCGGGGGTTGTCGGACAGCTCCACCGACACCACCGAGCTGATCTCCACGTCCCGCCCCTCGGCGCGAACCAAGTCCGCCTTGGTGGCAAACGCGGTAGTAAGTCGCTCTTCCATGGCGTCCGAAATCGTGCCGCCGGGCAGCGCCTTGGCCAGGATTCCCACCGTGTCGGCCTCGCGTCCGGCCAGTCGGAGCATCCGCGGGCTCCCCGCCCCGATCAGCACCCGCGGTGCCCGCTCGACCGGCGGAAAGTTCGTCACCCCGTCAACCCGGTAGTGCTCCCCGTCGAACCGAACTTCCTTACCCCCGAACAGTTCCTTCAGCACCCGCACCGACTCCTCCAACCGCCCGACCCGCACTCCCGCGCGGTCGAACGCCATGCCCGCCGCCTCGTACTCGACCCGCAGCCACCCCGCCCCCAGTCCCAGTTCGAACCGTCCGCCGGACAGTTCCTGCAGCGTCGCCGCCTCTTTCGCGAGCATCACCGGGTGCCGATAGTCGTTGTCCAGCACCAGGGTTCCCACCCCGAGCCGCGTCGTCGCGGCCGCCACCGCCGCCAGCCCGATCAGCGGTGCCACCTGCTCTCCGTACGGCTCCGCCACGAAGTGGTCGCGCAGCAACACCGTGTCGTACCCCAGGTCTTCCGCCCGCCGCGCCGTGGCCACCACCTCGCCGACACTGCGCGCCGTCTCCGCCAACACCCCGAACCGAAATGCGCCCATGCCTCGATCCTCGCCGCCCCCGCACCCCCACGCTGGCGGCTTTCGGCCCTCGCGTTCCACCCCCGACTTGACAAGCCTCCACCTGCGCAAACACCCCTGCCACAAGATCACGAACCGGCACTTCCAGCGGGGGCAGCGTTATCCCGCCTAGCGTGGCCCGGCAAGGAGGTCACCCATGCGCACCACTGTCCAGATCAGGGGCGACGAAGTCATTGGCGACCGCAGCTATGCGGTCCATATCCGGATGGACACCGACGTGTCCGTCACGGTCGAACTCGAGGCCCAGCTGCCAGGCGGCGATGTCGTCGCCGAGGGCAGCTTCATCTTGCCCATCACCGATCTTGTCCCCGCCGGCCAGCTCATCGAGGCCACCCTCCGTGGTCTCGCCGCCATCCGCACCGGCGCCCGCACCTCGGCGAAGTCCCGCGAGGCCCCCGCCAACGCCGGCAGTCCGTGGTCGGCCGAGCAGGACGACGAGCTCCGTCGCCTGTGGACGGACACCGCCGACCCCGTCCCCCAGCTGGCCACCCACTTCGGCCGCAGCCGCGCCGCCATCAAGGCCCGCCTGCTGCACCTCGCCCTGAACCCCGACGACCCCACCCGTCAGAAGATCACAACCTCATGACAACACTCGAACTCATGTTCGAACTCGTGCTAGTCTTCCTCTCGTGGCCGGCGTCATTGGGAGGGGAAGCCCCAGGCGCCGGCCATCTACTTCTCCCACCCGGCACCAACACACCCCGCGCCAGCGCCTGGCCCAGCAAGGGCCTCACCAGCCACCCCTGCGCGGCAATCCCACACCAAACCCGCGATCTCCACCCCGGCCCAGCCCCGCCATCCCCCAGACGCGTGGCTCGCACACGATCAGCACTGCCCCCGTGATGTAGCTCTCAGCCGCACGATGCCCCAACAACGGCATCCATCCGCGCCGTCAGACCTGATCAACTATCCGCAACAGGCCAATGGGCCGGCCAGACAATCCCGTTGACGTGCGGATCCCGCCATTCCGACGGCACTCCCCCCACATCACTTGACCCGACCATTCCGTCGACAGACGAGACCTGGTCACGCCGGGCAGCCGCATGGCATGTCAGGCGGCACAGTCCTCAGTGGAACGCCCCCAACCCACGCCAGGCGAGGCCGAAGGCCAACGCCTCCCCCGCCAACCCCACACCCCTCAACGACACAACCCCGTCACCCCACCGATCCGGGGGGTGCAGGGGGGCGAAGCCCGCCCTGCCTCGGGGTCTGGGGCGGGAGCCCCAGAAAACACGAAGAGCGGGATACGTCTGCGCTTACTGCAGACATACCCCGCCCATCCCGCGCGTGCCAGGTGAAGGATTTGAACCTCCGAAGCTTTCGCGGCTGATTTACAGTCAGCTCCCTTTGGCCACTCGGGCAACCTGGCTCGGCTTCGCGGACCCGTTGTGGCGTCCGTGGGCAGAACTATACATAACCCGTGGGGGCGGTCTCCAACCGGTATCCCTACGGGTAGCCTCCGTGGATCTACCGGACCGGTGTGCGGAGGTGCAGGACTCGTGGCGGACCCGTCGTTCGACGTGGTGAGCAAGGTCGACCGACAGGAGGTCGACAACGCGGTGAACCAGGCCGGCAAGGAGTTGTCGACGCGGTTCGACTTCCGGGGCACCGGAGCGTCGGTGGCCTGGGCGGGCGAGGAGGCGATCACGATCCAGGCGGAGACCGAGGAGCGCTGCACGGCGGCGGTCGAGGTCTTCAAGGAGAAGCTGATCAAGCGCAACATCTCGCTGAAGGCGTTCGAGGTCGGCGAGCCCGCGGTGTCCGGCAAGATCTACAAGGTCACGGGCACGCTGGTGCAGGGCATCGAGTCGGACAAGGCCAAGAAGATCTCCAAGGCCATCCGCGACGAGGGCCCGAAGGGCGTGCAGGCGCAGATCCAGGGCGACCAGCTGCGGGTGTCGGCGAAGAAGAAGGACGACCTGCAGACGGTGATCGCGCTGCTGAAGTCCAAGGATTTCGAGATCGCGCTCCAGTTCACGAACTACCGGTAGGGGGAACGGTCATGAAGGGCATCGTCCTGGCCGGGGGCAGCGGCACCCGGCTGCATCCGATCACGCAGGCCGTGTCGAAGCAGCTGCTGCCGGTCTACGACAAGCCGATGATCTTCTACCCGTTGTCGGTGCTGATGCTGGCCGGCATCCGCGAGGTGCTGATCATCTCCACGCCGGCCGACCTGCCGAGCTTCCGTCGGCTGCTGGGCGACGGCAACCAGTTCGGGCTGCAGCTGAGCTATGCCGAGCAGGCGCAGCCCAACGGCCTGGCCGAGGCGTTCATCATCGGCGAGGAGTTCGTCGGCGGCGACAGCGTCGCGCTCGTGCTGGGCGACAACATCTTCTACGGCCAGGGCTTCGCGTCCATGCTGCAGAAGCACGCCGTCGGCATCGACGGCTGCGTGCTGTTCGGCTACCCGGTGCGCGACCCCGAGCGCTACGGCGTCGGCGAGGTCGACGGCAGCGGCAAGCTGGTGTCGATCGAGGAGAAGCCGGCCGAGCCCCGCTCCAACAAGGCGATCACCGGCCTCTACTTCTACGACAACGAGGTGGTGGAGATCTCCAAGAACCTCGCGCCGTCGGCCCGGGGCGAGCTGGAGATCACCGACGTCAACCGGATCTACCTGGAGCGCGACAAGGCCCGCCTGGTCGACCTGGGCCGCGGCTTCGCCTGGCTGGACACCGGCACGCACGACTCGTTGCTGGAGGCCGGCCAGTTCGTCCAGGTGCTGGAGCACCGGCAGGGCGTGCGCATCGCCTGTCTCGAGGAGATCGCGCTGCGCATGGGTTACATCGACGCTGACGCCTGTTACGCCCTGGGCCAGAAGCTGTCGAAGTCCGGCTACGGCCAGTACGTCATGGAGGTCGCGGTCTCCGCCGGCGCGACGCCCGCCTGACCGTCCGCCTCTCACAGCGGCCGCCGCCCCCACCGGGTCCGGCGGCCGTTCTGTGTTCCGGGCCCGGCAATGGGGGCTGTGGAAGGAATGCAGCAGGCGCCGACGGCCCGATAAGGCACGTGGCGCGCCGGAGACGGCCCCCGGCGGCAGCGCGATCGTGAAGGCGGCTCGGCAGCCGCGTGGGACGGCGGAGACGGCCCCTGGTGGCAACGACCGGATGCGGCGCGGCAGCGCGTGGCAAGGCGGAGACAGCACCTGGTGACAGCGACCGGCGAGGCGGCTCGGCAGCAGTCACGTCGCGCGGCGGAGATAACACCTGATGGCAGCGATGGCCCGAAGTGACGCGGCAGCCACGTGGCGCAGCGAAGACGGCACCCGGTGATAGCGACCGGCGAGGCGGCTCGGCAGCCGGCACGTCGCGCGGCAGAGATAACACCTGGCAGCGACGGGGAAGTGACGCGGCAGCCACGGGGCGCAGCAAAGACGGCACCCGGTGACAGCGACCGGCGAGGCGGCTCGGCAGCAATCACGTCGCGCGGCGGAGACAGCACCTGGTGATAGGACCGGGGAGGTAGCGCGGCAGCGCGTGGCGAGGCGGACCGTCAGTCCCAGGCGGTAGCGACCGGGAGGTGGTCGGCGGGCTGGTGAGGCGGTCGGCTTTACCGGAAGCCGTTGCGGGCCATCTCCTCTAGCCGGCGGATGCGCTCGGCGATCGGGGGGTGGGTGGAGAACAGGCGTGCCCCGGCCTCGCCGGCGCGGAAGGGGCTGGCGATCATGAGGTGGGACTGGGAGACCAGGGAGGGGTCGGGGGGCAGGGGGGCGGCCTGGGTGCCGTGTTCGAGCTTGCGCAGGGCGGAGGCCAGGCCCAAGGGGTCGCCGGTGAGCTGGGCGCCGGACTGGTCGGCCTGGAACTCGCGGGAGCGGCTGACGGACATCTGGACGATGCCGGCGGCGAAGGGGGCGACCAGGGCGATGAGCAGCAGGGCGAGGGGATTGGGCCGGTCATCGTCGTCGCCGCCGAAGATGCCGGCGAACATGGCGATGTTGGCCAGCACGGAGACGATGCTGGCCAGGGCGCCGGCGACGCAGGAGATGAGGATGTCGCGGTTGTAGACGTGGGAGAGCTCGTGGCCGAGCACGGCGCGGATCTCACGCTCGTCGAGCAGCTCGAGGATGCCGACGGTGCAGCAGACGGCGGCGTTGGCGGGATTGCGGCCGGTGGCGAAGGCGTTGGGGGCCTGGGTGGGGCTGATGTAGAGCCGGGGCATGGGCTGGCGGGCGGAGGTGGCGAGCTCACGCACGATCCGGTACATCGCGGGCTGCTCCACCTGCGACACGGGCCGCGCGTGCATGGCGCGCAGCGCGAGCTTGTCGGAGTTGAAGTAGGCGTAGGCGTTCATGCCGAGGGCCACCACGAGGCCGATCAGCAGGCCGGTACGGCCGAAGAACTGGCCGATGAGCAGGATCAGCCCGCTGAGCGCGCCGAGCAGCACCGCCGTCTTCAACCCGTTGACGTGCTTGTGCACCTAACTCAGCCTCCGGGTCGTCTCGTCCTTCCTGACAACGCTCCCGGCCTGGTCCCAGTTCCGGGGGCACCACGGCCCGGGCGCGTCGCGGCGGCTTCGGGCGCGGCCTCGGCGGCGGCGTCCAGCGGCGGCGGCGGGGGCACTTGCGCGACCCATTTGCCCAGGTCAGAACGCTCGTGCACGAGTTCAGCGACGGCATGCTCGCCGGTGCCCGGGTAGTCGTGCTCGGGTGCCCAGTGCAGCGCGTCGAAGGGACAGACCTCGACGCAGATGCCGCAGTACAGGCACTGGCCGTAGTCGATGGCGAACCGGTCCAGCACGTTCTGCTGGCGGGGCCGGGCCGCGCCCTCCTGGTGCACGGTCTCGGTGTGCGAATCGATGTGGATGCACCAGTCGGGACACTCGCGGGCGCAGATCATGCACACCGTGCAGTTGGCCTCGAGCAGCGCGATCACGCCGCGGGTGCGGGCCGGCGACTGGGCGCCCTCGGTGACGTCGGTCATGACTGCTCCTCCTCTCGGCGCGGACCCCAGGACGGATCGGGCACGCCGGGCGGGGCGAGCCGGCGGCGGCTGGGGGCGGCGGTGGACTCGCCGGGTTCCAGTGCGCCGGGCCACGGGCGCACAACACGTGAGGCGAGCACGAAGTCCTTGCGGAGCGGGTGCCCGGCGAAGGTTTCGGAGAGCAGCAGGTGCGCGGGCTCGGGGCCGACGAGCGCGAGGCCGAACATCTCGGCGGCCTCGCGTTCGTGCCAGGCGGCACCGGCCCACACCGCGGCGACGCTGGGCAGCTCCTCGCCCACGCCCACCTCGGTGCGCAGAAGCAGGCCGTCGCGGCTGGCCGGGGAAACCACGTGCAGCAGCACGGTGTGCCGCTCGCCCACGGCGCCGGGTCGGCCGGCGTCCTCGGCCCCCAGCCAGTCGAACAGCGTGCAGCCGAGTTCGTCACGGGCCAGCCGAGCGGCGGTCACCCAATCAGCCAGCGCAACGGTGACCACGGACTGAGCGAAAGCGGACTTGGTAGCGCCAGATGGCAGCAGGTCCACCATTCGCGCGGCGAGTTCGGCGGAGGCAGCGGTCATGACGTCACCATGCGGTGCAGGGCGCGGAGGCCGTCCAGGAGGGCCTCCGGACGGGGCGGACAGCCGGGCACGGCCACGTCCACCGGCAGCATCTGGTCGATTCCCTTGGTGACGCAGTAGGAATCCCAGTAGGGGCCGCCGGTGTTGCTGCACGCGCCGACCGACAGCACGTACTTGGGTGCGGGCATCGCGTCGTAGCTGGCGACGACGGCGGGCAGCATCACATCGGTAACGGTTCCGGAGACGACCAGCACATGGGCGACCTCGGGGGCGTCCGCCGAGACCGGTTCCGGGGTGTCCTCGCCGCGTCCGTGCAGTGCGGCCATCACCTCGACGCCGCAGCAGGCCAGGCCCAGATCGAGCACCGTCACCTCGTAACGGGTGCCCCAGTTCAGCCGAACGGTCGACGTCGTCGTGGTCACGAAGCGCAAGCCTAGACGTGCCAATGGCGGGGCTTGTGCCGGCGGCGAAGATGGGCACGTGAGCGAGCTTGCGCGCGAACCATCGATCACAGTAGCGGTGCTCACGCGGCCGACGAAGGAGGCGGCGTGAGTTTCTGGGAGGAACTCGGGCCCGAAGAGTACTGGGTCATGATCAACACAATTGAGGAGGCCTACCTCAACGGGGTGATCTCCGATTTCCTCGGGCACTCCGAGCGGGGCGGCACGGTCTGGATCCCGGGCGCCGACGAGGAGGCGATCAGGGCGCTGATCCCCCGCTTCCGCCGGGTGGTGCGGGATCTGATCGACCGGGACCTGGTCGAGATCAGGGAACCGTGCAACGCGATCTTCGACGAGGCCCCCGAACTGGACGACCGCGAGGTCGACGAGGTGCTCGCCGACCCCGGCACCTGGGTCAGGGCGCAGGGCAGCGTGAACCGGATGGTGATGTTGATGCCGACCGCGCGGGCGGACCGCATGATTTCGCGCTGAGGCCCCGATACCGTTGCCAGACCGTGCTTTTGGCGACCAGGCGGCGGGCTCTATGCTTCGGGCATCCGGCGCTCGCCGGCCTCAAGGCACTTCAGCTAAGTGAGTCCATGACTATGGATCATCAGTTTCGTGCGCTCTCCGAGCGCCTCCGTGGTCTGTTCGGCGGTCGCCAGGTCGTGCTCGCCGGGGGCACCCGGCTGTCCAGGCGCGTGCAGGAACTGCACCACCTCGGCGCCGACCGCACGCTCGTGATCAGCACCGACGATTCCGCCCCGCTGTACGACCCGCAGGTGGCCACCTGGCTCACCCTGGGCATCAGCGGTCTGATCGCCACGGAGCAGATGGGCCTTGAGGAAGCGCTGAGTAGTCCCGCCCCGGAGCTGGCCGGGGCGCTGCGCGAGTTCGACCCGACGGGCGACGCGCTGGTGATCGGCTCGCACTACATGGCGCTGCCCGAGGTCGGCGGCCGCCCCGTGCTGAACTGCCGCAAACCCGAGTGGGTGGCGCTGGAGAACAAGACGACGATCGACTCGCTGTGGCGGGACCTGTCGGTGCCGCACGCGCCGGCCGCCGTCTTCGACGCCGCGGGCGAGTCGTTCAACTCCCTGTGGGAGGCGTCCAAGCTGCTGGACAGCGGCTGGGGCGTGGTGTGGTCGGGCGACGGCCCGGCGATCAACGGCGGGGCCAACTTCGTGCGCCGCGTGCGGACCCGGTCCGAGGCCAGGCGGGTGTTCCGGCACCTGGCGTCCAAGTGCGACTTCATCCGCGTGATGCCGTTCCTGGAGGGCATTCCGGTGTCCGTGCACGGGATCGTGTTCCCGGACGGCACCGCCGTGCTGCGTCCGATCGAGATGGTCGTGCCGCGGCGCACCGAGTCGGCGCGTTTCCTGTACGCCGGGTGCGCGAGCTTCTACGACCCGCCCGCGCAGATCCGCGACGAGATGCGCAACCTGGCCCGCCGGGTCGGCGAGCAGCTGCGCACCACCGTCGGCTACCGCGGCACGTTCACCCTGGACGGTGTGGCCACCGCCGACGGCTTCCGGCCGACGGAGATCAACACCCGTTACGGCGGCGCCATGACGTGCTTCGAGGACGCGCTGCCGCAGGTGCCGATCGCCCTGGTGCAGGTGGCGCTGGTCGCCGGCCACGACATCGGCATCGGCTCCATGGAGTTCGAGGACATGCTGGTCGCGGCGGCCGACAACAACCGGATCAGCACCATCGGCGCCAACGTGAAGGCCGTGTCGCCGACGCACGAGATCGAGCGGCCGATCGTGTGGACCGAGTGGGCGTGTCGGTGGGCGCACGAGGACGAGGCTCCACATGGGACGCTGCGGCTGCGGCCGGGCCGCATCGGCGGGCGGCTGGAGCTGGACCTGTTCCAGGACATGGTGCGCCCCGGCCGGGCCGCCGCGCCGCTGGTGGTGTCCGCGTTCGCCCTGGCCGACCAGGACTGGGGCACCGGCCTCGGCCGGCTGGAGCCGGCACTGGACATCGCCGAGCCGGACGTGGCCGAGCTGATCGGCGTCGTCGAGCCGGAAGCCGTCACCGCGTAGGTCACCATCCAGAGTGGACTCACGACCGTCGGTCACCGATCAAGTGGCCGACGGTCGTGCGGGTCCTTACGACAGTCAGTGCGTGGCCAGCAGCTCGTTCACCGTGACGAAGCGATAACCCTTGGCCCGCAGGCCGTCCACGATGCGCGGCAGGGCCGCGAGATCGGCGTCGTGGTCGGCGTTCCACGGGTGTAGCAGGATGATCGAGCCCGGGCGGACCTGGTCCAGCGTCGTCCGCGCGATCGCGTTCGGGTCGTCGTGCGCCGGGTCGCCAGAGTCGGAGTCCGGCTCCACGTCCCAGGTGACCGTCCTGCGGTCGTGGTCGGCCAGGTAGCGCGGCAGCTGGAAGAGCTTCTTGCTGTACGGCGGCCGGAACACGATGTCGCCCTGGTAGCCGGCCCTGCGGATCAGCGCATCGGTCCGTTCGATCTCCGAGGCCACGAAGTCGGCCCCGACGAACACCATCCGGCTGTGCGTGTACTAGTGGTTGGCCAGCTGATGCCCCTGCGCCGCCAGCTGTTCGGCCACCCCCGGGTGCTTCTCCATCTCGTCGCCGATGAGGAAGAACGTCGCCGGCACGTGCTGGCCGGCCAGCGCCTTCTCGATCGACGCCGCCTTGTCCGACGGCCCGTCGTCGAAGGTCAGCGCCACCACCTTCTGCTCCGTGTCCACCCGATACGTCAGGCCGCCGAACAGCTGGAAGGTGCGGGCGTTCATCAGCAGATACAGCCCCACCCCGCCGCCGACCAGCACCAGCAGCACCACCGCGGAGATGATCAGCACCTTGCGCATGACCGGCCGACGCGGAGCCCGCCCTCCGGGTTGTCCCTCAGCCGCGTGACTCCTTGCCGCCCAGCATCTCCAGGCCCCGCTTCGCCCAGCCCCTGATCGACTCGTCCTCGTCGTCCCGCAGCTCCGTCAGCAGCGGCCGCGCCGCCTCCGACCGGGCGTCGCCGATCAGTTCCACCAGCCAGCACCGCAGCCCGTGATCCTCCTTCTCGGCCCGGAACTCCGCGATCAGCTCCTCCACGTGCTCCGCCGCATGCGGCCGCAGCATATGGAAGCCGTCCTCCTGTAGCTGCGGGTCGTGCTTGCGCATCAGCCGCATCGCATCCCGGAACCGAAACCTCATGGGATCAGCTTGTCAGCCCGCGCTTGACGATTTCGGCGGTCAGGCCGAGAAGCCGGTGATCTTGTGCGGGGTGATGCGGACGATCAGCCGGCGCACGTCGGCGGGTTCGGGTTGCGGGTCCTGGCCGAGGTACTTCTGGGAGAGGCGGCGGGGCAGGGACTTGTCGGGGTCCTCGATGAGCTCGACGGTGCCGCGGATGTCGACCGAGTGGTAGGGATTGGCGGCGTCGAAGACGGTGAGGCTGATGCGGGGGTCGCGGGCCAGGTTGCGGGCCTTCTGCTTGTCGGCGGTGACGGAGAACAGCACAGCGTTGCCGTCGGTGGTTGTCCAGACGACGGACGTGTGGGGGCCACCATCGCGGTCGAGGGTGGCGACGGTGGCGAAGTTCTTGCCGTCCAACAGGGTGCGGGTTGTCTCGTCGAGCTCCATGTACGAGGCAACGCCGCCGGGGCCGGGAGTCTTCCGGGCGATCAGTCCCGCAGTTCCATGGTGCAGCACTTGGGGCCGCCGCCGGACTTGCGGAGCTCGGAGATGTCGACGTAGACGGGCTCGTAGCCACGGGAGGCGAGGCGTGAGCCGAGGGCGGTGGCCTCGGCGGGCAGGACGACGTTGTGGCCGTCGGAGACGCCGTTGAGGCCGAGGCACTCGGCGTCGGTGGCGGTGGCGATGACGGCCTCGGGGAACAGGCGGCGGAGCACCCGCTGGGAACCGGGCGAGAAGGCCTCGGGGTAGTAGCAGATCTCGGGCCGCGAGGAGCGGTCGTCGAGCACGAACAGCGCGGTGTCGAGGTGGTAGTAGCGGGGGTCGACGAGGCGCAGGGAGACGAAGGGGACGCCGAGGACTTCCTGGGCCTCGGCGTGGGCGCCGGGGTCGGTGCGGAAGCCGGTGCCGGCGAGCAGCACGGTGCCGGTCCACGCGAAGTCGCCCTCGGCCTCGTTGACGGAGGTGGGCATGGTGACGTCGCGGTAGCCGTTGCGCAGGAACCAGCGCCGGAAGTGGTCGGCCTCGGCGGCCCGCTGCTCGGCGCGGAACCGGGAGCCGAGCACGACGCCGTCGATGACGGTGCCGGAGTTGGCGGCGAAGACCATGTCGGGCAGCCCGGGCTCGGGGTCGATGAGCTCGACCTTGTGCCCCAGCGCCTGGTAGGTCTGCATCAGCGCGGTCCACTGCTCGACGGCGACCCGCGTGTCCACCGGACGGGCGGGATCCATCCACGGGTTGATCGAGTACTCGACGGTGAAGTACTCCGGGCGGCACATCAGGTACCGACGGGTGGTCGGCACCCGAACCTGGGCGATCTGCTCCGAGGAGGGGAGCGGCGCGTCGAGCGTGGCGGACATGGATCGAAATGTAAATGGTGCGAGGACCATCGATCAACGCCGCTGCATTGCGTCCAATGGTGCAGAATGTTGCGTATGGACGCCATCGACCAGCGAATCGTTTCGTGCCTGGTGACCGACGCCCGGTCCAGCTACGCGGAGATCGGCAGCGCGGTGGGCCTGAGCGCCCCGGCGGTGAAGCGCCGGGTGGACAAACTGCTCGATCTGGGCGTCCTCCGCGGCTTCACGGCGGTGGTCGACCCGGAGGCCCTGGGCTGGGGCACGGAGGCCTTCGTGGAGGTGCACTGCCGGGGCAACATCCCGCCGTCGGACATCCGCGGCCGGTTGGAGCCGCTGCCCGAGGTGGTCGCGGCGTACACGGTGTCGGGCGCGGCGGATGCGATCGTGCACCTGCGGGCGGCCAACATCCACCACCTGGAGACGGTGCTGGAGCGGTTGCGCGGCCTGGACATCGTGGACCGCACGATCTCCACGGTGGTGCTTTCCACGCTGCTGGATCGTCCGCCGGCCCCCGAGCACTAGCCTGCGGCCATGAGCCAGATCCTTGTCGACCGCCGCGACCGGGTCGCGGTGCTGACGGTGCACGACCCCGACCGCCGCAACGCCCTGAACCTGGCCCTGGCCACCGAGCTGGCCGAGGCGGTGCGGGCCTGTGAGGCGGACGAAGGCACAGGCGCGATCGTCGTCACGGGGACGCCGCCGGCGTTCTGCGCGGGCGCGGACCTGACGGCGCTGGGCGAGGCCCGGGAGCGGGGCCTGCGGGACATCTACGCGGGCTTCCTGGGGGTGGCGAACTGCTCGCTGCCGACGGTCGCGGCGGTCAACGGGGCCGCCGTGGGTGCGGGCCTGAACCTGGCGCTGGCCTGCGATGTGCGGCTGGCCGGCGCCCGCGCGAAGTTCGATGCCCGGTTCCTCCAGCTGGGCATTCACCCCGGTGGCGGCATGACGTGGATGCTGCAACGAATCGTCGGTCCGCAGCAGGCGGCCGCGATGACGCTGTTCAGCCAGGTGCACGACGCACAGGCGGCGCTGCGGGCAGGCCTGGTGCTCGATGTCGTCGACGACGTGGTCGAGCAGGCGGTCCAGCTGGCCGCGAAGGCGGCGGACGCGCCCCGGGATCTGGTGATCGCCACCAAGCGCACGATGCGGGCCACGGCGGCGGCCGACGCGCACGCCGACGCCGTGGAATTGGAGATCCGTCCGCAGCTGGAGTCGATCGACTCACCGGCCTTCGCCGAGCGGCTGGCGGCGCTGCGGCGGCGCATCAGCAGCAATTGAGGGGAAATCCCACATGTCGGACAGCGACGCACATTACTGTGACGTGCGCCGCAGAACGAAGTCTCATCTTACCGGCGGTAAGTACCGTTAACAGCAGGTGGGAGCGCCGCGCCGAGCCGACGGTGAACAGTGATCACCAAAGACTGCGAGAACACCGGTTGCCCGACGACTACGCTCGTGAGATAGCGCCGGGCCGGCGCCGCCAGTCGGCCAGGGCGTGACGTGGCCGAGGAGAAAGGCACTGTCGAGCCCATGAGTATTGACGTGGGTAGGGGGACGCGCACGACGGACGTCCGCAAGGTTGATCGGGTTGTGATCCGCTTCGCCGGCGACTCCGGTGACGGCATGCAGCTCACCGGTGACCGGTTCACGTCCGAGGCCGCCGCCTTCGGCAACGACCTCGCCACCCTGCCGAACTTCCCCGCCGAGATCCGCGCGCCACAGGGCACGCTGCCCGGAGTGTCCAGCTTCCAGCTGCACTTCGCCGACTACGACATCCTCACCCCCGGCGACCGCCCCGACGTGCTCGTGGCGATGAACCCGGCCGCGCTGAAGGCGAACATCGCGGACCTCCCGGCCGGCGGCACGCTGATCGTCAACACCGACGAGTTCACCAAGCGCAACCTGACCAAGGTCGGCTACGCCGCGAACCCGCTCGAGGACGAGTCCCTGGCGCAGTACAACGTGCACCAGGTGGCCATGGCCACCATCACCCGCGCCGCGCTGGAGCCCACCGGGCTGTCGAAGAAGGACGCCGAGCGCGCGAAGAACATGTTCGCGCTGGGCCTGCTGTCGTGGATGTACCACCGGGCGACCGAGGGCACCGAGCGGTTCCTGCGCGAGAAGTTCGCCAAGAACCCGGCCATCGCCGAGGCCAACATCCTGGCCTTCCACACCGGCTGGAACTACGGCGAGACCACCGAGTCCTTCGCCGTCACCTACGAGGTCGCCCCGGCCAAGCTGGCCACCGGCACCTACCGCCAGATCACCGGCAACACCGCGCTCGCGTACGGCATCGTCGCGGCCGGGCAGTGCTCGAAGCTGCCGGTGTTCCTCGGCACCTACCCGATCACCCCGGCCTCCGACGTGCTGCACGAGTTGGCCAAGCACAAGAACTTCGGCGTGACCACGTTCCAGGCCGAGGACGAGATCGCCGGCATCGGCGCCGCCCTCGGAGCGGCCTTCGGCGGCGCGTTGGGCGTCACCTCGACCTCGGGCCCGGGCATCGCCCTGAAGTCGGAGACCATCGGCCTGGCCGTGATGACCGAGATGCCGCTGATCGTGCTGGACGTCCAGCGCGGCGGCCCCTCCACCGGTCTGCCGACCAAGACCGAGCAGGCCGACCTGCTGCAGGCCATGTTCGGCCGCAACGGTGAGGCCCCGGTGCCGATCATCGCGCCGCGCTCGCCCGCGGACTGCTTCGACGCCGCCCTCGAAGCGACCCGCATCGCGCTGACCTACCGCACGCCGGTGCTGCTGCTGTCCGACGGCTACATCGCCAACGGCTCCGAGCCGTGGATGATCCCGAACGTCGAGGACCTGCCGGACCTGAGCGTGGAGTTCGCCACCGAGCCCAACGCCACCGACGGCTCGGGCGAGTTCTGGCCGTACCTGCGCGACCCGGAGACGCTGGCCCGCCCGTGGGCCGTGCCGGGCACGCCGGGCCTGGAGCACCGGATCGGCGGTCTGGAGAAGGCCGACAAGACCGGCAACATCTCCTACGACCCGGACAACCACGACAAGATGGTCCGGCTGCGCCAGGCCAAGATCGACGGCATCACGGTGGCCGACGCCGAGATCGACGACCCGTCCGGCGCGGCCCGCGTGCTGGTGCTGGGCTGGGGCTCCTCCTACGGCCCGATCGGCGCGGCCTGCCGGCGGGTGCGCCGCCTGGGCATGGACGTCGCCCACGTGCACCTGCGCAGCCTCAACCCGTTCCCCAAGAACCTGGGCGAGGTGCTGGCCCGCTACGACAAGGTCGTCATCCCCGAGATGAACCTGGGCCAGCTGGCCATGCTGATCCGGGCCAAGTACCTGGTCGACGCGGTGTCCTACACCAAGGTCGCGGGTCTGCCGTTCAAGGCCGAGGAACTCCAGGACGTGCTGATCGACTTCGTGAAGGGACTGGACGCGTGACCGCGATCGATCTCGGGCTACCTCAGCTGGGCGGGCTCGCGGGTGTGCCGACCTTCGAGGGCAAGCAGACGGCCAAGGAGTACAAGACCGACCAGGAAGTGCGCTGGTGCCCGGGCTGCGGCGACTACGCCGTGCTCGCCGCCGTGCAGTCCTTCCTGCCGGATCTCGGCCTCAAGCGCGAGAACATCGTGTTCGTGTCGGGCATCGGCTGCTCCAGCCGGTTCCCGTACTACATGAACACCTACGGCATGCACTCCATCCACGGGCGTGCCCCGGCCATCGCCACCGGCCTGGCCACCTCGCGTGAGGACCTGTCGGTCTGGGTCGTCACCGGCGACGGCGACGCGCTGTCGATCGGCGGCAACCACCTGATCCACGCGCTGCGCCGCAACGTCAACCTCAAGATCCTGCTGTTCAACAACCGGATCTACGGCCTGACCAAGGGCCAGTACTCGCCCACCTCCGAAGAGGGCAAGGTCACCAAGTCCACGCCCATGGGCTCGCTGGACCACCCCTTCAACCCGGTGTCGCTGGCGCTGGGCGCCGAGGCGTCGTTCGTGGGCCGGGCGTTGGACTCCGACCGCAAGGGCCTCACCGAGGTGCTGCGGGCCGCGGCCGAGCACCGCGGCTCCGCGTTGGTCGAGATCTACCAGAACTGCCCGATCTTCAACGACGGCGCGTTCGACGTGCTCAAGGAGTCGGGCGAGCGCGAGGAGCGGCTGGTGCCGCTGCGGCACGGCGAGCCGATCAAGTTCGGGGCGCAGGGCCAGCACGGCGTGGCCCGCGACCCGAAGACCGGCTCGCTGAAGGTCGTCGAGGTGGCCGAGGTCGGCGAGGAGAACCTCGTCGTGCACGACGCCACCCTCGATGACCCGTCCTACGCGTTCGCGCTGTCCCGACTGGGCAACCACAACCTGGACCACACCGTCACCGGCGTGTTCCGCAACGTCCAGCGGGCCACCTACGACGACCTGGCCCGGCACCAGGTCGAGACGGCCAAGGCCGCCAAGCCGGCGGATCTGGGCGGTCTGCTGCGTGGCAAGGACACCTGGACCGTGCTGGCCGACTGACGGCTCACATACGACGAACGGCCCCCGGCGATCGGCGGTTTCTAGGGATCGTTGCAACACAAGTAGCTAGCTGGCGTCGGTCAGGAGCTTAGCCAAGCGCTCGGCTGGGGTGTCCCAGCCGAGCGTTTTGCGTGGGCGGCCGTTGAGCTGGACCGCGACCGCGTCGAGGTGTTCGCGGCTGTGCACGGACAGGTCCGTGCCCTTGGGGAAGTACTGGCGTAGCAGGCCGTTGGTGTTCTCGTTGCTGCCGCGCTGCCAGGGTGAGTGCGGGTCGCAGAAGTAGACCGGCATGTTGGTGGCCAGGCTGAACTGGTGATGCAGATGCATCTCGCTGCCCTGGTCCCAGGTCAGCGAGCGCCGCAGGTGTACGGGCAAGCCGCTGATGGTGTCGATGAGCGCGTCGCGGACCTTGTCCGGCGTGCGCCCGGTCGGCAGGTGGACCAGCATCACGTAGCGGGTGGCCCGCTCGACCAGCGTGCCGATGGCGGACTTGTTGTCCTTGCCGATGATCAGGTCGCCTTCCCAATGACCGGGCACGTTCCGGTCGGCGGCCTCGGCGGGACGCTCGCTGATCATGACCATCGGGGCGGCCATACGGGGTGTGCGCTGCTGGGCCTGACGGCGAGGGCGGCGTAGCGCACGGCCGGTGCGCAGGGCGGCGGCCAGTTCACGTCAGAGCTCGCCGCGGCCTTGGACGTAGAGGGCCTGGTAGATCGTCTCGTGGGTCACGTGCATCCCTGGCTGGTCGGGGAAGTCCCGGCGCAAGCGTCGCACGATCTGTTCCGGGCTCCACCGCAGGTCCAGCCCGTCCTGGACGGCCTGGCGCAGGCCTGGGTTGGCGGCGATCTTGCTGGGTTTCGGTCGTGGCCGACGGGCGTCGGCCCGACGCTGGGCCGCGTGTGGCCGGTAGTCGTTGCTGTCGGGGTGGGCGTTGCGGCGTAGTTCCCGGCTGATCGTGGACGGGGCGCGGCCCAGCTCGGCAGCGATCTGGCGGATCGTGACGTCGGCTCGCCGACGGTCGGCGATCACGATCCGCTCGTCCTCGGACAGGTATCGGCCCCGCACAACCTGCGGTGCTGTCGAGGTGATCGGCGGCGCTCCTGCCACGCGGCCGGACGGATTACGGCCGTTACGCCAGCGCTTGCCGGTTCGCCTGTTGATTCCGACGATCTTGCAGGCTTCCCTGCTGCTTACGCCCTGACGCACGAGCGCAAGGTATGCCTCGCGCTCGTGCGTCAGACGTCGACCGCCCTGGTTGATTGACCGGTCCCGGATCTCGAAGTCCATCGCATCCCCCTGAGCTGGGGTGTTGCGACGACCACTAGAACCCAAGATCTCGCCGGGGGCCGTTGGTCGTTTCGCTTAGGAGCCGGAAGTGAAGCCCGCCCGCTCGGCCTCGTCGGTGCTACGGAACCAGACCTCGGCCAACACGGCGTCGAAGTCGCCGCTGCCGGCCGCGTGGTACGTGCGCGTGCCGATGACCGCCTTGACGCTGTAGTCGTCCGAGGGGGCCGAACCGTCCGGCTTGGGCAGCGCCGAGCCGGGCCCGAACGGGGTCCGCGGACCGCCGCTGGAGGGCCGGCGGATCGGGGCCGCGTCGGTGTTGCGCGGCATCGAGCTCAGCGCCCGCGGCCGGAACGGGGCCGGGTCGAACGGCTGCGGGCCGACGCCGAGGCCGTTGCCGCCGCGCGGCCACGAGTTGCTCACCGTGCGCTTGGGCAGACCGGCCGGGGTGGACGTGACCACCGGCGGCTTCGGCTGCTCGTTGGCCAGCAGCTCGGGGGCCAGGATCGGGGTGAACGGCACCGAGTCGGTGGACGAGAACGACCGGGTCGTCGGCTCCTGGATCGGCGTGAAGCCGTCGAGGTCGTCGTACGGGTCCTCGCCCTCCGGGTCCAGCACCGGCTCGAACAGGGAACGAGGCCGCGACACCGCCTCCATCGGGGCCGGCTCCGGCCGAGGCTGCGGCTGCGGGCGGGTCGGCAGCGGCGACGCCGACTCGGCCGGCTCCGGCGGGGTCACGCTGCCGGGCGGGGTGAGGGCGCCGGGCGGGATCGGCTTGCCGAACTGGTTGGGGTCCAGCCGGATCGGCTCGGCCAACGCCTCCAGCTGCACCTCGTCCTCGGCCTCGGGCGCCTGCTCACCGGACTCCGCGTAGGCGTGGACCGGATGGAAGGCATCGGCCAGGTTGGCATCCGGCTGCGGCTCGTAGGCCGTCACCGGCTGGAACGCGTCCGCCGACTCAAAGGCCTCGACCGGCTGGTAGGGCTCGGCCGACTGGAAGGGCTCCGGCAACTGGAACGGTTCCGGCTCGTAGGCCGGTTCGGGCTCCGGCTCGAAGGCGTGCGCCGGCTCGTTGTCGGCCAGGCTGTGCCGCGGGGCCTGTTCCTCGTCCTGATCCGCCGGCTCGTCCTCGGCCAGCTCTCCGGCCAGCCGCCGCTCCTGCACGGCCTTCTCCGCCGCGGCGATCACCGACACCTTGACCGGGCCGGTGGTCTCGGCCGCCGCCTCCCGCTCGGACGCGGTCAGTTCCTCCTCGGCGATGTCGTCGACGAGGGGCTCGTCCTCGAGGTCGTCGGCCGGGGCGTGGGCGAGCTGGCCGTGGGCCTGGGTCGCCGGGCCGACGTCGGCCAGCTCCATGTCCTCGTGGTCGTCGCGAGCCGGCGGCAGGATGCTGGTGGTCTCCGCCGCGTTCGCCTCCCCGACCAGCCGGTTGATCGCGGCCGTCATCTCGGCCGGGCTGGGGTTGGGGATCGGCGGCGCGGCCGGGACCGGAGCGTGGATCTGGGTCGGCTGGTCGTCGGCCGGCGGCTGCGGCTGCTCGGGCACCGGCTGCGGCTCGGGGTCCGCCTCGGGCTCGGGCTCATGCTCGTGCTCCGCGACGGCGGGCTCCGGCTCGACCGTCGGGGCCGGCTCGTGGACGGGCTCCGACTCCGGCTCGGCGTGGTGGTCGTGCTGCTCGAAGGAGGGAGCGGTCGCGAAGGTCGTGGCCGGCTCGACCGGTTCCGGCTGCTGGTAGGGCTCCGGCTGCTGATACGGCTGGGCGTAGCCGAGGTCCGGCTCATGCGTGGGGGTGTAACCGCCCGGTTCGGGCGTCGGGGCGTAGCCGTCCGACTCGGGGACCGGCGCGGACAGCGTGCGCTGCTCCTGGTCGTGCTCACGCTCCCAGGAGGGCCGCCGGTCCTGGTCCCAGCCGGCGTTGGCCAACGGCCGCTCGTCGACGATGCCGGTCCGCTCGGCGTCGGTCTCCGCGGGCACCGGCGGTGGTAGGGCCTCGGCCCGCTTCGCCTTGGCCAGCTGGATCTCCAGCGTCCTGACCTGCCTGCGTAGCGGACGTGTGAACAGCAGGTGGTCCAACACCGCGCCGATCACGAACGCAAGCAGGCAGAGCAACCACACCTGCCCGAACACCCACATCACCGGACTACACCCTCCTAGTGCCTGCTGGCCCTTGCGGCAGGCTAACGGCCGCCGGCCCGTTCGGGGGCCTTGCTCGTTCAGGGCAGCATGACACTAACGGGTGAGCTGTTCAGTATGTGCGTGCCACCACATAGTCGGCCAGCGAGTCGAGCGCGTCCCGGGCCGGACCGGCGGGAAGCGCGGCCAGGGCGGCCCGGGCCCGGTCCGCGTAGCCGTTCAGCGTCTGCCGGGCCTGCTCCATGCCGGCCGACTCGCGCAGCAGCTTCAGGGCCTCGTCCACCAGGGTGTCGTCGGTGATCGGGCCGGCCAGCAGCTCGCGCAGCCGGTCGCCCTGCGGGTCCGGATCGGTCAGCGCGTACAGCATCGGCAGCGTGCGAACGCCCTCGCGCAGGTCCGTTCCGGGCGTCTTGCCCGATTCGATGGCCGGGGAGGCGATGTCGATGATGTCGTCCGAGATCTGGAACGCCGAGCCGCAGGCGTCGCCGAACGTGCTCAGCGCCCGCACCTGGTCCGGGCCCACGCCCGCGAACATGCCGCCGAACCGGCCGCACGTGGCGATCAGCGAGCCCGTCTTCTCGTCGATGACCTTCAGGTAGTGCGCCACCGGGTCCTGGCCCGCGGCCGGGCCGATCGTCTCCCGCATCTGGCCGGTGACCAGCTGACTGAAGGTGGCCGCCATGATGTGGCCCGCCTCCGTGCCCAGGTCGGCCACCAGCTTCGAGGCGTGCGCGAACAGGAAGTCGCCGGTCAGGATGGCGATCGTGTTGTCCCAGCGGGCGTTGGCGCTGACCGCGCCGCGGCGCATCGTCGCCTCGTCCATCACGTCGTCGTGGTACAGCGTGGCCAGGTGGATCAGCTCCACCACCGCCGCCGCCTTGGTCACGTCCTCACGGTCCGCGTCCCCGAACTGCGCCGCCAGCAGCGTGAACAGCGGACGGAAACGTTTGCCCCCCGCGTCCACCAGGTGCAGCGAGGTCTCCGTGACGAAGTCGAGATCGCTCTGCACGACCGACCGCAGCAGGTTCTCGACTCTGCCCAGGCCGTCCTGCACCGCGTCGGCCAGCGCCGGATCGGCGAAGTCGAATCGGATGCCCCGCTCCGAGGCGGTATGCGTGTGCTGGTTGCCCGTCACGTGGATGTGTCCCCTACAGCGGCCCGGCTGCTGGCTGTTTCCCCAGCAGTAGTGTCACGTCCCCAGCAGCGTAATCGCCGCGAGATCCGTCGTGCCTGGGTAGTGGTGCGGAGAACTCCAGGATAGCTCCGTCGCGTCGCCCCGCAGTCACCCGATCACGGACGGTCGTCTCGCGATCCACCACCCGCAAACTACGACGCGTACATGAATTCCGCCAATCGGTCACCCAACGTAACGAGAGTTGGCGTGTAACCCCAGGATCTGGCCGAACCCCCGGCTGACCCGGTTCGCCTACTGCACCGCGCCGCGCGATCGAGCCGGTGACCCGAGTTCGCTGGCCGACCAGCAGACCTACATCGGCGCACTGCGGACCCACACTCCTATCGCGGTGATCACGGACGGCAAGTATGTGCCGCGGCCCAAGACCGACGTGCTCACCGACGAGGTGGACGCCGCCATCGTGCTGTCCAACGACAGCGATCTCCAGTTCCCGCTCGAACGGGCGCGGCTGCATGTGCCCGTCGCCACCGTCAATCCCGGCGCCGGGCCGACCGCGAACGACCTTCGCGAGGGGCCGGGTCTTTTTGTTGGTGAGGACCCTCAGACGACGCGAAAGGGGCGGTCCCGGATGGGACCGCCCCTTTCGGGTGGAAAACGGGGCTCAGCCCAGGAAGCCGACGTGGGCCCAGTCGAGCAGGAAGCCCGGGACGACGCCGAGCACCAGGGTGATGAAGACGCCGAGGGAGATGGCGACCATGGTGAAGGTGCCGGGCACGGTGACGGTGGGGCCGTCCTCGGCGGGCTCGCTGAAGTACATCAGGACGACGACGCGCAGGTAGAAGAACGCGGCGACGGCGCTGAAGATCAGGGCGATGACGACGAGGGGGGCCATGCCGTCGCGCAGGGCGGCGGAGAAGACCACGAACTTGCCGATGAAGCCGCTGGTCAGCGGGATGCCGGCCAGGGCCAACAGCAGGAAGGTGAACACGGCGGCCACCAGGGGCGACCGCTTGGCCAGGCCGGCCCATTCGGACAGGTCGGAGGCCTCGCCGTTGCCCTTGCGCACCAGGGAGATCACGCCGAACGAGGCGATCGTGGTGAAGCCGTAGGCCACCAGGTAGAACAGGGTGGACTGCAGGCCGTCGGCGTTGATGGCGATGGCGCCGACCAGCAGGAAGCCGGCGTGGGCCACCGAGGAGTAGGCGATCATGCGCTTCACGTCGGTCTGGGTGAGACCGAAGATGGCGCCGATGGCCATGGACACGATGCACACGGCCCACAGCACGCCCCGCCACTCCCACTGGGTGGACTGGAAGGCGACGGTGAGCACCCGCAGGATGCCGCCGAACGCGGCGACCTTGGTGCAGGCGGCCATGTAGGCGGTCACGGGGGTGGGAGCGCCCTGGTAGACGTCCGGGGTCCAGGTGTGGAACGGACCGACGGCGGCCTTGAACAGCAGGCCGACGACCAGAAGCCCGAGGCCGGCGAACAGCAGGGTGTCGGACCGGTCGGTGCCGACGGCGGCGCTGGCGATGTCGGCGAGCCGCACGGAGCCGGCGTAGCCGTACAGCAGCGCCGTGCCGTAGAGGAAGAACGCCGAGGCGAAGGCGCCGAGCAGGAAGTACTTGACGGCGGCTTCCTGCGAGATGAGCCGGCGCTTACGGGCCAGGCCGCACATCAGGTACAGCGGGAGGCTGAGCACCTCCAGCGCGATGAACATGGTCAGCAGGTTGTTGGACGCGCTGAACACGAGCATGCCGCCGAGGGCGAACAGGAACAGCGGGAACGCCTCGGTCTGGAGCGCGCCCTCCGGGTCGACGGTCCGGTCGGCCAGCAGGAGCAGGGCCAGCAGGCCCAGCGCCAGCAGCGTGCCCCACAGGAACAGGGCGGGCTGGTCGATGGAGATGACGTTGGCCAGGGTCAGCACGCCGGTGTGCCCGGCGACCCCGCCCTTGGCGGCGTCGCTGTTCATGAACAGGATCAGCGCGACGCCGGCGGCCAGGATGGCCACCACGCACAGCGCGACCTGGGCCGCCCAGCGCGACTCCTTGGCCAGGAAGGCCTCGAAGAGCACGCCGAGGCAGGCCGCGCCGAGAATGATCAGGATGGGCGCGATCGCCGCGTACGACACATCGGGCGGCGATATCTGGCTCGGGGCCTGCAGGAGGAAATTGGAGAGCACGTCACTTGCCTTCCTGCGCGGGCACCGGATCGGTCACGCCCACCGCGCTCATGGTCGCCGACACCGACGGGCCGACGATGTCCAGCACCGGCTTGGGGTACACACCAAGCACCAGAATCAACAGCACCAGCGGCGCCAGCACGAGCAGCTCACGCTTGTTCAGGTCAGTCACCGCGGCCTTGCCGGGGTCGGTGGCCGCGCCCGGACCGCCGGACACGCCGACCAGGGCGTTGCCCCGCACCGGACCCTGCATGACCCGCTGGTACAGCCACAGCACGTACAGCGCGGCCAGGATCATGCCGATGGTGGCCAGCACCGCGTACACCGGCTGCGTCGGGTAGGAGCCCAGCAGCACCAGGAACTCCGAGATGAAGGAGTTGGTGCCGGGCAGCGACAGCGTGGACAGGCCGGCCACCAGGAACAGGCCGGCCAGCACCGGGGTCAGCTTCGACATGCCGCCGTAGTCGGCGATCTTGGTCGACCCGCCGCGGGCGATCACCATGCCGATCACCAGGATCAGCATGCCGGTCGCGATGGAGTGGTTGACCATGTACGACACCGCGCCGACCTCGGACTGCGAGGTGAAGGCGAAGATGCCGATCGCGATGAAGCCGAAGTGGGCGATCGACACGTACGCGATGAGCCGCTTGAGGTCGGTCTGCCCGACCGCGAGCAGCGAGCCGTACAGCACGCCGATCACGCCCAGCACCAGCACCAGCGGCGCCAGGACCTTGCTGGCCTCGGGGAACATCGGCAGCAGGTAGCGCAGGAAGCCGAAGGTGCCGACCTTGTCCAGCACGCCGACGAGGATCACCGCCACGCCGATCGGCGCCTGCTCGGCGGCGTCGGGCAGCCAGGTGTGCAGCGGCACCAGCGGCGCCTTGATGGCGAAGGCCAGGAAGAAGCCGAAGAACAGCCACACCTGGGTGCCCAGCGGCGCGTCCCGCACCACGGTCACCAGCGTCGCCCAGTCGAAGGTGCCGTGCCCCAGCTTGTCGGCGGCCAGCGAGTAGCAGCCGATCGCCGAGGCCAGCATGATCAGGCCGCCGAGGAACGAGTACAGGAAGAACTTCACCGCCGCGTACTGACGGCGGGCGCCGCCGTAACCGCCGATGAGGAAGTACATCGGGATCAGCATGATCTCGAACAGCACGTAGAACAGGAACACGTCGGTGGCGGCGAACACGCCGACCATCAACGCCTCCTGCACCAGGATCAGCGACAGGAAGCCGCCGGCGGAACGACCCGTCGGCAGCTTGTCGGCCCAGCCGGCCCCGATCACGATCGGCACCAGCAGGGCGATCACGCCGATCATCACCAGCGCGATGCCGTCGACGCCGAACGACAGGTGTACGCCCAGCTGCGACATCCAGTCCACCGAGGAGGAGGCCTGGATGCGGGCGCCGCCCGGCTCGTAGCTGATCCACAGCAGCACCGCGAGCACGAACTCGGCCAGGGTCACGCCGAGCGCGGTGATCTTGGCGGTCCGGTCGTCGTTCTTCAGGAACGCCACCACCAGCGCGCCGACCAGCGGCAGCACCAGCAGGGCGATCAGCAACCCAGTTCCCATCAGGAGAACCTCACCATCAGCAGTGCCGCGACCACCAGGACGGAGCCGCCCAGCATGGTCAGCGCGTAGGACCTGACGAACCCGGTCTGGGTGCGCCGCAGCAGCGAGGACAGGAAGCCGAGAGTGCCGGCCAGCCCCGTGACGGCGCCGTCGACGCCCTTGTCGTCCAGCACGACCAGGCCCCGGGTGAGGGCCTCGCCCGGCTTGGCGAACAGCGCCTCGTTGACGGCGTTGCCGTACAGGTCGGCGCGGGCCGCGCGGACGGGCCAGGACACCTTCTCCGGCTTCACCAGCGGAACGTCCTTACGGCCGACGAACAACCAGGCCGCGCCGGCGCCGATCACCATGAGCGCCAGGGAGATCACCGTCAGGCCGATCTCCGGGATCGGGCCCTCGCCGTGCTCACGGAGCTGGCCGAGTGACGGCTCCAGCCACTGCGCCAGGCGGTCGCCGCTGGTGAGGAACCAGCCGGCGCCGATGGAGCCGACGGCCAGGATGATCATCGGCACGGTCATCACGGCCGGCGACTCGTGCGGCTGGAAGTCCTTGCCGTCCTCGGACTTGATGTCCTTCCAGCGTTCCTTGCCGAAGAAGGTCATCAGCATCAGCCGGGTCATGTAGAACGCCGTCAGCGCCACGCCGAGCATGGCCGCGCCGCCGAACACCCAGGCGTGCCAGCCCTCTCCGGAGAACGCCGCCTCGATGATGGCGTCCTTGGAGTAGTAGCCGGACAGGAACGGGAAGCCGATCAGGGCCAGGTAGCCGAGGCCGAAGGTGACGAACGTGATCGGCATCCGCTTGTACAGGCCGCCGAACTTGCGCATGTCGACCTCGTCGTTCATGCCGTGCATGACCGAACCGGCCCCGAGGAACAGCCCCGCCTTGAAGAAGCCGTGCGTGAGCAGGTGCACGATGCCCAGCGCGTAGCCGATCGGGCCGAGGCTGACCGCGAGGATCATGTACCCGATCTGGCTGACGGTGGAGTAGGCCAGCACCTTCTTGATGTCGTCGTAGGCGCAGCCCACGATGCACCCGATCAGCAGCGTGATCGTGCCGATGATGGTGACGACCAGCCGCCCGTCCTCGGTGAGGTCGTAGATCGGGTTGGACCGGGCGATCAGGTACACACCGGCGGTGACCATGGTTGCCGCGTGGATGAGGGCCGAGACCGGGGTCGGGCCCTCCATCGCGTCGGGCAGCCAGGACTGCAGCGGGAACTGGCCGGACTTGCCGCAGGCGCCCAGCAGGAGCAGGAGGCTGATGGCCAGGATGGTGCCCGGCGACAGCTCGTGGATCCGCGCGAAGACTTCGGTGTACTGGGTGGTGCCGAGGTTGGCCCACAGCAGGAAGATCGCGATGGCCAGGCCGACGTCGCCGACCCGGTTCATCAGGAAGGCCTTCTTGGCCGCGGTCGCCGCGGACGGCCGGTTCTGGTACCAGCCGATCAGCAGGTAGGACGCGAGACCCACGCCCTCCCAGCCGAAGTAGAGCGTCACGAAGCCGTTGCCCAGCACCAGCAGCAGCATCGCCGCGACGAACAGGTTGAGGTAGGCGAAGAACCGCCGCCGCCCGTCGTCGTGCGACATGTAGCCGATGGAGTAGATGTGGATCAACGCGCCGACGCCGGTGATCAGCAGCACGAAGGTCACCGACAGCGGGTCCAGCCGCAGCCCGAAGTCGATCGCCAGCGACTTCACCGGGATCCACGAGAACAGGTGCAGCTCCGAGACCCGCTTGTCGGCCTCGTGCCCGGTGATGTCGAAGAACAGGATCACGCCGTACACGAAGGCGGCCAGCACCGTCGCGCAGCCGAGCAGATGGCCCCACTTGTTGGCGGCCCTGCCGGCCAGCAGCAGGATGACCGCGCCGACCAGGGGCAACACGAGCAGCAGCCAGGCGAACTGCCCGACCGCGGAGATATCCGTCATTTTCCCGGTCGCCCCTTAGTACTTGAGCAGGTTCGAGTCGTCGACCGAGGCCGAGCGACGGGTCCGGAAGATGGCCATGATGATGGCCAGGCCGACCACGACCTCGGCGGCGGCCACCACCATCACGAAGAACGCCATCACCTGGCCGTCGAGCTGGCCGTTGATCCGCGAGAACGTCACCAGCGTCAGGTTCACGGCGTTGAGCATCAGCTCGATGCACATGAACACGACGATGGCGTTGCGGCGGACCAGCACGCCGATCGCGCCGATGCTGAACAGCAGCGCGGACAGCAGCAGGTAGTAGGTCGGCGTCATCGCTTCGCCTCCTCGCTCGTGCCGGTCAGCGCGTGCGCGTCGGCGTGGTGCTCGGCGCCGGCGACCTCGGCCCGGTCGTGCTCGAACGTCTCCGAGGCGGTGGCCTCGATCAGCTCGGACAGCGATTCGGGGGCCACGGAGCCGTCCGGCAGCAGCGCCGGGGTGGCCACCGAGTTGGCCGTGGCGAACACGCCGGGGCCGGGCAGCGGCGAGGGCCGGTTGCCGCGGAAGCGCTCGATCACCAGTTCGCGCTGGGACTTGAGGGCCTGCTTGCTCTTGCCGACGAAGGCCAGCACCATCGCGCCGACGGCGGCGGTGATCAGCAGCGCCGAGGTCAGCTCGAACGGGAACAGGAAGTCGGTGAAGATCAGCTTGCCGACGTTGTTGAGGTTGCCGCCCTGGTTGGCCTGGGCCAGCCCGACCGACGGCACCGCCGACACGGCCCGCAGCAGCGCCGAGACCGCGACACCGGCGAAGCCGATGCCGAAGATCGCGGCGATGACCCGCTGCCCGCGCAGCACTTCCACCACGGAGTCGGAGCTGTCCCGGCCGACCAGCATCAGCACGAACAGGAACAGCATCATCACGGCGCCGGTGTAGACGATGATCTGCACGAAGCCCAGGAACGGCGCCTGCTGCAGCATGTACAGCACGCCCAGGCTGAGCATGGTCAGCACCAGGAACAGCGCCGAGTGCACGGCGTTGCGGGCGAACAGCATGCCCAGCCCGCCGAGCAGGGCCAGCGGACCGAGGATCCAGAAGCCGATGGCCTCGCCCGTGGTGACCACGTCCGGCGCGGGCGGCGCGGTCTCCTGCTGCTGCATCACGAACTGGATGAGCGCGCTCACTTGGCCGCCTCCCCTCGCGCGAGTTCGGGGCCGTTGACGTAGTAGTCCTGCTCGTTCTCGCCCAGCCGCATCGAGTGCGGCGGCTGCTCCATGCCGGCCAGCAGCGGCGCCATCAGGTCTTCCTTGGTGAAGATCAGGCGCTGCCGGTCGTCGTCGGCCAACTCGTAGAAGTTGGTCATGGTGAGCGAGCGGGTCGGGCAGGCCTCGATGCACAGGCCGCAGCCGATGCAGCGCAGGTAGTTGATCTGGTAGTCCTTGCCGTACCGCTCACCGGGCGAGTAGCGCGCGTCCTCGGTGTTGTCGCCGCCCTCGACGAAGATCGCGTCGGCCGGGCAGGCCCAGGCACACAGCTCGCAGCCGACGCACTTCTCCAGCCCGTCCGGGTGCCGGTTGAGCTGGTGCCGGCCGTGGTAGCGCGCGGCGGTCGGACGGTAGTCCTCCGGGTACTGCTCGGTCACGACCTTCTTGAACATCGTCGAGAAGGTGACGCCGAAGCCCTTGAGGGGATCAAGAATCCCCATCGCTGGCCTCCTTCGGGGTGGACGACGCCGCCACGGCAGCGGGTTCAGGCGATTCGGCCGGCTTGGCCACGACCTGGCGGCGCTTGGGCGCCTTCGGGACCTTCAGGTCCAGCGGGGGCAGCGGGTAGCCGCCGCCGGTGACCAGGACCCGGTCCGGGTCGGAGGCCTGCTTGCGTTCGGGGATCAGGGCGACCACCACCAGCACGGCGACGATCATGATCCCGACCAGCATGATCGTGCCGACCACGGGCCAGTCCTGGGCGTGTGGGAAGGCGCGGACGCAGACCACCAACACGATCCAGACCAGGCTGATCGGCACCAGGGCCTTCCAGCCGATGCGCATGAACTGGTCGTAGCGCATGCGGGGCAGGGTGCCGCGCAGCCAGACGAACACGAACAGCAGGACCATCATCTTGCCCACGAACCAGAGCAGGCCCCACCAGCCGCTGTCGAAGTAGCCGTTGGCGATCAGGTTGAACGGCAGCGGCGCGTGCCAGCCACCCAGGAACAGCGTGGTGGCGAAGGCCGAGACGGTGACCATGTTGATGTACTCGGCCAGGAAGAACAGCGCGAATTTCAGCGAGCTGTACTCGGTGTGGAAGCCGCCGACCAGTTCGGACTCGGCCTCGGCCAGGTCGAACGGGGCCCGGTTGGTCTCGCCGACCATGGAGATCAGGTAGATCACGAAGCTCGGGAACAGCGTGAGCACGTACCACGGGCCCTGCTGCGAGTTCACGATCTCGGCGGTGGACATCGAGTGCGACAGCAGCACCACGCCGACGATGGACAGGCCCATGGCGATCTCGTACGAGATCACCTGCGCGGCCGAGCGCAACGCGCCCAGCAGCGGGTAGGGCGAGCCGGAGGACCAGCCGGACAGCACGATGCCGTACACGCCGATGGACGAGCAGGCCAGCACCACCAGCACGCCGACCGGCAGATCGGCCAGCTGCAACGCGGTGTCGTAGCCGAAGATGTTGACCTCGCCGCCCAGCGGCATCACCGAGAAGGCCAGGAAGGCCGGCACCGCGGAGATCACCGGCGCCAGGAAGAACACCCACTTGTCGGCCAGGATCGGCCGGATGTCCTCCTTGAACGCCAGCTTGAGGCCGTCGGCCAGCGACTGGAGCAGACCGGCCGGACCGACCCGGTTGGGGCCGGGCCGGTGCTGCATCCGGGCCACCACCCGGCGCTCGAACCAGATCATGAACAGCGTCATCACGACCAGGAAGGCGAAGATGCCCACGGTCTTGACGATCACCAGCCACAGCGGGTCGCCGGCCAGCAGCTGCCCCGTGTTCGGGCTGGGGGCTGATAGGTAGCTCATGCGTCCCCTCCGCCAGCGTGCAAGGTCACCGTCGCGCCGTGCCCGACGCCCAGGGTCCGGCGCAGCCGCGAGCCGCCGGAGTTGCCCGGCAGCCACACCACGTCGTCCGGCAGGTCGGCCAGCTCGACCGGCAGCGTGACGCTGCCGCGGTCGGTGGCCACGGTCGCGGCGTGCCCCTCGACGACGCCGAGCTTGTCGGCGGTCGACGGCGACACCCGCACCACGGCGGTGCGGGCCGTGCCGGCCAGGTTGGGCTCGTCGTCCTGCAGCGAACCGTTGTCGATCAGCTGCCGCCAGCTGGCCAGCAGCACCTGGCCCTCGGCCGCGGTCGGGGCCGCCGGAGCCGGCACCGCGGGCGGCTCGGCCCGGCGGCTGGTGCGCGGGGCGCCCAGCCGGGCCAGGTTGGCCGCCGCGGCCGCGGGCGTCTGCGTGAACAGGTCCGCGTCCATCTCGACGGCCAGCGTGTCCAGCACCCGGCAGTCGGGCAGCGCGCCGGTGCCGTCCAGCGTGGTGCTGAAGGCGCGGTCGCGGTTCTCCCAGTTGCGGTAGCTGCCGGACTTCTCCGCGGACGGCGCGATCGGCAGCACCACGTCGGCCCGCTCGGTCACGGCGCTGGGCCGCAGCTCCAGGCTGACCACGAAGGCCTTGTCCAGGGCCCGCAGCGCGAGCTCCGGGTCGCTCAGGTCGTACGGGTCGACGCCGCCGACCAGCAGTCCGGCCAGCTCGCCGGACGCCGCCGCGGCGAGGATGCCGTCGGTGTCGCGACCGGGCTGGGCCGGCAGCGCGCCGGCCGCGAGGCCCCACGCCTGCTCGACCTCGGCCCGCAGCGTGGGGTCGGTGACCAGACGCCCGCCGGGCAGCAGGTTCGGCAGCGCGCCGGCCTCCAGCGCGCCACGCTCGCCGGCCCGGCGCGGGATCCACGCCGCGCGGGCGCCGGTGCGCTCGGCCAGCCGCAGCACCGACGAGAACAGGCCGGGGATCTCGGCGGCGCGCTCGCCGACGAGGATCACCGCCCCGCTGCCGGACAGCGCCTCGAAGGCGCCCGCGGTGGTGGAGTTGAAGAACAGGCCCTCGATGGCCGCCGGCTCGCCGCCGGGAACACAGCGCAGCAGAGTGCCGTTGGTCTTCTCGACGGCGCCGCTGGTGTGCTGGCCGAGGTGGAAGACCTTCGTCTTTCCGGTGCGGGATGCCTTGCGCAGCCGCAGGAAGACGATCGGCGACTCCTCCTCCGGCTCGAAGGCCACGCACAGCACGGCGGGCGCGGACTCCAGGTCGGCGTACGTGACGCCGCCGTTGTCCGGGGAGGTGCCGACCACGTGCGAGGACAGGAAGTCCAGTTCCTCCATGGAATGCGCGCGCGCCCGGAAGTCGACGTCGTTGCTGCCCAGGGCGACCCGGGCGAACTTCGAGTACGCGTAGGCGTCCTCGACCGTCACCCGGCCGCCGGCCAGCACGCCCGCGCCGCCGTTGGCCTTGGCCGCGGCCAGGCCGTCGGCCGCCTTGCGCAGCGCGTCCGTCCAGGAGGTCTCGACCAGCTCGCCGGTCTCCTCGTCACGCACCATCGGCCGCAGGATGCGGTCGGCCGAGGTGGCGTAGCGGAAGGCGAACCGGCCCTTGTCGCAGTTCCACTCCTCGTTCACGGCCGCGTCGTCGCCGGCCAGCCGGCGTGTCACCTTGCCGCGCCGCCAGTCCGAACGCTGCGAGCAGCCGGACGAGCAGTGCTCGCACACGCTCGACGTGGACACCAGGTCGAACGGGCGGGAGCGGAACCGGTAGGCGGCGCTGGTGAGCGCGCCGACCGGGCAGATCTGGATGGTGTTGCCGGAGAAGTAGCTCTGGAACGGCTGCTCCTCGGCCACGCCGATCTGCTGCTGCGAGCCGCGCTCCAGCAGGTCGATGAACGGGTCGCCGGCGATCTGCTTGGAGAACCGGGTGCAGCGCTGGCACAGCACGCAGCGCTCCCGGTCCAGCAGCACCTGGCTGGAGATCGGGATCGGCTTGGGGAAGGTCCGCTTCGTCTCGACGAACCGGGACTCCGCGCGGCCGTGGGCCAGTGCCTGGTTCTGCAGCGGGCACTCGCCGCCCTTGTCGCAGATCGGGCAGTCCAGCGGGTGGTTGATGAGCAGCAGCTCCATCACGCCCTGCTGGGCCTTGTCGGCCACCGGCGAGGTGCGCTGGGTCTTGACCACCATGCCGTCGGCCACGGTCATGGTGCAGCTGGCCTGCGGCTTCGGCATCGGCCGGCCACCCATCTCCACCTCGACCAGGCACTGCCGGCAGGCGCCGGCCGGTTCGAGCAGCGGGTGGTCGCAGAACCGCGGCACCACGATGCCCAACCGCTCGGCGGTCCGGATCAGCAGCTCTCCCTTGGGAGCCACCACTTCCAGCCCGTCGATGGTGAGCTTCACGTGGCCCTCGGGGACGACCAGCTCCGACGACGTCGGCTTCTCAGGTGCGACAGTCATCTCTCAGTGCGCTCCTGCCAGTGCGTGCTTCCCGGTGCTGGCCGCGTTGGTGTCGCACAGCGCCAGGAACTCGTCCTTGAAGTACTGGATGCCGCTGGTGATCGGGCTGACCGCGCCGTCACCGAGCGCGCAGAACGAGCGCCCCAGCACGTTGTCGCAGATGTCCAGCAGCGTGTCGATGTCGCTGGCCGTGCCCTCGCCGCGCACCATCCGCTGCAGGATCTGCACCAGCCAGTAGGTGCCCTCCCGGCACGGGGTGCACTTGCCGCAGGACTCGTGCTTGTAGAACTCGGTCCACTTCATCACGGCCCACGGCACCGAGACGGTCTCGTTGAACAGCTGGAGCGCGGTGGTGCCCAGCATGGAGCCGGCTTCGGCCGCGCCCTCGAAGTCCAGCGGCACGTCCATGTGGTCGGCCGTGAACAGCGGGGTCGAGCTGCCGCCCGGCGTCCAGAACTTCAGCGGGATGCCGTCCTTCATGCCGCCGGCCAGCTCCAGCAGCTCGCGCAGCGTGGTGCCCATCGGCGCCTCGTACTGGCCGGGATTGGTGACGTGCCCGGACAGCGAGTAGATCTTCGGGCCCGGCGAGCGGTCCCGGCCCATGGTGCGGAACCAGTCCGAGCCGCCGTTGACGATGAACGGCACGCTGGCGATGGTCTCCACGTTGTTGACCACGGTCGGCGACTCGTACAGGCCCGAGGTCGCCGGGAACGGCGGCTTGAGCCGCGGCTGGCCGCGCAGGCCCTCCAGCGAGTCCAGCAGCGCCGTCTCCTCGCCGCAGATGTACGCGCCGGCGCCGGCGTGGATCACCACGTCCAGATCGAAGCCCGAGCCGAGGATGTCCTTGCCCAGGTAGCCCGCCTCGTAGGCCTCGCGCACCGCGGCCTGCATCCGGCGGATGCAGTGCAGCGCCTCGCCGCGCACGTAGACGGCGGCGAAGTTGGCCCTGATCGCGTACGAGGTGATGATGATGCCTTCGACCAGCGAGTGCGGGTCGGCCATCATCAGCGGGATGTCCTTGCAGGTGCCCGGCTCGCCCTCGTCGGCGTTGATCACGAGGTAGTGCGGCTTGCCGTCGCCCTGCGGGATGAAGCCCCACTTCATGCCGGTCGGGAAGCCCGCGCCGCCACGCCCGCGCAGACCGGAGTCCTTGCACAGCTGGATGAGCTGGTCCGGGTGGGCCTCAAGCGCCTTGCGCAGGGCGGTGTAGCCCTCCAGCTGCTCGTAGGTCCGGATCGTCCACGACCTCGGCGACAGCCACCGCTTGGTCAGCACCGGGGTCAGTGGTTTGACGTCGTTATTCACTGCCGCCCCCTCACTTCTTCTCCGGCAGAGCGGGGAAGGAGACCGAGTCCGGCATCGTCGGCGCGGTCCACCCCTTCTCGTGCGCGATCTTGGCTCCACGCAGCGTCTCCGGCGCGGCCGACGGACCGTCCACATCGGACTCGCGGCCGTCCACGAAACCGGCCAGCTGCAACTCGACCTGACGGAAGTCGGTCAGCGGGGCGCCGCGGGTCGGGTCCGGCTTCTTGCCGGCCTGCAGCTGCTTGACCAGGTCGAGCGCCGACTCCGGCGTCTGGTTGTCGTAGAACTCGTAGTTGACCTGCAACACCGGCGCGAGGTCGCAGGCGGCCAGGCACTCGGCGTGCTCCAGCGTGATCGAGCCGGGCTCGCCGGGCTCGCCGGAGGTCTGCTCGTGGCCCAGCGCCTTGCCGTCGCGGCCGAGGTGCTTGCGCAGCCCGTCGTAGATCGCGTCGCCGCCCAGCGCCGCGCACAGCGTGTTCGTGCACACGCTGACCAGGTGCTCGCCGCACGGCTTGCGCTTGTACATCGTGTAGAACGTGGCCACCGCGCTCACCTCGGCGGTGGTCAGGTCCAGCTGGTCGGCGCAGAACGCGATGCCGTCCACGCTCACGTAGCCCTCGACCGACTGCACCAGGTGCAGCATCGGCAGCAGCGCCGAGCGGGCCCGCGGGTACCGGGCGATGATCGCCTTGGCCTTGTCCGCGATGTCCGAGCCGAACAGCTCGTCGGAGAGATCAGAGGTCACCGGTCACACCCACCCATCACCGGGTCGATCGAGGCCACCGCGGCGATGACGTCGGCGACCATGCCGCCCTCGCTCATCGCCGGCATCGACTGGAGGTTCACGAAACTTGGGTCCCGCACGTGGACGCGGAACGGCCGGGTGCCGCCGTCGGAGACGACGTGGTAGCCCAGCTCGCCGCGCGGCGACTCCACCGGCACGTACACCTGGCCGGCCGGCACCGCGAAGCCCTCGGTGACCAGCTTGAAGTGGTGGATCAGGGACTCCATCGACTGCCCCATGATCTTGCGGACGTGCTCCAGGGAGTTGCCCATGCCGTCCGAGCCGATGGTCAGCTGGGCCGGCCACGCGATCTTGGCGTCGGAGACCATGACCGGGCCCGGCTCCAGGCGCTTGAGCGCCTGCTCGATGATGCGCAGCGACTGGTGGATCTCCTCCAGGCGCAGCAGGTAGCGGGCGTAGCAGTCGGCGTCGGTCGAGGTGGGCACCTCGAAGTCGTAGGTCTCGTAGCCCAGGTACGGCTCGACCTTGCGCATGTCCCAGGGCAGGCCGGCCGACCGCAGGATCGGGCCGGTCATGCCCAGCGCCAGGCAGGCGTCCACCGGCAGCACGCCGATGCCGGCCAGTCGGTTCTTCCAGATCGGCTGGCCGGTCAGCAGCTTGTCGTAGTCGGGCAGCCGCTTCTTCATCAGCTTGACGAAGTCGGTGATCTTCTCGACCGCGTCCACCGGGAAGTCCTGGGCCAGGCCGCCGGGCCGGATGTAGGCGTGGTTCATCCGCAGGCCGGTGAGGAACTCCAGCAGGTGCAGGACTTCCTCGCGCTCGCGGAAACCGGCCGTCATGCCGGTCAGCGCGCCCAGCTCCATGCCGCCGGTGGCCAGCGCCACCAGATGCGAGCCGATGCGGTTGATCTCCATCAGCAGCACGCGGCCGACCTGCGCCCGCTGCGGCACCTCGACGCCGAGCAGCTTCTCGACCGACATGCAGTAGGCGGCCTCGTTGAACAGCGGCGCCAGATAGTCCATGCGCGTCACGAAGGTGACGCCCTGGGTCCAGTTCCGGTACTCGACGTTCTTCTCGATGCCGGTGTGCAGGTAGCCGATGACGGTGCGGCCCTGGGTGACGGTCTCGCCCTCCAGCTCCAGCACCAGCCGCAGCACGCCGTGCGTCGACGGGTGCTGGGGGCCGAGGTTCATGACGATGCGCTCGTTGCCGAGCGCGTCCTCCACGACCTCGTCCCAGTCGCCGCCGAAGACGTTGAAGACGGTGCCCTCGGTCGTCTCCCGAGAACTTGCGTAGATGTCCTCTTCGGTGCTGCTCATGAGTACGACCTCCGCTGGTCGGGCGGCGGGATCTCGGCGCCCTTGTACTCGACCGGGATGCCGCCCAGCGGGTAGTCCTTGCGCTGCGGGTGGCCGTCCCAGTCGTCCGGCATCAGGATTCGGGTCAGCGCGGGGTGGCCGTCGTAGACGATCCCGAACATGTCCCAGGCCTCGCGCTCCTGCCAGTCCGCGGTCGGGTAGACCGAGACCACGCTGGGCATGTGCGCGTCGTCGACGTCGACGCAGACCTCCAGCCGAATCCGGCGGCGGTAGGTCATCGACGTGAGGTGGTAGACGGAGTGCAGCCGCTGCGGCACATCAGCGCCGTAGTCCACACCGGACACCGAACTGCACAGCTCGAAGCGCAGCGCCGGGTCGTCGCGCACGATGCGGGCGACCTCCAGCAGCTGCTCGCGGCGGATGTAGAAGGTGATCTCGCCGCGGTCCACGGTGATCTGCTGCACGGTGTCGGCCGGCAGCTCCTTCTCGTTGATCGCGGCCAGCAGCTCGTCGGCGACCTCGTCGAACCAGCCGCCGAAGGGGCGCTCGCTGGGCGCGGCCACGTGTGCCGGCAGCCGCAGGCCGCCGAAGCCGGAGGTGTCTCCGGAGCCGGAGATGTGGAACATGCCCTGGCGGGCCTTGCCGGTGAACAGGGGGCCGCCCGCCGGCTCGGCGCCGCGCGGTTCGAGTCCGCCGACCGGGCGGTCGGCGCTGGACTGCTCGCCGCCGGTCTCAGGGGTGGTGGGTTTGTCAGTCACGGGAACGCGTCACTCCCCGGCGGTGAGCTGGTGGCGATGGCTGGGATCGACCGGGCCGCGGAACTGCTTGCTGCCGGGCTTGCCGTAGTGGACCGAGGACGGCTCCAGCTTCGTGCGGTAGCCGGATTCGGCCAGCAGCGCGGCCCGCTTGGCGCCGAGCGGCTCGTCCATGATCTTCTGGTGGATCTTGAGGATCGCGTCGATGAGCATCTCGGGGCGGGGCGGGCAGCCCGGCAGGTACATGTCGACCGGGACGACGTGATCGACGCCCTGCACCACGGCGTAGTTGTTGAACATGCCGCCGGACGAGGCGCACACGCCCATCGCCAGCACCCAGCGCGGCTCCGGCATCTGGTCGTAGATCTGGCGCAGCACCGGGGCCATCTTGTTGGTCACCCGGCCGGCCACGATCATCAGGTCAGCCTGGCGGGGCGACGCCCGGAAGACCTCCATGCCGAAGCGCGCCAGGTCGTAGCGGGGCGCACCCGTGGTCATCATCTCGATCGCGCAGCAGGCCAGCCCGAAGGTGGCCGGCCACAGCGACGACTTGCGCGTCCAGTTGACCAGCTTTTCCACGCTGGCCAACATGATCCCGTTGGGGAGCTTCTCCTCAAGACCCATCTCGCCGCTCCCTAGGTCAGTTCCAGTCCAGCCCGCCGCGGCGCCACACGTATGCGTAGGCGAACCCGACGGTTGCGATGAACAGGACGATCTCCACGACCCCGAACAGCCCCAGGGCGTCGGAGTTCACCGCGAACGGGTAGAGGAAGACCATCTCGATGTCGAACAGGATGAACAGCATCGCGGTGAGGTAGTACGCCACCGGCATCCGGCCGCCGCCGACGATCGGCTGCGGCGACGGTTCGATGCCGCACTCGTAGGCGTCCAGCTTGGCCTTGTTGTAGCGGCGGGGTCCGGTGAACGGCGCCGCCGTCACCGAGAACAACGCGAATGCGGCCGCCAGCACGAACAGGCACACCAGCGGGACATAGGCCCCCAGAGCCGAGGGGGCCGCTGCGGCTTCAGCGACGTTCAGCACCTTTTCGTCTCCTCCGTGTGGGGCCGATCACCGGCCTCGTGACGGAACCCTAGGGGTGACGTTCGCCGCACCTTGGGTAAGGCAGACCTAACCTCGACCGCCCCGACCTGCGCGTTCACCGACACCTCCCACCGCCGACGCCTGCCAGCCTTGTGAAATTCTTCACAAGCTTGTGAACCAGTTCACAAGCGAGCCGAGTGTATGCCCCCCTCCCCGGGGTCGCCCAGGGGGTTGACAACAGCGTCAGTTCAAGATCATGACGAGTGACTTCCGACTACGCCGATCGGGTGTTTTCGTCATAAATCGGAGAATGGCCCGGAAATGAAAAATCCCCTCGTGCGAGGGGATTTTTCCGGTCCTTGAGCAGCACAAACGTCATATCACTCTCGGTGATCGACTTTCGGCTCGCGGGCCGTTGTGATCATCATCTCAGACCGCGGGCGCGAGCCTCGTGGCCAGCGTGATCACCCGGTCCATGGCGTCGCCGTCCTTCTGGTCGTACAGGCCCGCCAGCAGCTTCAGCACCAGCCGCATCAGCGTCTCCTGGGGCATGCCGTAGCGGGTGGCCGTGCGCATGATCGTCGGGTTGCCGATCAGCTTGGAGAAGATGTTGCCCAGGCGGTAGTAGCTGCCCAGCGCCTCGCGCAGGCGGGTCGGGTAGGCGTGCAGGGCGTGTTCGCGGGACATGCCGGCCGGGCGGGCCATCGCCTGCACCACGCACTCCGCCGCCAGCTTGGCCGACTCCATGGCGTAGCCGATGCCCTCACCGTTGAACGGGTTCACCGTGCCGCCCGCGTCGCCCACCAGCAGCACGCCGTCGCGGTAGTGCGGGGTGCGGTTGAAGCCCATCGGCAGCGCGGCCCCGCCGACCTTGCCCAGCGCGTTCTCGTCGCGGAAGCCCCACTCCTCCGGCGTGCCGTCCAGCCACGTCTTCATCAGCGCGCGGTAGTCGGTGCGGCCGTAGGCCTTCGAGGTGGACAGGATGCCCAGGCCCACGTTCACCGTGCCGTCGCCCATGCCGAAGATCCAGCCGTAGCCCGGCATCAGCACCGGATTGGCCGGGTTCGAGCGATCCCACAGCTCCAGGTGCGACTCGAGGTAGTCGTCATGCGTGCGGGGGCTCTGGTAGTAGCGCCGCACCGCCACGCCCATCGGCCGGTCGTCCCGCTTCTCGATGCCCATCGACAGCGCCAGCCGGGCCGACACGCCGTCGCAGGCCAGCACGATCGGCGCGTGGAACTCCTTGCCGTCCTTGGACTTCACGCCTTGGACCCGGCCCGTGCGCTCGTTCCTGATCGCCTCGGTCACCGTCGTCGCCTCTTTGAGCCGGGCCCCCGACTTCTGCGCGTTGCGGGCCAGCATCTCGTCGAAGTCCTTGCGGGTGCGCACCACGCCGTAGGGCGGAAAACTCGCCAGCTCCGGCCAGGCCAGATCCAGCTTCGTGCGGCCCGCGATCACCCGCAGGCCCTTGTTGTGCAGCCAGCCCGCCTCTTCCCTGGTGTCGATGCCCAGGTCGATCAGCTGCTTCACGCCGCGGGGCGTCAGGCCGTCCCCGCACACCTTCTCCCGCGGGAACGTGCTCTTCTCCAGCAGCAGCACATCCAGCCCGGCCCGCGCCAGGTACGTCGCAGCGGTCGAGCCCGCGGGCCCGGCCCCCACCACGATCACGTCGGCGTCATCGCCGGCCTGGCCTCGGCTGGGCGTGCTCATGCCGGACTCCCTCGTGAATTCGTTCACTAGCAGGTCAAAGTGAGTCTAGCTGTGGACAACCCGACGGCCTCGCGGCCAGTTGTCCACAGCCGATGACGGGGTGGTTGCGCCGCCGCGATCCGTGCCCACCATTGGATGAGTGACTCGATGCAACTCCCGCGACCTTGCCGCACTGGCCGACATGTTCCCCGACGCCGTCGCCACCTGGACCGCCCTGTTGCGGCTCGGTGTGCCCCAGGGGCTTCCGGCGCGCAAGTGTCAACCAGGCGGAGGCTGGACCCGGTTGCTGACCGGCGTCTACCTCGTGACCGGCGGCTCGCCGACCAGGCGGCAGATGGTCCGCGCCGCACTGCTGCGAGCCGGTCCAGGGGCGGCGCTGACCGGTCTCGAGGCAGCTCACCGACATGGCGTACGTCGGTTGCCCGGTAACAGCTCGGTGCATGTGCTGGTGCCCAACGCACGCGCCTTGGCCAGCCAATCGTTCATGGTTGTGGAACGATCCCGGCGGCCGTGGTCCATCCACCTGACCGACGGATTCCCCATGGTCAGCGTCGAGCGGGCGCTCGTCGACGCCGCGCGCAGGCAGCAGCAGCTCGATGTTGTCCGGGCCATGCTCGCTGACGGCCTCCAACGAGGGCTTTGCACGGTCTCATCGCTGACCGACGAGGTCGCGGTCCGCCGACTGCGTGGCACCGCCATCGTGCGGACCGTGCTGTCAGAGGTCGACGACGGTGTGCGGTCGGTGGCCGAGGCCTGGGCTCACTCCCTGGTCCAGGGCAGTGGCCTCCCGAAGCCGGCGTGGAATGTCGCGTTGCACACAGCCGGCGGGCAGAGCCTCGGTGTCATGGACGCGTGGTGGGACGACGTCGGCCTGGCGTGGGAGATCGACTCGCTGGAGTTCCACCTGACGCCCGAGGGATACACGCGGACGATGCGCAAGCACTCCGCCCTCGCCGCCGCTGGTGTCCTCGTCGTGCACACCGTGCCCTCCCAGCTGCAACGAGACACCGCAGCTGTACTCCGTGACCTCACCGCAGCCCACGCCAGCGCTGCCGCCCGCCCACGCCCTCCCGTCAAAGCAACCCACCAGTAGCCGTTCCTGCACGTGAGTGGCTCATTTACCTCCCCCGGCCTCAATCACCACCCGCGCTTCCTGCACGTGAGTGGCTCATTTCGCTCCTAGAGCCACCTAAGCCACTCACGTGCCCCGGGGCCGTGGTTGCGCGCTGCACGTGAGTGGCTTAGGTGGCCGTAGATGCGAAATGAGCCACTCACGTAGCGAAAAAGTGGGGGGCGAGGGCGGGGGCTAGGCGGGTTTGGTGGCGCGGTGGATGGCGGCCATGCCGGCGGTGAGGTTCATCCAGGCGACGTCTTCCCAGCCGGCCTCGGCGATGAGTTCGGCGAGGGTGCGCTGGTCGTGCCAGTCGCGGATGGAGTCGGCGAGGTAGGTGTAGGCGTCGGTGTTGGAGGCTACGGGCTTGGCGATGACGGGCAGGAAGCGCAAGGCGACGTTGCTGTAGAGCTGGCGCAGGGGCTTCCAGGTGGGCTTGGACAGCTCGCAGATCACGAGGCGGCCGCCGGGGCGCACGACGCGGGCCATCTCGCGGAGGGCGGAGACGGTGCCCTGGAAGTTGCGCAGGCCGAAGGAGACGGTGGCGGCGTCGAAGGAGCCGTCGGCGAAGGGCAGGTGCAGGGCGTCGGCGGCGATCTTGGGCACGGGGCGGCGGGCGCCGGAGCGGAGCATGCCGAGGGAGAAGTCGGCGGCCACGCACCAGGCGCCGGCGCTGGAGAACTCGACGGTCGACACGGCGGTGCCGGCGGCGAGGTCGAGGATCTTCTCGCCGGCGCGGGCGTCCAGCGCCCGACGGGTCCACTCGCGCCACCGCCGGTCGAACCCGAGCGTCATGACGGAGTTCGTCAGGTCGTAGCCCTTGGCCACGCCGTCGAACATCTCGGCGACCTCGCGCGGGTTCTTGTCCAAGCCGGCTCGCGACATGACGGGAGCCTATGTCACCTCGCGCGCAGGGCGGCCAGCATCCCGTCGACGGCGGCGGGCCAGGGGAACTGTTCGGCCCGGGCACGGGCGGCGGCGCGGCGGTCGGCCTCGGGGTCGGCCAGCAGGGACTCGACGGCGGAGGCGAAGGCGGGGGCGTGGTCGGAGACGGCGGCGCCGCAGCCGGGGGCGACGAGCTCCCGCAGGGCGGAGGAGGCGGAGACGACAACGGGGGTGCCGGAGGCGAGGGCCTCCAGGGCGGCGAGGCCGAACGTCTCGTGCGGGCCGGGCGCCAACGACACGTCGGCGGAGGCGAGGAGGGTGGCGACCTGGGGTCGGGATGACACGAAACCGAGGAAGGTGACGGGCAGGCCGGCGGCGCGGCGTTCGAGGGCCTCGCGGCGGGGGCCGTCGCCGGCGATGACGAGACGCACGTCGACGCCGGATTCGTACAGCTCGGCGACGGTGTCGACGCTGCGCTCCACGTGCTTCTCAGGTGAGAGACGGCCGCAGTGGACCATCAGGGTGCGGGCACCACGGGCCAAGTCGTTCCGCACGAAGGAGTCCCGCCGACACGGGGTGAACTCGCGCAGGTCGACGCCGAGGGGGACGCGGCGGACGTTGGTGGCGCCGATTCGGTCGAACTCGGCGCGGGCGAAGTCGGTGGTGCAGACCACGGTGTCGTAGCTGGCGGCCATCCGCCGGTTCGCCCAGTCCGCGCCCCGCACGGCCGGCCGCCGCGGCACGAGGAACTGCTCCAGCAGCCGGTCAAGGCGCTCGTGCGAGATGACGACGCTGGGCACGTCGTGTTCACGGGCCCAATGCCCCATGCCCCGCAGCGTGAGCCGGTCGGAGACCTCCAGCCGGTCGGGCCGAAGCCGGTCGAGCAGCACCCGCACCCGCCACGGATCGACGGCGCGGTAACCGCCGGTGCCGGGGATGACCGGGGCACGGAGGGTGATGCGCTTGACGCCGGACGGCAGCACCTCGCAATCGGGACGACGGCCCGGCACGACCAGGATCACGTCGTGGCCGTGCAGCGCGTAGCCGGCGCCGAGGTGGTGCAGGGCGGTGCGCAGCCCGCCCGATCGTGGTCCGTAGAAGTTGGCGAGCTGGACTACGCGCACCGGGACTCCGGCTGGTCGAGCAGCTCGGTGTAGTGCCCGAGCAGCTCGTCGCAGATCGCGGGCCACGTCCTGGCCTGCACGGACCGCCGGGCGGCCGCACCGAAGGCGGCCCTGGTGGCGTCATCGCGCAGCAGTTCGATGCTTCGTCGCAGTCCTGCCGCGAACTCGTCGTCCGACCACGGCGACAGCAGGAAGCCGGTGCGGCCGTCGTCGATCAGGTCGGACGGCCCGCCGGCGTCGGGGGCGATCGCCGGCAGACCCGAGGCCAACGCCTCCTGCACGGTCTGGCAGAACGTCTCGTGCGGGCCTGTGTGCACGAAGACGTCCAGGCTCGCGTAGACCTTGGCCAGGTCCTCGCCGGTGGTCAGCCCCAGGAAGGCGGCGTCGGGCAGCTTGTCCCGCAGCACCGGCTCGTCCGGGCCCGCGCCGACCACGACCACTCGCACGCCGGGCACGTCGTTCAGCGCGGCCAGCCGGTCCACGCGCTTCTCCGGCGCCAGCCGTCCCACGAAGCCGACGAGCATCTCGCCGTTCGGGGCCAGCTCGCGGTGCAGCCTGTCGTCCCGTTTGTGCGGGTCGTAGCGCTCGACGTCAACGCCTCGGCCCCACCGGTGCACCCGCGGCACGCCGCGCTCCCGCAACTCCCGAACGGCCCAGGTCGACGGGGCAAGGGTGCGGGTCGCCAGGGTGTGCAGCCGCTTGGTCCACCGCCAGGCGGTACGAGCGCCCAGCCCGAATCCGTACGAGCCGGCGAAGCCCGCGATGTCGGTCTGGTAGACAGCGATCGTCGGCAGGCCGAGCTTGCGGGCGGCCGACAGGCCACGGGCGCCGACCACGAAGGGCGACGCCACGTGCACCAGGTCCGGCTTGAAGTCGGCCAGGGCGGTGAGCACCCTGCGGGTCGGCACGCCGACGGGCAGGGACGTGACGAACGGGAAGTCGACGGCCGGCAGGCGCACGACCGGGGTGTCCTCATGCCGGTCGGGGCCGGGGCCGGGGCAGACGACCAGGCTCGGGATCCGGTGCCGGCGCAGGTGCGCCAGTACCTGGACGACGGAGTTCGTCACCCCGTTGACCTGCGGCAAGAAGCTCTCGGTGACGATCGCGACGCGCACAGGCCCAGCGTCCGCGCCCATCCCGTACGCAGGGTGGCCGGTTGGCGAACGCTGCCCGAAATCCTCAGGTCAGGGATTGGCGGGCGACCGGCCGGCCCGCAGACTTGATCTGGTGATCTCCGGGACGTCACCTCTGCTTCTCATCGGCGACACCCATCGCGTTCACGCTCGGGTGGCGTGACCCTCTTGTCATCCCGATCGATTCAGCCGGTTGACCCCGGGCTGCTGTCCCGGGCACTGGAGGTCGCCGGTCGCCTGGCCAACGACGCCTCCGACGTGATCACGGCGACGGCCGGCCGGGGCGCGCGTCCGGAGTCCAAGGACTCCCCGTTCGACTGGGTCACCGACACCGATCGCACCCTGGAACGCCACACCCGCCGCGTGCTGGCCAGCGAGTTCCCCGGCATCCCCGTGCACGGCGACGCCTTCGGCGCCGACGAGGGGATCAGCGCCGCGCCCTACCGCTGGGTGGTGGACCCGGTGGACGGCACCACCAACTACGTGGCCGGCATCCCCTGGTGCGCCTACAGCCTCGCGCTGCTCGACGAGCACGGCCCGGTGGTCGGCGTGGTCGCCGACCCGTACCGGGCACAGATCTACGCCGCCGCGCGCGGCCGTGGCACCCGGGCCAACGGCACACCGGTCAAGCTGGTGGACAAGACCGAGGTCGCCGGGGCTGTGATGTGCACGGAGTGGACCAAGACCGGTCCGTGGCCGGGCATGGACAGCTTCATCGCCCGTGCCGCCAAGGCCCGCACCGGTGTGCGCGTGCTCGGATCAGCGGCGCTGTCGGTGGCCCAGGTCGCGCTGGGCCACGCCGCCGCAGCCGTGCTGCACAGCTATCACGAGTGGGATGTCGCCGGAGCGGTGGCGCTGGCCGTGGAGTCCGGCGCCGTCGTGCTGGACCGGCGCGGTTCCGGCGATCCGCTGCCGTTGGACGGCCTGCTGGTCGCGGCCCCGGGCGTGGCCGACGAGGTGCTCACGTGGTGGCAGGAGTCCTTGGACGTCGCAGCCACCAGATCAGCCCCGCCGCGAGTGCCCAGGTGATGCCGATCATCATGCCGACCGGCAGGAAGGTCAGGCGGTAGTCCCGGCCGGCCACGCGGACCAGGTCGTTGGGGTGGGACGTGTCGTACTCGACCTGCACACGCTGGCCCGCCTGGAGGTCCTGCGGGTAGAGCACGCCGTTGAAGGGGCTGTGCGCGCCGCCGTCGGGCGTGGTGAACCTCACCACGGTCCGGTCGATGGCCACGGACAGGACGTCGGCGTCGGCATGGCCCATGCGGGCCTCGATGGCGTGGTCGTCACGCCAGGCCCCGACGACCAGCAGCAGGCCCATGACCGTGATCAGCACAGCCGTCGCCACCACGGCGATCAGCCAGGCACGACGTCCCGGCGTGAGCTTGTCCATGCCGAGGAACGCCCAGCGTGACGGTCGCCGGGCGGCCGTGTCCGCCAGTCGGGTCGCGACTGCGTTCTCCACCACAGCGCCCGAGTGTAGGCCCGCTCGGAGTCACGGACGGCCGGAGTGCGCTCTACGCTCGAAGGCGTGATGACCGCTCCGAACGCCCGCACCACCGGTCTCCGTGCCCGCAGCCGGGTGGTGGCGACCGATGAGGACCTGCTCCGGCTGCTGCCGTCGGCCGACGGCACGCTGGCCTGGGTGATGCGGGGCGAGGGGCTGGTCGGCTGGGGCGAGGCCGCCCGGTTCGAGCCGTCCGGCGCGGACCGGTTCGAGCAGGCCGACCGCTGGTGGCGGGACTACGCGGCCGGCATCGACTGCGTGGACGAGGTGCGCCTGCCCGGCTCCGGGCCGGTCGCGTTCGTGAGCATGGCGTTCGCCGACGACCCCGGGTCGTCGGTGCTGGTGGTGCCGCGGGTGCTGGTGGGGCGGCGGGACGGCATCACGTGGGTGACCGAGATCGGCGAGCCGGCCGAGAGCCCGTTCCACACCGTGGAGCCGGTGCGCAAGCCGTCCACGATCCGCTACTCCGAGGGTGAGCTGTCCGTCACCGACTACCGCGACGCCGTGGCGCAGGCGGTGGCGCGGATGCGGGCCGGCGAGCTGGACAAGGTCGTCCTGGCCCACGATCTGATCGCGCACACCGAAGACGCCGTCGATCCGCGGTTCCTACTGCACGGGCTGTCGGCCAAGTACCCCAGCTGCTGGGTCTTCTCGGTGGACGGGCTGGTCGGCGCGACACCGGAGATGTTGATGCGGCGTCAGGACTCCCACGTCTACTCGCGGGTGCTGGCCGGCACGATGTGGCCGCACGCCGGCGTCGACGCCGATGAGCTGGCCCAGGAGTTGTTGGCCTCGGCCAAGAACCAGGGCGAGCACACCTACGCCGTAGAGTCGCTGGCCGAGGCGCTACAGCCGTTCTGCTCCTCGATGTCGGTGTCGCCGCGGCCCCACGTGCTGCGGCTGCCCAACGTCATGCACCTGGCCAGCGACGTCGCCGGCGAGCTGGCCGGCGATTCCTCCCTGCTGCGGCTGGCCGGGGCCGTGCACCCCACCGCCGCCGTCGGCGGGACCCCGCGGGCCAAGGCCGTGGCCACGATCACCGAGCTCGAAGGCATGGATCGCGGCCGTTACGCGGGCCCGGTCGGCTGGGTCGACGCCAACGGCGACGGCGAGGTCGGCATTGCGCTGCGGTGCGCCCAGGTCGCGGATTCCTCCGTGCGGCTGTTCGCCGGCGGCGGTGTCGTGCCGGATTCCGATCCCGACACCGAGGTCGCCGAGGCAGCCGCCAAGATGATCCCGATCAGGGACGCCCTTGAGCGCGCCGACTAGCAGCGCACGTCGTCGGCCGGCCTACAGCACCGACCAACATTCTGTTGGTGCAGAACGAAAGTGACCCGGCGGCTACGGCGCCTGTCTGCGGACCGGCAATGCCTGCCTCGATGACATCACGACCAGGTTTCTGATCGACGGCAGGTGCTGCCGCCCAGCTCGCGAAGGCCGGGAACCGCTGGTCCATGCCGTCGGTGTTGTTCATCGGGCCAGGTCCAGCTGGTCCGGGCGGCGCGGCTCAGCGGCGCGCTCCGGCCTCGCCCAGCACTTCGGCGAACCGGCGGCCGTCGGCCTTGGCGAAGATAAACGCCACCCGGAACACCACCGGCTCCCCGGCCACCGCCAGCTTGAACTTGACCTTCAGCGGCCCCTGCTTGACGCCGCTCAGCGTGATCAGCCGACGCGGCAGGCTGGCCACCACCTTCGACCTGCGCATCGTCAGGCCCGGCCGCAGCACCAGCAGCCTGCAGTCCGTGAGCACCAGGTACATCGTCTCCGGCACCACCGTCGCCGCGGCCGTCCCGCCCGACAGCACCGCCGTCGCCACCGCGACCCCCACCTGCTCCTTCGCCGAGGTGGTCGTCACGCTGGCCTGGCCCAGCAGCTCGATCCGCTCCCCCGCGGCCAGCTCCGGCCGCACCGTCTCCGCCAACTGCCGCTCATCCCTCGCCCGCATGCCCTCATGCTGGCCGGGGACGCGCGCGGGGAACATCCGGGAAATCACCATCGCCGGGGGACGAATGCGGTCACTGATCGAGACGTCACGGATGCGGTTGCAGTGCTTCGAACCGGCGGACCTGGCCGAGCTGCACGCGATCTTCAGCGATCCCCGGACACACACCATCGGCAGCGGCCCGTTCACCACGGTCGAGCAGACTGCCGGGTGGATCGACCGCCGGATGCTGGTCATGCACACGAGCGGGCTGGCCGGCGAGGCCGCGCATGCGGTGCTGGCGGAGTGCTTCGCGGCCGGTGTCCGGCGGGTGTGGGCCACCGTCCGGCCGGCCAACGCGGCCTCCCTGCGGATCGCCGCCGACCTGGGCATGACGCTGCGCCATCGGCGGGCGGACGACCGGGGCGAGCTCCTCTACCTGGCGGCCGACGCTTGTGGATCAGCCTGTGGACAACCTTGTGGATAACCTCGAAACCTGTGGACAGCCTGTTGACAAACGGCGCTCGCCCGAGCCGGGCGAGCGCCGCTGGCGAAGCCGGGAAGGTCAGTGGTGGGACTGGGCCAGGAGGACCTGGGTGCGGTCGATCTCGGCGACGGACCTGGGCTTGACGGGGGTGGTGTGGGCCGAGAAGGAGGCGGGCACGGCGGGCCTGGCCGGGGTGAACAGCCACTGCTGGAAGAGGTCGTGCAGGGGCTTGCCGGAGATCTTCTCGGCGATGGCGATGAACTGGTCGATGGTGCCGTCGCTGTACTCGCGGGACGCGACCCAGGCCTTGAGGATGGCGAAGAAGGAGTCGTCGCCGACGGCGGTGCGCAGGGCGTGCAGGGCGAGGGCCCCGCGGGTGTAGACGGCGAAGTCGGAGAACTGGTTGTCGGCGCCGGGGTCGCCCGGCAGCACCTGCCACTGGGCATCGTCGGCGGGCACGGAGTTGTAGTAGTAGTCGAACAACTGCTGGGCGGTGCCTTCGCCCTCCTTCTCCGACCACAGCCACTCGGCGTAGCTGGCGAAGCCCTCGTTCAGCCAGATGTCGTTCCACCGGTGCACGGACACGGCGTCGCCGAACCACTGGTGCGCGTTCTCGTGCACGATCACCGACATGTCGGCGCCGGACCGGAAGAAGCCGGGCGTGTAGACGGGCCGGGTCTGGTTCTCGAGCGCGAAGCCGAAGTTCACCGCCGGCACCACGCCGCCCTCCGCCTCGAAGGGGAACGGCCCGAAGACGCTGGACTCCCAGGAGAGGACCTCGGGAGTGCGCTCGACGCTGGCCACGGCGGCGTCATGGTTGTCGCCGATGTTCGCGCCGTAGGCGTTGATGACGGGCTTGCCGTCGGGACCGGTGGACCGCCGGATGTCGTACTTGCCGATGGCGATGAAGGTCAGGTACGTGGCCTGCGGCTTGGTGCTGCGCCAGTTCCAGCGCGTCTGGCCGAGCTGGCTGGGCGAGCTGACCAGCGTGCCGTTGGAGATCACCTGCGTGCCGTTGGGGACGGCCACGGACACGTCGTAGGTGGCCTTGTCGGTGGGATGGTCGTTGGCCGGATACCAGAACGCGGCGATGTGCGGCTCCTGGACGGCCTGGGCGCCGTCGGGGGTGCGCAGCCAGTCCTGCTCGCCGTTGATGGTGACCTTCGACGGAATCCCGTCGTAGCGAACGACAACGGTGACCGCGCTGCCCTTGGCCAGCGACCTGGCCGGCGTGATGACCAGCTTGGAGCCGGTGCTGGTGTATGTGGCCGGCAGGTTGTTGACCAGCACGGAATCGGTGTGCAGGCCGAAGTCGAACGAGAACTGCGACAGGTCCTGGGTGGCGGTAGCCAGAATGGTCGCGGTTCCGCTGAGCTGATCGGTGGGCGGCTGGTACTGCAGGCGTAAGTCGTAGTGCCCGACGTCGTAACCGGTGTTGCCGTCGTTCGGGTAGTAGGGGTCGCCGACGGTCTGGCCGCCGGGCGCGGGCGCGGCGGCCGCGGTGCCGGCGAGCAGCAGCCCGGCGACGGCCGTCGCGAGCGTGACGAGCGCAGTGGATCTCAAGGCGAGCCTCCCCAATCGGACCAGTACGCCCGAACCTAGAGAGGCCGCCCCGCAGGCACTACCCAACGTTAGTAGGTTCCTACGCAACGAGATCGCTTGACCGCTACCAGGCTTCGCTGATGACGGAACGCAGTCGGGAGTGCAGATCCCGCAACCGAGCGCGATCGGCGGACACCTCGATGACCCGAATGCCATCGGCCGGGGCGAGGGCGTCGCGGAGCGCGGCGGCGGAGTCGACGAGGGTGTGCGGCACTCGGTAGCCGGCGCACAGGGCGGCCAGGTCGGCGCCGTGCGGGGTGCCGAAAATCCGCTCGAACGAGTCGGCGTGCTCGGGAGAACCCTGCTCCAGCAGGGAAAAGATGCCGCCGCCGTCATCGTTGAGCACGACAACGGCCAGGTTGGGCCGAAGTTCGCTGGGGCCGATGAGTAAACCGTTGATGTCGTGGAGAAAAGTGAGGTCGCCGACGAGGGCGTAGCCGTGCTCGGCGCTGAGGGCCACGCCGACGGCGCAGGACAGCGTGCCGTCGATGCCGGCCAGCCCGCGGTTGGAGAACAAGCGCAGGTCCGCACGGTGCGCGGCGGCCATGTCGACGTCACGGACGGGGTTGGACGAACCGAGGAAAAGCGTTGAGCCGTAGGGCAAAGCGTCGATCAACGTCTGGGCGACGTGCAGGCCGGTGGGCCACCGCTCATCGGCCAGGAACTTGTCCACGACGGACTTGGCGCTCACGTCGGCGTCCCGCCAGCGGGACAGCCACGCGTCGCCGAAGCGGGGCGGATCGACGGCGAGCGGGCCGGTGACGTAGTCGGCCTGATGCTGCGGATCGGTCCACTGTGGATGATCGGAGATCACGTGCACGACCGGGGTTTCGCGGATGACCCGCTGCACGCCACGGCTGAGCGAGGGATGCCCGACGACCAGCAAGGACTCCGGCCGCAGCGCCGGCGGCAGACCGGCGGACAGCAGGAGCGAGCCGGTGCCGATGGTGTCGCCGGCGGCGAAGGCCAGCGGCTCGACGATCACCGGCCAGCCGGCGGCCGAGGCGAACGTGGCCGTGGCACGGGCGATCTCCGGGGCGACATCGCCGATGACGACCAGGGTGCGCTCACCGAGGTGCCCGATTTCCGTTGCACCGGAACGGGTTTCACCAGCAGCGGCGACAGATGTCCACGGCCGGCCGTCGGCCCGGCCGTCGAGCGACTCGGGCCAGTCGTCGGAGCCGTCCGGCACCAACGGCTCCCGGAACGGCACGTTGAGGTGCACCGGACCGTCCGAACGCAGCGAACGGCAGACCATGCCCCGCCACACGGCGTTCTGTCCGGGGCGGGGCTCGGCCATGGGAAAGTCCACGGTGGACACCAGGGCGCCGAAAATCCCGTGCTGCACGGTGGTTTGGCTGGCGCCGGAACCGACCAGCTCGATCGGCCGGTCCGCGGTCAGGGCGATCAGCGGCAGATGGCTGTGCGCGGCCTCCATCATCGCGGGGTGCAGGTTGGCCACGGCCGTCCCGGAGGTGCAGACCACGGCCACCGGGAGGCCGGTGCCACGGGCGATGCCGAGCGCGAGAAAGCCGGCGGACCGCTCGTCGATGCGGACGTGCAGGGTCAACTTCCCGGCCACGGCGGCGTGGTGCAAGGCCATCGCCAGCGCCGCATTGCGTGATCCAGGACACAGCACGACCTGCCGCACGTCGTTGCGTGCGAGTTCGTCGACCAGGACACGGGCCTGCGCGGTGGACGGGTTCACACGCCTATTCTCCCAGGTGTGCCTGATGAACACGTGTCCGACTTGTTCGACCCGAGCGCGTGGCGCGCCGTCGACGGCTTCACCTTCACCGACATCACCTACCACCGCGCCGTGGACCAGGGAACGGTCCGCATCGCGTTCAACCGGCCCGAGGTGCGCAACGCCTTCCGTCCGCACACCGTGGACGAGCTCTACGTCGCGCTGGACCACGCCCGGATGTCCTCCGACGTCGGCTGCGTGCTGATCACCGGCAACGGACCGTCCCCCAAGGACGGCGGCTGGGCCTTCTGCTCCGGCGGCGACCAGCGCATCCGCGGCCGCGACGGCTACCAGTACGCGACCGGCGACACCGCCGACACCGTGGACCGCGCCCGCGCCGGCCGGCTGCACATCCTGGAATGCCAGCGGCTGATCCGGTTCATGCCCAAGGTCGTCATCGCCGTGGTCCCCGGCTGGGCCGCCGGCGGCGGGCACAGCCTGCACGTGGTGTGCGATCTCACCCTGGCCAGCGCCGAGCACGCCCGCTTCAAGCAGACCGACTCCGACGTGGGCAGCTTCGACGGCGGCTACGGCTCGGCCTACCTGGCCCGCCAGACCGGCCAGAAGTTCGCCCGCGAGATCTTCTTCCTCGGCCGCCCCTACACCGCCGAGCAAGCCCACCAGATGGGCATGGTCAACGCGGTCGTGCCGCACGAGGACCTGGAGAAGACCGCGCTGGAGTGGGCCCGCGAGGTCAACGGCAAGTCCCCGACCGCGCAGCGCATGCTCAAGTACGCGTTCAACATGATCGACGACGGCCTGGTCGGCCAGCAGATCTTCGCCGGCGAGACCACGCGCCTGGCCTACATGACCGACGAAGCCGTCGAGGGCCGCAACGCCTTCCTGGAGAAGCGCGACCCCGACTGGTCCGACTACCCGTACTACTTCTGATGCCTCGCGAGCTGCGGGCCCTGCCCGTCCCGACCCGGCCGGCCGAGGTGCTGGCGCTGCTGCCGGCCCTGGCGGCGGCGCTGGACGGCGACGGCCCGGCGCTGCTGCCGGTCACCGACCAGGAGCCGGGCCTGCCGGCGGCGCTGGAGGTGGACCGGCCGGTGGACGACCGGATCGCGCTGGTCATCGGCACGTCGGGGTCGACGGGGGCACCGAAGGGCGCCTTGCTGTCGTCCGACGCCATCAAGGCCTCCGCCATGGCCACCCACGCCCGTCTGGGCGGGCCGGGCACGTGGCTGCTGGCGATGTCGGCACGGTACATCGGCGGCCTTCAGGTGCTGATCCGCTCGCTGCTCGCGGGCACAGAGCCGGTCGTGGACGACCTGACGGACGGTTTCCGTGCGGAGAGCTTCACCAAGGCGGCCTTCGTGGCGCTGGAGGCGCCGGGGCGGCACTACACCGCCCTGGTGCCGACCCAGTTGACCCGGCTGATGGCCGACGACGGCGCCCTCGAAGCGCTCCGGGGCTTCGACGCGATCGTCATGGGCGGGGCGGCCATGCCCGAGGACCTGCTTCGGCGGTGCCGGGAGGAAGGCGTCAACGCCGTCCCCTCGTACGGCATGAGCGAGACGGCCAGCGGCTGCGTGTACGACGGCGTGCCGCTGGACGGCGTCGAGATCCGGCTGAGCGATGGCCGCATCGACATCAGGGGGCCGATGTTGGCCGACGGCTATCGCAACTTCGACGGCGAGTCCCCGTTCGTGGACGGCTGGTTTCGCACCAGCGACCTCGGCCGTTGGACCGATGACGGCCGCCTTGAGGTGATCGGCCGGATCGACGACGTGATCAACACTGGTGGCGTGAAAATCGCCCCGCTGCTGGTCGAACGGGCCCTGACGGCGGTCGAGGGCGTCGCCGACGCCTGCGTGGTCGGCCTGCCGCACCCGGAATGGGGCCAGATCGTCGCCGCCGCGGTGGTCGCCGACGGTGAGCCGAGCGAACAGCGGCTGCGCGAGGCGGTCCGGGACCGGGCCGGCCGCGCGGCGGTGCCGAAGGTGATCCGGTTCCTGCCGGCGCTGCCGCTGCTGGGCCCGGGCAAGGTGGACCGAGCGGCCCTCAGGAAGGCACTCGGCTGACCGGCAGACGTGACCGACGACGTTGTGAGCAATTCACGGGCACATCGCCGTATCACGTTGAGTAGTCACGAAGTCACCGATTCCCTCGGTGCATGCGAACAACACCCCTGCTGCTGGCGGCGGCCGCCGCCCTCACGCTGGCGGCGACGGCCCCGGCCACCGCCGCGACGAGCACCACCTGGACGGCCGATCTGGCGTCGCACAACGAGGACAACAGCAACATCGCCAACGCCGACGGCCTGGTCCGCCTGGCCGGCGGCCCGGCCCACGCCGCGACCGACCAGCTGGACCTGGAGACCGGCATCATCATGTTCGACCCGCGGCAGCTGCCGGCGAAGTCGAACACCGTCTCGGCCACTGTGGACGCCACCGTGCCGGCCGACTCGGAGCTGGCGGTCGACGTGCGCGGCCTGCGCGCGGACGGCCAGTGGACCGAGTGGACGGAGGCGACGCCGGACGCCCCGGCCGTGCTGCCCGAGGCCAGCGCGACCGTGCAGGCCCGAATGATGCTCACCGCCCCGGCCGGCTCGACCGGCCTGGAGGCCCGCAGGCTGACGCTGACGGCCGGCACCGCCATGACGCCCATGGCCGCCCCGCTGGCGTCGCGGTCGTACAAGGTGTACGCGACCCGCGAGGGCCTGGTCGGCGGCACCACGGCCAATGGCCACAAGATCAAGTCACGGGACCACTTCGTCGCGCTGCCGTCCGGAAAGTCCTTGTCCCCCAACGGGAAGAAGACGTACCAGGTGAAGGTCTGCGCGGCCAACGGCCGCTGCGAGACCGCCCCGGTGTGGGACGTCGGGCCCTGGAACACCAAGGACGACTACTGGAACCCGAAGGCCAGCCGGCAGTCCTGGAAGGACCTGCCGCAGGGCAAGCCCGAGGCGCAGGCGGCGTACCAGAGCGGCTACAACGGCGGCAAGGACCAGTTCGGCCGCAAGGTCTCCAACCCGGCCGGCATCGACCTGGCCGACGGCACCTTCCTCGACGGCCTCAAGCTCACCGACAACGCCTGGGTGACCGTCACCTACCTGTGGACATAGGCCCTGGTTGACGGGCGGCCGTGGCCGTGTCGGAAGATGACGGCATGGCCACGGTCGCACAGTGGATCGAGGGTGCCCGACCGCGCACCCTGCCCAACGCCATCGCCCCGGTGCTGGTGGGCAACGGCGCCGCGCTCGCGCTCGGCGCGTTCGACGTGACGAGGGGCGTGCTGACGCTGGTCGTCGCGCTGGCCCTGATCATCGGCGTGAACTTCGCCAACGACTACTCCGACGGCGTGCGGGGCACCGACGACGTGCGGGTCGGCCCGCTGCGGCTGGTCGGGTCCAAGGTCGCCAAGCCCCAGACGGTGCGCCTGGCGGCGTTCGTCTGCTTCGGCGTGGCGGCGGTCGCCGGCCTGGCCGTGACGGTGCTGAGCGGCTCGTACTGGCTGATCGCGGTCGGCGCTCTGTGCATCGCGGCGGCCTGGTTCTACACCGGCGGCAAGCGCCCCTACGGCTACGCCGGCCTCGGCGAGGTCGCGGTGTTCATCTGCTTCGGCCTGATCGCCGTGCTCGGCACGCTGTACGTGCAGGCCGGGCAGTTCAGCGGCTACGGCATCGGCGGGGCGGTGGCCATCGGCTGCTTCTCCAGCGCCGTGCTGGTGGCCAACAACCTGCGGGACATCCCCACCGACACCGAGTCCGGCAAGCGCACGCTGGCCGTGCTGATCGGCGACCGGGACACCCGCAACCTGTACCTGGGCCTGATCCTGGTGCCGTTCCTGGTCAGCATCGTCGGCAGCCTGCGCGACGGCTACCTGCTGCTGGGCTTCCTGGCCCTGCCGCTGCTGCTGACCAGCTCCCGCAAGATGATCAAGGGCGCCGGCGGCAAGGCCCTCATCCCGGTGCTGCGGGACACGGGCCTGGCCATGCTGGTGTGGGCCGTCGCCACCGCGGCTGGCCTCGCCCTGGGCGCCCACTAGGCCTGGGCCAGCACCGCGTCCATCGTCTCCATGATCGACACCGTCTCGTCCAGGGGCATGAGGGGGCTTTCGGTGTCGCCGGCGGCCAGGCGCAGCGCCACCTCGTCGGCCTCGTGGCGCAGGCCGCTGCCCTCGTGCACGGACTCGAACACCGTGGGCTCGCCGTCGCGCGGGGTCAGGGTGACCGTGGCCGGGGCGTAGAAGGGGCCGTCGATCTCGATCCGGCCGTCGGTGCCGATGATGGCCGCCCGGGTGGGGCTCTTGGCCCGCAGGGTGCAGGTCAGCACGGCCTGCGCGCCGCTGCCGTAACCGAGGATCATCGAGGTCTGGCCGTCGACGCCGGTGAAGGCCGGGTCGACGATGGACACGATCTTGCTGGGCGCGCCGAGCACCATGGACGCGAAGGACACCACGTACACGCCCAGGTCCAGCAGCGCGCCGCCGCCCAGCGCGGGCGCGAACAGCCGGTGCTCGGCGTCCTCGGCGAACCACTGCCCGTGATCGGCGGTGACGGTGACGACGTCACCGATGCCGCCGATCAGCTCGCGGACGTGCCGAATACCGGGCAGGAACCGGGTCCACATCGCCTCCATGAGGAAGACGTTGTTGTCCCGAGCCACTTTCACCAGCTCGCGGGCCTCGCCGGCGTTCATGGTGAACGGCTTCTCCACCAGGACCGGCTTGCCCGCGCGCAGGGCCAGCAGCGCGTTGGGGTGGTGCAGCGGGTGCGGCGTGGCGACGTAGACGGCGTCGACGTCGGGATCGGCGGCCAGGTCCTCGTAGCTGGCGTGCCGGCGCTCGATGCCGATCGCGTCGGCGAACCGGTCGGCCGAGGCCTGGCTGCGTGAGCCGACGGCCACGACCGTGCCGGAGTCGGTCAGCTTCAGGTCGGTCGCGAACGCCCCCGCGATCCCGCCCGTGCCCATGATTCCCCACCGCACCGGATTGCTCACCGCGCGTGCCCTCGTCTCAGGTTCGGTTCCCGCTGACGAGTCGACCGTAGTCGAGACCGGCATACCAGTCGCCACGGCCGGATGGCGTCAGGTCGAGCAGCTGCCACACCGGGGCGTACAGGTCGATGCCGCGCTCCTGGATGTCCTCCCCCATGCGCGGCCGGGTCGTGTAGTGGTGCCGGATCTCGCCCTCGCCGTCACGGGCGAACACGGAGAGGGTGGAGTCCTGGTTGCCGGCCTCGTCCTCGCTGCGCAGATCGCGCTTGAACGTGTTGTCACCGCAGGAAAGCAGCCGCAGCTGGTCCCAGCCGCGCTCACGTCCGAAGCGCCGGAGCTCGTCCGGCTCGGCCGCGGCGACGACCGCGAAGTCGGCGTTGCGGGCGATGTGGTGGGCGACGCCGTTGAAGCCGTCGAGCCACATCGTGCACATCGGACAGGGCGTGGTCTGCTTCTTGCCGTACATCAGGTGATAGACGATCAACGGCCGGTCGGTGACGAGGTCGCCCAGCGTCACGGCGCCGTTGTCGAAGGCGTAGTTGGGCATCACTGGGCCGGGCGGGAGGTCGCGGCGCTGCTGGGCGACGCGTTCCCGTTGTCGCATCAGGTCTATCTCGGCGAGCCGCAGTTCCTCGCGGGCCTTGAGGTACTCGGCGGACTCGGGCAGGTTCGTGTACTCCATCAGGCCGCCCTTCCGGTGTAGGCGATGAGCTTCTCGAGGGTGCCCGCATCGGGGCCGACGGGAACCTCGGCGGCGAACTGGTCGCCGTCGCGCATCTGCGGCGCGATCAGGGTGCCGGCCAGTTCCCGGACGTAGGCGCTGAGCTTGTCGTCGGCGGCGATGGCCACGCCGGTCGCGGTGGCGAAATCCCAGGCGTGCACGAGAAGTTCGACCGACAGGATGGATGCCCCCAGCTCGGCCGGGATCTCGCCGACGCGGCTGGTGACCATGCCGTCGAGGCCCCGAGCCCGCCACGCCTCGGTCGCGCGCAGGCCGGCGTCGGCGACCCGCTCCTCGGGCGTGCCGGCGGTGGTGGCCTCGAACGGCCGCCCGGCCATGCCCCCGAGGGCGACAAGCGAACCGAGCAGGTGCTCAAGGAGGTCGTCCACGGTGAACTTCGCACACGGCGTCTGGTCGGTGCCGTGGTCGGCGCCGATGGCCCGCAGCACACGGAGGCAGACCGCCAGCGACGCCTCGGCCGCGTCGAGCCTGTTCTCCTCGCTCATCGCCGAGAACTCGTCGGGGCCGGCGTCGCCGGTCGTGGTCACGGCCTTGAGACGCTGGAGGAAGTGCTCCCAGCCCTCGGTGTGGCCCTTGGCCTGCGCGTCGGACAGCAGGCCCTCGTGCACGAGCCGAACCGTTGCGCCGTCGGCATTCGGCTCGACCGTGAGCTCCACAGTGGACGAACCGGGCGGCACCTCCTCGTTGTTCTCCCAGCCCCAGGTGGAGACCAGCCGGCCCGGCTCGATCGCCGTGAAGGCGCCCAGCGCGGTGTGGCCCGGGGCGATCAGCCAGCGGAACTCGCCGCCGACCCGCAGCTCCGTGCTGCCGGCGATGATCTGCCACCGGCGCAGCCGGGCCGGCTCGGTCAGCCAGGCGTAGGTCTCCTCGGCGCTCGTCGGCACCTGCACGCTCACGTCCACGGTCATCTCGGGCTCCTTCGTCGGGACCTATTTTAGCCGTGGCTAAAGTTAGCCCCGACGGGCACTGTCCGCAAGCTTTAGTCGGCGCTAAACTGCCGACGTGGACGCGCTGCACGCGGTGGCCGAACCCCGCCGGAGGGAGATCCTGCGCCTGGTGTGGGACGCCGAGCGCTCGGCCGGCGACGTCGCCGCCCACTTCGACGTGACGTTCGGGGCCGTGTCGCAGCACCTCGCCGTGCTGCGCAAGGCCGGGCTGGTCAGCGTGCGAAAGGACGGCAACCGGCGGCTCTACCGCGCCGACCGCGCCGCGCTCGGGCCGCTGGCCGCGTGGCTGGAGTCGATGTGGACCGCCGAGTTGGACACCCTCGCCGCGTTGGCCGAACAGGTCGAGCGGGACAACGCCGAACAGGAGGGACGGTCGGCATGACCGAGCCGTCGACGCAGGCCCCGGAACTGGTCGTGGAGCGGCGCATCAACGCCCTGCCGCCGACCGTGTTCTCGTTCTTCACCGACGCCGACCGCTGGCTGCTGTGGCAGGGCGAGGAGGCCGAGATCGATCCGCGGCCCGGCGGCGTGTTCCGGATGAACGTGCGCGAGGGCAACGTGGCCTCCGGCCGCTTCGTCGCCGTCGAGCCCTACCACCGCATCGCCTTCACGTGGGGCTGGGAGACGCCCGGCAACCCCGTGCCGCCCGGTTCGTCCACTGTGGACATCACCCTGCGGCCGGACGGCGCCGCCACCGTGCTCACCCTCACCCACCGCGGCCTGCCGCTGGAGCTGTTCCAGTCCCACGGCATCGGCTGGAACCACTACCTGGACCGTCTGGTCGTGCGGGCCGAAGGCGGCGACCCCGGCCCCGACGAAGGCGCGGAGGAGTAGCTCAGGCCCTACAGCGCGAGATGCAGCCGAAGGGCCTCGTCCACCTGCTTCAGCGTCTCGACAGGAAGCTCCCCGATCCGGCCGTGCAGTCGATCCGTCGACACCGCGCGCACCTGTTCGGCCTGCGCCTTGGAGCCAGCCGAGAGTCCGCTGTCCCCGGCGGTCAGCAGGACGTGGAACGGCAGAATTCTGGCGGTGTTCGAGGTCACCGGCACGATGGTCACAATGCCACGCCCAGCCCTGTCGGCAGCGCGATTCGCCGCGTCGTTGCTCACGATCACGGCCGGCCTGACCTTGTTGGCCTCAGAACCACGCGCAGGTTCAAGATCGGCCCAGTAGACGTCACCCCTGCGCATCGACGACCCCGTCTCCGACGGCGATCTCCCAGACTTCGGCTTCGCCGTCGGATTCCCACTCCTGCCATGCGACCAGGTAGGCGTCCTCCAAGCTGGCACTGCGCAGTAGCGCAATCGCGTCGTGGATGGCAGCCGATCGCGAGGAACTTCCGGTGTGCTTCACATACTCGTCAACGAAGCCGACGTCTTCCTCCGGCAAGCTCACACTGAGTTTCATACCAGCAATACTACCAGCGGTAGGAACCTTGGTGGCAATATCGAGTTCAGGCCACCCAGTCTCCGGTGGCGAAGAACTTCTCCAGGGTCTGGGTGTGGGGGCGCAGGTCGAGGCCCTGGGCGGCGACCCAGGCGTCGTCGTAGTAGGTGTTCTCGTAGCGCTCGCCGCCGTCGCAGAGCAGGGAGACGACGCTGCCGGCGCGGTCGTGGCGGCGCATGCCGGCGATGATCTGGAAGGCGCCCCACAGGTTGGTGCCGGTGGAGCCGCCGACCTTGCGGCCGAGCAGGTCGCGCACGTAGCGGATGGTGGCGATGGAGGCGGCGTCCGGGACCTTGATCATGTGGTCGATGACGTCGCCGACGAAGGAGGGCTCGACGCGGGGACGGCCGATGCCCTCGATGCGCGAGCCCTTGCAGCCGGTCAGCGCGGGCGAGGCGGACTGCCAGGCGTCGTAGAACACCGAGATCTCGGGATCGACGACGGCGAGGCGGGTGCTCAGCCGGCGGTAGCGCACGTAGCGGCCGATGGTGGCGCTGGTGCCGCCGGTGCCGGCGCCGACGACCACCCAGGCCGGCTCGGGGTGCTGCTCGGAGGCCATCTGGTCGAAGATCGACTCGGCGATGTTGTTGTTGCCCCGCCAGTCCGTGGCCCGCTCCGCATGGGTGAACTGGTCCATGTAGTGGCCGCTGAGCTCGCCGGCCAGCCGCCGGGACTCGTCGTAGATGGCGCCGGGCTCGTCCACGAAGTGGCAGGTGCCGCCCTGGCGCTCGATGAGGGTGATCTTCTCCCGGCTGGTGGACCGGGGCATGACGGCGATGAACGGCAGGCCCAGCAGGCGGGCGAAGTAGGCCTCGGAGACGGCGGTCGAGCCGGACGACGCCTCGATCACCGGTGTGCCCTTGGTCACCCAACCGTTGCAGATGGCGTACAGGAACAGCGATCGGGCCAGGCGGTGCTTGAGAGAACCGGTCGGATGAGTTGACTCGTCCTTGAGATAGAGGTCCACGCCCCACTCCCGCGGCAGCGGGAAGGCCAGCAGGTGCGTGTCGGCGCTGCGGTTGGCGTCGGCCTCGATGATGCGGACGGCCTCACGGACCCAACATCGGGTGGCGTCGACGCTCATTCGGACGCCTCCCCGCGCAGCTCGGCGCGCATCTTCAGGCGCTCGGCCCGGCGCTCGGTGAGCGCGGCGGCGATGCGGGCGTTCAGCGGCCGCAGCAGCACCATGGACAGCGGCCAGGCCAGCACGAGCCCGACCGCGAGGGCGATGAGCAGCGGCACATGGGCGAGCGTGAGCAGGAACGCGATCACCACGAGCAGCCCGATCCGGGCCCCCGTGTACAGCGCGATGTCACGGCCGAAAGTGCTGGTCTCCACGGCTGCCCAGGTTACTCGGCCCAGGCGCCGAGCTCCTCGGGGCTGTTGGGCCGTCCCTCGAAACGGGTGGACAGCACCACCGTGGTGTTGGTCCGGGCCACGCCGTCGATCTTGCGCAACCGGCGCAGCGCCCGCTCCAGGTCGTCGACGGTCGCCACCCGGACCTTGACCACGAAGGCCTCGTCGCCGGCCACCGCGTAGCAGGACTCGACCTCGGGCAGCCGGGCCAGCGCGGCTGCCACCTCGTCGTCGTCGCCGGTGTCGGACACGTGGATGCCGACCAGCGAGGTCACGTCCAGGCCGACCAGCCGCGGGTCGACGACCGCGTGGTAGCCGGTGATCACGCCGGAGGACTCCAGCTTGCCGACCCGCTCGTGCACGGCGGAGGCGGACAGGCCGACCTGGCGGCCGAGGTCGGCGTAGGTCGCCCGCCCGTTGGCCCGCAGGGCGGCGATGATCTGACGATCCAGGGCGTCCATCCGGAAATCTTAGGACTGTGTTTGTCGGCGCCGCCTTCGGCGTCGCGGCTCGGCCGCTCGTGACCGGCGCCTTCCCTGACCGACGGTCCAGGCACCGGCGCGGCCTCGCGGTCTCTGGACTTCACAAGGCCTAGACCGGTGACGGCGTAGAACAGGTGATCATTGGTGCACGGCCCGCCGCGCCCCTGTCGGGAGCGCTTGTGCAAACGTATGCACCGCTGCCCGCTTTTGTACCTTTTGGGCCTTACTACCTCTTTACCTCCACCCAAGCGTTCGAGTACCCGCAGGGTGAGATGCCACGATGCGACCGGAACGCCCGAACCAAGCGACTGGGAGGTCGAGAGTGACCGCGACCGTGCCGCACCCCCGCCAGCACGCCGGAGAGCGCCTGCTCACCCCCGGCGAGGTGGCCACCCTGTTCCGTGTCGACCCCAAGACCGTCACCCGCTGGGCGACGGCGGGCCGGATCGGCTCCATCCGCACCCCCGGCGGCCACCGGCGGTTCCGCGAGTCCGAGGTGAAGACCCTGCTCGCCGAGCTGACCACCGAGGCGACGGAGCCGGTGCGTAACGCCTGAGCGGCACACCCCGAACCCACTGTTCACGAGATAGTCTCGGAGCAGTTGACCGGAGGTGCCGCATGGTCTACCTGCTCGCGGTGATCGGCGCGATAACCGTGGCCTATCTGCTCTGGCGCGCATTCGGCTCCGACCGGGTGCACGTCGGCAGCAAGGCCAAGCGCGGTGTCGGGCCGGATGACGACCCCGAGTTCCTGCGCAAGCTGGCCGAGCAGGCCAAGCGTCACCCCGAGGACGGCAACCCGCCAGGCTGACGGCCCAGGTGCTCGGCCGCCACCAGCAGGAGCACCACCGCGGTCAACACGGCGAGCTGGGCGACGGCCGATCCGGTCGCCCCCACCACCGTGCTGGCCGCGGCAAGGACCGCGGCGACGCAGCGGGTCCAGTTCGATCCGAGGTGCAGCACCAGCCGCAGCAGCACGTCGCCGACCAGGTAGAGCGCGACGCCCCCGCCGAGGGCCAGCGCGGCCGGCGCCGGGAGCGCGTCCCACGGGTGTGCGACCGCCTTCTTCACGCCGGCGGCGAGCACGATGATGCCGCCGAGCAGCAACAGGAAGCAGTGCCCGTAGCCGAGCAGCGACATGAGGACGCGCTTGTGGTTGGCGGCGCCGGACAGCACCGCCTCGGCCCGCTCCTCGTTGTCGCCGGCGAAGTAGCACCACCACAGCCCGGCCAGCATCACCATGGTCAGCGCGGCCGCCACGATCAGGCCCGGCGTCACCTCGATGTCGGCCGCCCCGATGCCGACGGCCACCACCGACTCGCCGAAGGCGATGATCAGCACCAGCCCGTGTCGCTCCACGAAGTGCGACGGGCGCACCTCGATGTCGTCGGGCAGCCGCACCAGCGCGCCGATCCACAGCAGCACGGCCACCAGAGCCCAGCAGGCCCACCGCCACGGCCCGTCCGGCACCGCGGCGGCCACGAACAGCAGCAGCGGCACGGTCAGGTTCCACGGCAGCACACGGAGGATGCCGCGCCGGTTGCCGGGATGCGTGGTCGTCAGGAACACGCCGCTGTGCACCAGCACGATCACCAGGTACGCCCCGGCGAATACCCAGCGGTCCGCCTCGAACGCGCTCGGCACGGAGATGGCCAGCACCAGGTAGGCGACCATGGCCAGCACCAGCAGCCCACGCGTGGTGGCCTTGCGCGGCGGCACGGCGTTGGTCAGCCAGGCGTAACCGCCGTACATCCACCAGATCACGCCCAGCTGCAACGCCATCTGCGCCAGCCCGACCGGGTCGAGATGGTGCGATAGGACCGAGGTCAGCTGGGTGATCGTGAAGACGAACACCAAATCGAAGAACAGCTCAAGGCTGCTGACCTTCAGTCTGTCCTCGGCCGCGTCGGCCATGCTCGGCTCAGCGCGTGGGGAAGTCGTCGGCGACCGTGGCCGCCAACTCCAGCAGCGCCAGCCGCGTGTCCGGGCTGAGCCGCTCCAGCTCGATCTCCGCGCCCTCCTCCAGGTGCGGGTCGAACGGGATGCGCACGACCGCGCGGCAGCGGCTGGCGAAGTGCTGGGACAGCTTGTCCAGGTCCACCTTGCCGGCCCGCGGCCGCACCGAGTTGATCACGGCCACGGAGCGCCGGATCAGGTCCCGGTAGCCGTGCGCCTCCAGCCAGTCGATGGTCGCCGACGCGCTGTTGGCGCCGTCCACCGAGCCGGAGGAGACGATCACCAGCGAGTCGGCCAGGTCGAGCACGCCGGCCATGGCCGAGTGCATCAGACCGGTGCCGCAGTCGGTGAGCACGATGTTGTAGAAGTGCTCCAGCAGGTCGACCACGCGCCGGTAGTCGTCCTCGCTGAACGCCTCCGAGACGGCCGGATCCTGTTCGCTGGCAAGGACTTCCAGCCGGCTCGGGCCCTGCGAGGTGTAGGCCCGCACGTCGCTGTAGCGGGTGATCCGCTTGGCGTCGCGCAGCAGGTGCCGCACGGTGGCGGTGGTCTCCAGCGGGATCTTCTGGCTGAGCGTGCCCCGGTCCGGGTTGGCGTCCACCGCGATCACGCGGTCGCCGCGCAGCGAGGAGAAGGTGGAGCCGAGCGTGGTCGTGGTGGTGGTCTTGCCGACGCCGCCCTTCAGGCTCAGCATCGCGATCTTGTAGCAGCCGCGCTGGGGCTGGTTGATGCGGGCGATCAGCTCGCGGCGGCGCACGTCGGCCGGGCTCTCGCCCAGGTTGACCAGCCCGCCGGAGAGCTGGTGCAGGCTGCGGCGCCAGCCGGACTGCGGCGGCCGCTTGTTCTGCTTGATCAGCTCCTGCGGGGACAGCGCCTGCTGGCCGGGCTGCTGCCCGTACTGGGGCGGCTGGCCGTACTGCGGCTGCTGATAACCACCCGGCTGGGCGTAGGGCTGCTGCTGGTAGGCCGGCTGCTGCTGCGGTTGCGGCGCGGGCGGCTGCGGCTGCTGGGCCGGGTCCACCGGGTACGGGCCGGACTGGCCGCCGCCGACCGGATAGGGGCCGGACTGGCCGCCACCCACGGGATACGGGCCGGACTGACCGCCGCTGACCTGGTACGACCCGGAGGACGACGGGTCTACGGGGTGCGGACCGGACTGGACGGCCTGATCCTGGCCGGGCGACTTCCAGCCCTCGGACTCATCAAAACGACCGGTCACCGCTGGGGTCCTCCCTGCGCTAGCGGATCGAGACCTCCCCGTCCGTTGACGACGGTAGTAGGCGCGTTCCGCCGGGTCGACACGGGGTCACGCGACCCCGGCGTAGGAGTGCAGGCCCGATGTCACCAGGTTGATGAAGAACAGGTTGAACACCATCGACGCGAAGCCGAGGATGTTGATCACCGCCGCGCGGTTGCCGCGCCAGCCGGCGGTGGCCCGGGCGTGCAGGTAGACCGCGTAGATCACCCAGGCGATGAACGCGCAGGTCTCCTTGGGGTCCCAGCCCCAGAACCGGCCCCACGCCGACTCGGCCCAGATCGCGCCGCAGATGATCGCGAAGGTGAACAGCGGGAAGCCGACCACGGTGACCCGGTAGGCCAGCCGGTCGAGCACCTCGGCCTTGGGCAGCCGGGCGGCGAAGCCGGCGAACCGGCCGTTGCGCTCGTACGCGGCACGGAACAGGTACAGCAGGCTGGCCACGCCGGGCAGCAGCAGCAGGCCGCTGGAGATGGACACCGCGGTGACGTGGATGGCCAGCCAGTACGACTGCAGCGCCGGCTGCACGGGGGCGGCCGGGGTGTAGAGCGCGGTGCCGCCGAGGAACAGCAGCACGACGATCGGCAACAGCACCCACACGCTCAGGCGGCGGATGTCGAAGCGCTTGGCCAGCACCAGCCAGCCGATCACGGCGAACAGGCAGACAGCCGAGCCGTACTCGTACATGTTGCCCCACGGCACGCGGTCCGTGGCCACACCGCGCAGGATCACCGCGGCGGCGTGCAGCAGGACACCGAGCACGTTGAGGGAGAAACCCATGCGGCCGAAGCGGTCGGCCCGGGGCGAGCGCGTGACGACGACCGACTCGGCCGGGGCGTCGACGGCCTCGGCGCTGCCGCCGCCGACCGCGGTCAGCTCGCGCGCGGCCTGCCGCCTGGTCTTGGTCATGGCCTGTTCGACCAGGTAGAACACCATGGCCAGGACGTAGACGACGACCGCGGAGACGTAGCTCCAGTCGCTGTAGCGGGCCAGCGTCTCGTTGACCGGCATCAGGTGTCCCTCTTCTTCCCCGTCAGGAGTTCGGCGGAAAGCCTGGTGAATTCCTCGCCGTACCCGGCCTGGTCCGTGCGGGCCAGGCCGCCGACCTCGACAACCGTACCTTCACCCGAAGGTGTCACCCGCAGCCACAGCCGGCGGCGCTTGATGGCCAGCGAGCCCATCAGGCCGACCAGCATGAGCACCGCGAACACCAGCACGAAGTCCTGGCTGGGGTCGTGCGAGACCTGGAGGCCGACGAACTCCAGCGCCTTGTCGAACTTGATCTTCGTGCCGTCCGGGAGCGCGATCTCCTGGCCCAGCTTGAGGTTCTTCATCGCCTTCTGCACCAGCCGGCCCTGCTCCACCATGGACTGGTCGATGGTGAACAGGTTGTGCGCGTAGCCCGAGTTGTTGCCCAGGTCGCCCTCGTAGACCTGGACCGCGACGGCCGGGTCGTTGGCCCCCGGGTAGATCGACGACATCAGCGTGCCGTCGAAGACCGCGGTCGGCGCGAACAGGCCCGTGATGGCGATCTGGTGCTTGCGCAGCTCGGTCTCGTCGGTGGTGTTCGGCGGGTCGAACGTGGTGGTGCCGCTGGAGAGCATGGTGTTCAGGTCGCTGGGGTTCCACTGGATGGCCTTGGTGCGGGTCTGGCCGTCCGGGAAGGTGACCGTGAACTGCGGGGCGTAGCCGTGGCCGAGCAGGTAGACGCGGTCGCCCGCGGTGCGCAGCGGGTGGTTGGACCGCAGGTCGTAGGGCTCCCACCGGTCCGAGTTCAGGTCGGCGCCGGTCTGGTACTGCACGCCGGTGTCGAAGCTGTTGGCCTGCCCGTCCGGCAGGTAGGTGGCCTTGAAGTCGTTCACCTTGATGCAGAACGGGTCCAGCTCGGTGCCGTCGACCTTGAGGCCGGGCGTGAAGCTGTCGTACGCGAACAGGCCGGAGTTGCAGAATTGCGAGCCGTTGGCGATCACCGCGACCTGGCCGGCGTAGCCGAACAGCTTGCCGAAGGCGAAGGCGACGATCAGGCCCAGCAGCGCGAAGTGGAACAGGAGGTTGCCGGTCTCGCGCAGGTAGCCGCGTTCGGCGCTGATCGTGCGGGCGCCGTCGTCCTCCTCGCGCACGACCATGCGCCAGCCCCGCAAGCGCTTGCGGGAGGCCTCGACCACGTCGTCCACCGCGACGTCCACAGTGGACGTGCCGTGGTGCGGCAGCCGGGCCAGGTTGCGCGGGGTGATCACCGGCTGCTGGCGGGCCTGCTTGGCGTACTCGAACATGCGCGGCGTCAGGCAGCCCACGAGCGAGATGAACAGCAGCACGTAGATCGCGGAGAACCAGACGCTGGCGTAGACGTCGTAGAACTGGAGCGTGTCCAGCAGCCGGCCCCACCAGCCGTGCTCCGTGATGTAGTCGCTGACCTTGCCCGCGTTCAGCTGCCGCTGCGGCAGCAGCGCCCCCGGCAGCGCGCCAAGGGCCAGCAGCGCCAGCAGGATCAGCGCCGTGCGCATCGCCGTCAGGCCGCGCCAGGTGTTGCGGAGGTAGGCGAGAGCGTTCGTCACAGCGGCACCGACGCATTCGTCGCGAAGTTGTCCTGAATGATCGCGAGCAGCTGGCCCCACAGGCCGGAGACCAGCAGCACGCCCACGACGATGAGCAGGCCGCCGCCGGCCAACTGGACGCCCCGCACGTGCCGGCGCAGCCAGCCGGTGACCCGCACCGCCCAGCGGGCGCCCATGGCGATCAGCACGAACGGCACGCCCAGGCCGATGCAGAAGATCAGGATGAGGAAGATGCCGCGCAGCGCGATCGGGCCCACCGGCGTGCCGGCGGTCAGCGACAGCACCCCGCCCAGCGTCGGTCCGACGCACGGAGTCCAGCCCAGCCCGAACACCGCGCCCAGCACCGGCGCGCCCAGCAGGCCCACGCGCGGCTTGCGGTGCAGGCGCAGATCCCGCTGCAACATCGGCACCAGGCCCACGAACACCAGGCCCATCAGGATCGTCACCACGCCGCCGATGCGCTGCAGCCACTCCGCGTTCAGCAGCAACAGATCCGTCAGCCCGAACAGCGTGACGGAGCCGATGGTGAACACCACGGTGAAGCCCAGCACGAACAGCCCCGAGGCCCCGACCACACGCCAGCGGCCCGCCTTGGCCGGCTCGTCGGCGCTCACCGCCGGGGCGTCCGCGCCGACCAGGCCGGCCAGGTACGCCAGGTAGCCGGGCACCAGCGGCAGGCAGCAGGGGGAGGCGAACGACACCGCGCCGGCGAGCAAGGCAACCGCCGCGGCCAGCAACAGCGGCCCCGACGTGGCTAGCTCGGCCAGCGCGTTCACTCGACCGAGAGTAGGTAGTGGCCCAGGTCACCGAGCAACCGGGGCAGGTCACCGCCCGTTTTCGGCGCGATGTGCTACCCGGTTTGCCGGCCGCGACCTCGGGGCATCTGATCTTTGTGAAGGCCCTGCTCGCGGTGCTGGCGCTGGCGGTGTTGCTGACCGGCCCGCCGGAGTTCGCCGGCGACGCCGGACTGGCCGAGCACTGGCTGACCGGCCGAGAGGTGGACGTGACGATGCGGTCCGCGGCCGTGGGCGGCGAGGTGACCACGCGACTGCTGCTGCCGCCGGACTGGTCCCGGGAGGCCACCCGCACCTGGCCGGTGCTGTATCTGCTGCACGGTTCCGGCGACGATCACGCGGCCTGGACCGACCACACGGATGTGGCCACGCTGAACATCGGGGCGATCGTCGTGATGCCGGACGGCGGCCACTGCGGCAACTACTCGGACTGGTGGAACCAGGGCCGCGGCGGGGCGCCGGCCTGGGAGACGTTCCATCTGACGGAGCTGCGACGGATCCTGGAGACCCGCTACCACGCCGGCGACCGGCGCGCGGTGGCCGGCAACTCGATGGGCGGTATGGGCGCGATGCATTACGCCGCAGCACATCCGGACCTGTTCCAAGCGGCGGCGGCGTACAGCGGGGCCGTGGATCCGCTGTCCTACCCGGACGCCACCGAGTCGATGTGGCTGCTGTGCCCCGGCTCCGACTGGCACAACCTGTGGGGTGATCCGGCGCGGCCGAACGAGGTCGGGATGTGGCGTGAGCACTCGGTTCGAGACGTGTCGGGCCTGCGGGGCAAGGCCCTGTTCCTGTCGTGCGGCGACGGCGACGAGATCGAGCACGTGGTCCGCGGGGAGTCGCAGGCGCTGGTGGATCGGCTGCACGCGGCGGCCGTCCCGGTCACGACGGAGTTCTACGCCGGCGGCCGGCACGCTTGGCCCGATTGGCAGCGGGAGCTGCACCGATCGCTGCCGATGCTGCTGGCGGCCATCGGCGCCGGGAGAATGGGCCGGTGACCGTCCAACTGCTGTCCGCCGCCCGCGCCGCCGAGCTGAAAGCGGCCCCGTTCACCTACGCCGAGGTCGGCGCGACCGCCGGCGCGCTGCCGGCCGGTTACCGCACGATCAGCCGTCGCGTGCGGCTGTCCGCCGGCTTCGACGAGGCCGGGGACCGGCTGCTGGGCTGGCGGCCGCAGGTCGCCACCGGGCTGCGGGTGCAGGCGTCGTCGGCCCGGGTGGAGCCGGATGCCGTGGTGGTGCTGCGGTTGGGCCCGATCCAGGTGCCGTGCCGCGTGGTGCACGTGATCGACGAGCCGACCCGGCAGGGCTTCGCCTACGGGACGCTGCCGGGGCATCCGGTCAGCGGCGAGGAGGCGTTCGTGGTGGAGCGGGCCGACGACGGAGCGGTGTCGTTCGTGGTGACGGCGTTCTCCCGCCCGGCGACGCTCCTGGCCAAGCTGGGCGGACCGGTCGGTCGGCTGGCGCAGAACCTGCTGACCGACCGGTACCTGGCCTCGCTCAGCCGGTGATGCTGGGGCGGCCGTTCTCGATGTGGCCGCTGTAGCGGCGCAGGAAGACCGGGTCGGCGTCGATGGTCACGCTCAGGTCGTACCAGCCCTCGACCGGCGCGAAGGTGTGCTCGACGGTCTGGCCGGCGGCAACGGAGAAGCTCTGCCTGCCGCTGCCGTAGTAGTTGGTCGTGACGGTGAACTTCACGGCCGCGGCGCTGGGGTTGGTCAGGGCCAGCTTGAGCTTGAAGTCGGAGGTGTAGCCGGCCACGGCGTCGATGGCGCCGGCCTTGTTCACGTCAGCGGCGAACTGCCAGCGGAAGCGGTTCGGGCCGTGCACGGCGACGTTGTACTTGTAGCCGTAGCTCCAGATCTTCCACGTGTCGCTGACCTGCTGGCCGGCCGGCACGTCGTACTGCCACGGGCCGTCGGTCCTGCCGTCGGCGCGGAACGCCCACAGCTGGAGGTCGCCGGCGCCGTAGTTGGCGAAGGTGGTGGTCAGCGTGCCCTTGTCGGCCGAGAGCGACGTGGTGGCGGCCGGCTGGTAGGGCAGCGGCCGGGCCGGGCGCGTGCCCTGGTCCTGCAGCGGCGTGACCTGCTTGCCGATGGCCGGCGGGGCCGGCTTGGGCAGCTTGGTCTCGGTGTCGTCGGCGATCTTGCGCAGCGCGGCGGTGTCCGGCAGCAGGGGGATCGCCGCGTTTTTCGTGGCGAAGTCGAAGCAGCTGGTCAGGTCGCCGCAGATGGCCCGGCGCCAGTCGGTGATGTTCGGCTCGCGCACGCCGGTCCACTGCTCCAGGAAGCGGATCACCGAGGTGTGGTCGGCGACCTCGGAGTTGATCCAGCCGCCACGGCTCCACGGCGAGATCACCGTCATCGGCACGCGGGCGCCGAGGCCGATGGACTTGCCGCTAATGAACTCGCCGGCCGTGCCGGCCGGGGCCATCGGCGGCGGCACGTGGTCGAAGAAGCCGTCGTTCTCGTCGTAGTCGATCAGGACGACGGTGTTGTCCCAGAGCTTCTTGTTGGCCCACAAGGCGTTCAGCACGGCCTGGGTGTAGGCGGCGCCGTCCACCGGGCGCGCCTCGGGGTGCTCGCAGTAGCCGTACGGGGCGACGATCCAGGACACCTTGGGCAGCGTGCCGGCCGCGCAGTCGGCGATGAAGTCCGACAGCACGTGGTTGACGTCCTTGCCCTTGCCGGAATCCGGCTCCCACGTCTGGAACACGCTGGCCCGCCGGGACAGCTCGCTGTTGTAGTCGGCGTGGTACTGCTCGAACAACCACAGCGGGTTGTCGCCGTAGTCGCCGACGAACGGGTGCGCCCCGTCGTCGCCGACCTCCTTGTTGGCGTACACCTTCCACGACACGCCCGCGTCCTGCAGCCGCTCGGGGTAGGTGGTCCAGCGCAGCACGCCCTTGTAGTCGGCCGGGTTGTAGTTGACCGGGCCGCCGTACTTGCCGTCGGCGTCGATGGTGCCGCTGAACAGGTACAGCCGGTTGGGCGTGGTCGGGCCCTGCACCGAGCAGTGGTAGGCGTCGCACAGGGTGAAGGAGTCGGCCAGCGCGCGGTGGAAGGGGATGTCCTGCTCGGTGAAGTAGCCCATGGTCATCTCGCCCTTGGCGGTGATCCACGAGTTGTTGGCGCCACCGTTCATGGCCAGGTGCTGGTCGTCCCAGCCGTGGCCGAGGTCGCCGAGGTCCTGCCCGTCCACCTTTTTGGTGTCCACATGGAACGGAAGCAGCGCGTTGCCGTCGCTGCGCACGAGGTCGTACTGGTGGTAGATGTCCTTGCCGTTGGGCTGGATCACCGCGCTGCGGTCGGCGAAGCCGCGGGTGCCGCGCATCGTGCCGTAGTAGTGGTCGAAGGAGCGGTTCTCCTGCATCAGGACGACCACGTGCTGCACATCGCTGATGCGGCCGCGGCGGCGGGGCTCGGCCAGCGCCTCGGCCATGCCGGGCGGCAGCGCGCCGAGCGCACCGGCCGCCGCGACCGTTCCGGCGGCGGCGCCGAGGAACCGACGCCTGGTGAGGTGGGAGTTCGAGTCGGCCATGGATATGCTCCATCCGTGGTGGGGCGGGACCGAACGCGAGGTTAATTGCTCGAAAGCGTTCGGAACACCCGTCATACGAACGGAAACGTGCGGTGAACTGGGCCCTACTTCTCGGCGATGAGTTGCTTCACCTTGGACAGCAGTTCGTCGCGCTCAACCGGCAAAAGCGACACCCAGGCCACCCGGTGCTGGCGGTCCAGCACCAGCGTCGACGGCGTCGTGGTGCGGGGGTAGCCCTGCAGCACCAGCAGCGACCGCCCCGGCGGGTCGAAAATCGACGGATAGTCCAGTTTGGCGTTGTGGTAGAAGTCCAGCGCCGCCGCCTTGTCGTCGCGCACGTCCACGCCCAGCACCTGCACGCCCTGGTCCTTGGTCTCGTCGTAGACCTGCTGGAGCTGCGGCGCCTCCTTGCGGCACGGCCCGCACCAGGCGCCCCAGATGTTGATCACGACGATCTTGCCGGTGTACTCGCTCAGCTTCACCTGCTGGCCGTCCTGGAGCAGGCTGTCGCCGGACAGCTCCTTGAGCGGCTGGCGCTGCTGGCCGGTGTAGTCGATGTGGGTCTGTCCGCCGGGCGCGGTGAACTGGAACGTGCCCTGGCCCTGGATGACGGCGTCCTTGCCGGTGGTGCAGGCGGCCAGCGCGGCCATCGCGGCGACGGCGACGGCAACGCGCTTGAACCGAGCGACTCCCTTGTCGCTCATGCGCCCGTGACCCTCGGGTCGGTGCTGCCGGCCGGCTCCGAGTAGCTGACCCGCACCAACATCTCGTCCTCGAACGTGAGCGTGGTGAGCGAAGCCAGCGAGCACTGCCGCTTCCGCGGGTCGTGCCACATGTGCTTGCCCTCCAGGAACAAGCGCGTGGTCCAGACCGGGAGCTGGTGCGACACGCAGACGGCCTCGTGGCCGGCGGCGGCGGCGCGGGCGCGGTGCACGGCGCCCAGCATGCGGTGGGCGATCTTCAGGTACGGCTCGCCCCAGGACGGCTCGAACGGGTTCCGCAGCTTGGCCCAGTGCTTCGGCGAGCGCAGCGCGCCGTCGCCGACGGAGACCTTCAGGCCCTCGAACTGGTTGTCCGCCTCGATCAGCCGGTCGTCGGTGACCAGCTCCAGGCGGTGCGAGTCGACGATCGGGCCGGCGGTCTGCTGGGCCCGCTCCAGCGGCGAGGCGACCACGTGCACGATGTCGCGGTCGGCCAGGTGCTCGGCGACCCGGATGGCCTGCTTCTCACCCTGCGCGGACAGCCGGAAGCCAGGCAGCCGGCCGTACAGGATGCCGGTCGGGTTGTGCACCTCACCGTGGCGCATGAGATGAACGAGGGTGCGAGTCACAGTCCCACCTCGCTAGCGCTCGGCGGGTCTGCGACCCAGGTCCCTGTGCTGAATGGCGCCCTCGCAAGCTCGGTCACTGACCGTCCTCCTTGGCCGCTGCGGCGGCCGCCGCGGCGTGCGGCAGCGCCTGCTCGATGACCTCGAACGCGGCGTCGTCCATGGCGGCGTTGACAAACCACGCCTCGAAGGCGCTCGGTGGCGGGTAGACGCCCCGGTCGAGCAGTGCGTGGAAGAACGGCGGGAAGCGCCAGGTCTGCGCCGCCTGCGCGCCGGCGTAGTCGCGAACCGGCTCCTCGCTGAAGAAGACGCTGACCAGGTTGCCGGCGTACTGCACCTGGTGGGCCACGCCCTCGGCGGTCAGCGCGTCGTCGAACAGCTCGCCCAGCAGCCGGGCGTTGCGGTCCAGCCTGCGGTAGACCTCGTCGTCGGCCAGCCGCAGCTGGGTCAGGCCGGCGGCCACCGCCACCGGGTTCCCGGACAGCGTGCCGGCCTGGTAGACCGGGCCGCTCGGGGCCAGCTTGCCCATCACGTCGGCGCGGCCGCCGAAGGCCGCCGCCGGCAGGCCGCCGGACATCACCTTGCCGAACGTGTAGAGGTCGCCCGGCACGTGCTCCAGGCCGTACCAACCGGCCTTGGAGACACGGAAGCCGGTCATCACCTCGTCCATGATCAGCAGCGCGCCTCCTGTGTGGCAGGCCTCGCGCAGGGCAGCGTTGAAGCCGGGATCCGGCGCCACCGCGCCCATGTTGCCCGCGGCCGCCTCCGTGATGATCGCCGCGATCTCGCCCTCGTTCGCCTCGAACGCCGCCTTGACGGCCTCGATGTCGTTGTAGGGCAGCACGATCGTGTCGGCCGCCTGCGCGCCCGTGACGCCGGGCGTCGTCGGCAGGCCCAGCGTCGCCACGCCGGAGCCGGCCTGGGCCAGCAGCGCGTCGACGTGGCCGTGGTAGCAGCCGGCGAACTTGACGATCTTGCGCCGGCCGGTGAAGCCCCGGGCCAGCCGGATCGCGCTCATCGTCGCCTCGGTGCCGGAGTTGACCAGGCGCACCTGCTCCACCGGCGCGACGCGGGCGATCAGCTCCTCGGCCAGCAGCACCTCGCCCTCGGTCGGCGTGCCGAAGGACAGGCCGGCCGACGCCGCCCGCTGCACCGCCGCCACGACCTCGGGGTGGGCGTGGCCCAGGATCATCGGGCCCCACGAGCTGACCAGGTCGACGTACCGGTTCCCGTCGGCGTCCCACAGGTGCGGGCCCTCGCCGCGAACCATGAATCGGGGCGTGCCGCCGACCGAGTGGAAGGCCCGCACCGGCGAGTTGACCCCGCCCGGCGTCGCCTTGGCCGCCCGGTCGAACAGCGCACGGGAGGTGTCCACGCTGGCTGCTTGCTCGATCGTCACGACCTCCAGTCTTACAGGTGACGCCACGTGGCCGCCGTCACGCCATCACATGACGCGCCACGGTGACGCCGTCACAGCGTCGCCGCATCAGGTGAAGGCGAGCCCGCCGATCTGCTCGACACCGCATTTCGGTGTGCCGCAGAGCGTGACTCGCGGGGGTCAGGGTTGCTGGGGTAGGAGGACGCGGAAGGTGGCGCCGTCGCCGGGGGCGGTGTCCAGCTCGACGCGGCCGCCGTGGGCGGCGACCAGGGCGGCGACGATGGCCAGGCCCAGGCCGGTGCCGCCGTTCTCGCGGCTGCGGACGGCGTCGGCCCGGTAGAAGCGCTCGAAGATCCGTTCGGTCTGCTCGGCGGTGAGGCCGGGGCCCTGGTCGGAGACCTCGACGACGGCCATGGGCCGGCCGGCCTCGTCGCGGCGGGACAGGCGGACGTCGACGGGGGTGGCGGCGGGGGTGTGGGTGATGGCGTTGTTGACCAGGTTGCTGAGCACCTGGCGGAGCCGGGCCTCGTCGCCGAGCACGGTGAGGGCGCTGCCCTCCTCCTCGTCGGGATCGATGGCCACGTCGAGGTGCAGCCCGATCTTCCGGTCGGGGTCGAGCACCCGGGCGTCGTGCACTGCGTCCACGGCGATCACGGTCAGGTCGACCACCCGCTGCTCCAGCGGGCGCTGCTGGTCGAGCCGGGCCAGCAGTAAGAGGTCCTCGACCAGCAGCCCCATCCGGGCGGCCTGGTCCTCGATGCGGCCGAGCACCTCGGCGACCTCGGCGGTGGAGGTGACCGCGCCCTGCCGGTACAGCTCGGCGTAGCCCCGGATGGAGGTGAGCGGGGTCCGCAGCTCGTGCGAGGCGTCGGCGACGAACTGCCGCATCCGGTTCTCCGAGCGGCGGGCGGCCTCCTCGGACTGCTGCCGGGCGGTGAAGGCCTCCTCGATGCGCCCCAGCATCACGTTGAGGGAGTTGGCCAGCCGCCCGACCTCGCTGCCCGGCCGCCGCACCGGAACGCGGCGGGAGAGCTCGCCGGTCGCGATGACGTCGGCGGTCTGCTCGACCTCCTCCAACGGCCGCATGCTGCCGCGCACCAAGGCATAGCCGAGCCCGGCGACCAACACCAGGGCCCCGAGGCAGATCATCAGCGACCGGATCCGCATGTCGGTCACGGCGGTGTCCAGGTCGCGCTGGTCCGTGGCGACCACGATCTCGATGTCGCCCTGCCGCGAGGCCTGCACCCGCCAGCGCGGGCCGCCGTCGTTCTGCGACAGCAGCGTCACGGCCGAGCCCTCGGCCAGCTGACCCATCGGCGGCAGCGCCGGCCGGGAGCTGCCGTCGTCCGAGGGCGTGGTCAGCTCGCGGGAGTCGGTGGGTGTGCGCAGCACGACCAGGCTGCGGCCGGGCAGCCGGAAGCCGGGCCGGAACCCGGGGGGCCGCGGCCGCTCGATGCCGTCCTGGGCCTGCCGCTGGGTGGACACCAGCATGGTGTGCAGCCGGTTGTCCATCTGGCCGTAGAGGTAGTTCTCCAGGACCTTGGACGTGATGAACCAGGCCCCGAACAGCGCCACCGCGACCAGCAGCACCAGACCGGACACCAGGTGCACCCGCAGCGGCATGCGGCCGAAGTAGTCGCGGAACCACTTCACGACGCGAGTCATGTCGTGGACTGCCGCAGCACGTAGCCGACGCCGCGGACGGTGTGGATCAGGCGCGGCTCCACGTCGTCCACCTTGCGGCGCAGGTAGGAGATGTACGACTCGACCACGCCGGCCTCGCCGTTGAAGTCGTAGTGCCACACCTGGTCCAGGATCTGCGCCTTGGACAGCACCCGGCCGGCGTTGCGCAGCAGGAAGTGCAGCAGCTTGAACTCGGTCGGCGACAGCTGCACGAGGCGCCCGGCCCGGCGCACCTCGTGGCTGTCCACCTCCAGCTCCAGATCGGCGTAGCGCAGCCGGTTGTCCGGCGGCTCCGGCTGCGCCTTGGTCCGCCGCAGCACCGCGTTGACCCGGGCGATGACCTCCTCCAGGCTGAACGGCTTGGTGACGTAGTCGTCGCCGCCGATGGTCAGCCCGGTGATCTTGTCCTCGGCCCCGTCCCGCGCGGTCAGGAACAGCACCGGCACGCCCAGCCCGCCCGAGCGCAGCCGCCGCACGACCTCGAAGCCGTCCCGGTCGGGCAGCATCACGTCGAGCAGGATCAGGTCCGGCCGCTCCCGCTCGACGCTGCGCAGCGCGTCGGTGCCGGTGGACGCGGTGTCCACGTCGAATCCGGCGAACCGAAGGCTGGCGGCGAGCAGCTCCCTGATGCTCGGCTCGTCCTCGACGACGAGCAGCCGGCTGCGCTTGCTTGGCTCGGGCATAGGCACATACTGCTCCACCCCGGAACCGAGCGTGTCGGGCTTCACCTGCCGCCCCGGCCTCCCGTCGCGGCGCCGCCACCCGCAGTGCCCGTCCCACCTGTGCGGAAGCCTCCGCCGCCGCCTGTCAAACCGCGGGCGCCGGCGCCGGTGGTGGCCGACGGCAGGGCCTGGCTCAGGTCGGCCAGCACGACCTCGTCACCGGCGTTGATGCCGCCGGTGATCTGGGTGACGGTCGCGCCGATCACGCCGACGGTGACCCGCTTGCTGGCCGGCGTGCCGTCCACCAGCGTCGTCACGAAGCTGGTGGCGCCGAGGGTGTGCACGGCCGAGGTCGGCACGGTGACGGCGGCCTGGGCGCTGCCGAGGGTGATCGCCACGGTCGCGGTGGAGCCGGCGAACAGGGCGGTGCCGCCGCCGTCCAGGGAGATCGTCACCGGGAAGCCGGACGCGCCGCCGGTGGTGGTGCTGGCCAGCGCGCCGATGGCGACGACCTTGCCGGTCAGCGGCTTGCCCGCGCCGTCGGGGGTGATGGTGGCCGGCTGCCCGGGCTTGACCTGGCCGACCTGGTTGTCGTTGACCGAGGTGGTGACCTGGTTGCCGCCGGTCCCGATGACCACGATCTTGGCGGTGGTCGAGTTGGCCGAGGCGCTCTGGCCGCTGGCCAGGTCGACCTGGGCGACGGTGCCGTCGATCGGGCTGACCAGGCTGGCCGCGGCCAGGTTCTGCTGGTTGGCGGCCAGCTGCGCGTCGGCCGCGTCGACGGACGCCTGGTCGGCGGCGATCTGGTCGGCCGAGGGCGGCGTCGACGAGCCGCCACGAGATCCGCCTTGGCTGCCGCCGGTGCTACCAGAGGGCGTTTTCGTTGCGGTCGAGGAAGAAGACGAGGACGACTGCTGCACGGCGGCCGCCGCCTGGCCGAGGGCCGTCGACAATGACGCCTCGGCCTGGCTCAGCGCCGTCTCGTCGGCGGCGGTCTTGGCCTGCGCGTCCTGAACCTGCTGCAACAGATCGGTGCAGTCGGTGACGCTCACTGGCGGCGCGGCCGGTGGCGGCGGGGTTGTAGACGTCGGCGGGGTGGAAGTCGACGTCGAAGTCGGATCAGTGGTGCCCGCCGGCGGGGTGGACCCACCGGACCCGAGCTGCTTGATGATGTCCGGGCAGGTCGTCTGCGCCTGCTTCAGCGCCGCGCCGGCCAGCTTGAGGTCGGCGTCCACCTTCTGCTGCGCCCCGCGAACCGCGTTCTGCCCGGTGGAGATGGACTTCAGCAGCGGGGTGAGCTTGGACGACGAGCCGCCGCCCGATCCCCCGCTCGAAGGCGTCGACGAGGTCGGCACGACCGTGGTCTGGCTGTTCTGGTCGGCCGCCAGCTTGGCCTGCGCGGTGGCCAAAGTGGACTGGGCCGAGCTGAGCTGGCCCGACAGGGTGGTGGTGTTCAGCTGCGCCAGCACCTGCCCGGAAGTCACCGTGTCGCCCTGCTTCACGCTCACGGTCGCGACCTGGCCGGTGACCGGGAAGCTCACCGTGGCCTCGGAAACCGGCTGCACGGTGCCGGTGCCGGTGAGCACCGACGTGACCTTGGCCGGGCCGGCGGTGGTCGTGCGATACGAGGGATCGTCGCTCCTGGTCGCGGCGTAGGCCGCCGCCCCGCCGCCGAGCAGGACCAGCACCACGATGCCGATCACCACCCGGGAGCGGCGGAACCCTCGTCTTTTCGGCTCAGCCGTTGCCATTGCCACCACCATTGCCGCCGCCGTTACCCCCACCGTTGCCGCCGCCACCCCGGCCGCCGCCGAAGCCGCCACGGCCGCCACGGAAGCCGCCGGTGCAGCCGTTGGGACCGGCCTTGCTGACGGCGATGGAGGTCGCCGCCACCGCGCCGGTGTCGTCGGCCTTCCCTTGCGCCGCAACGCATGCGCCCACAACCAGCGCGGCGGGATCGGCGGTGACGGTCTTGGTGTACGTCGTCGCCGACGTGACGGTGACCGTGACGTCGGTGGCGTTGGTGCCGAAGGTCGAGTGCACGGTGAAGCCGGTGGCCGACACCGCGGTCACGGCCCCGAAGGCCCGCGGCCCGCCGGCCGGGTTGTTGCCGGTGCTGGGCCGGGGGCCGTTGCTGCCGCTGGGCCGCGGCCGGTTCGAGCCGGACGGCCGCGGCGTGTTGGAGCCGGACGGCCGCGGCGTGTTGGAGCCGGAGGGCCGCTGGCCGCCGCCGAAGTTGCACCCGTCGGCCCCGGCCTGGGTGATCGTCACGGCGGTGGCGCCGACCGGCTGCCCCTGGCCGCTGGAGGTGCCGACCACGCTCACGCAGGCTCCGGAGGTGACGTCGGCCAGCGTGCCGGCCACCGAGTTGGTGATCTTGGTGGAGCCGTCGTAGGTGACGGCGGTCTGGCCGCTCTGCGGGTTCTGCACCTGGAGCGTCTGGCCGGACACCGCGGCGATGCTGCCGAACACCCCGGGCGGCGCGCCGCCGTTGCGGTTGCCGCCGGGGGTCTGCTGCTTGCCGCTGGGGTTGCCGGCCGGCGCGGCGGGCGAGGAGCCGCCGCAGGCGGCCAGCGTGAACGCCAGCGCACCGGCCATAACGCCGAGGGCGGCCTTGCGGATCTGCACGGACATCGTTGGGCTCCAGCTCATTCGCTACGGAGTGCGTCGATCGGGGCCAGGCGGGCGGCCCGACTGGCCGGGTACACGCCGAAGGCCATGCCGATGGCGATCGAGGTCAGGATGGCCAGCACGGTGGCGGTCGGGGACACGGTGATGGTGGACGAGATCAGCCCCGGCAGCACCAGCGCGCCCACGATCCCCAGCAGCGCGCCCAGCAGGCCGCCGGCCAGGCCGAGCACGGACGCCTCGACCAGGAACTGCCGGCGGATCAGGGTGGGACTCGCGCCCAGCGCCTTGCGCAGGCCGATCTCGCGGATCCGCTCGGTCACCGACACCAGCATGATGTTCATGACGCCGATCCCGCCGACCAGCAGCGACAGCGCGGCCACGCCGCCGAGCAGGATGGTCAGCGTCTTGCTGACCGAGGTCGCGGTGGACAGCAGCGACTCCTGGCTGGCGATGGTGAAGTCGGCGGCGGTCGGGTCGGTCACGTGGTGCAGGGTCAGCAGCTCCTGGTTGGCCTCCTGGTAGGCGGCCGACAGGGTGTCCGCGGACGTCGCTTCCACGTATATCGACTGTACGGAGGTCCGGGTCGACCCGCCGAAGATCCGGTCGGAGGCGGTGCTGATCGGCACCACCGCCTGGTCGTCCTGGTTCTGCGCGGACGAGGTTCCCTCGGAAGCCAGCACGCCCACCACCGTGAAGGGAATGTTCCCGATCGTCACCGTGCGACCGACGGGATCGGCTCCCCCGAACAGTTCCTGGGCGGTCGACGGGCCGAGCACGACATTGGCCGCTTCGCCGCTGATGTCCTGATTGGTGAGGAACCGTCCCACGTCAACGGTTCGCGCCCGCACGCCCAGCCAGTCCGGGGTGGTGCCGACGACCGAGGTCGTCCAGTTGGTGGACCCGGCGGTCAGCGACTCGGAGCGGCTGTTGCTCGGGGCCACGGCCTGGATGTCCGGCGCGACCGCCTTGTCCCCCAACGCCGTCGCGTCGCTGGCGGTCAGCGACACCGAGGTGCCGGAGCCGCCGCGCACGCCGCCGGTGGTCGAGCTGCCCGGCGTGACGACGAGCAGGTTGGTGCCCAGGGCGTTGATGGCGCTGCTGACCTGTTGCTGCGCCCCTTCACCGAGGCCGACGGTGAGGATCACGGCCGCGATGCCGATGAGGATGCCGAGCATGGTCAGCCCGGACCGCAGGCGGTGCGATCTGATGGCGTCCCAACTGGTCCGCAGAGTTTCCAGCCAGCCCATCAGACACCCCCTACAAGGTTGCTGGTGTCCGACTCGATGAACCCGTCCCGCAGCCGCACGACCCGCTGCGCGCGGGCGGCGACGTCCTCCTCGTGCGTGATGAGCACGATGGTGTGGCCGGCGCGGTGCAGGTCGGAGAAGACGTTGAGCACGTCGGCGGTGGCCTTGGAGTCCAGCGCGCCGGTCGGCTCGTCGGCCAGGATCAGCGACGGGGCGTTGACCAGGGCCCGGGCCAGCGCCACGCGGGACTGCTGGCCGCCGGAGAGCTCGGTCGGCTTGTGCTCCACGCGGTCGCCGAGGCCCACTCGCTCCAGCTCGGCCACGGCCCGCCGCTTGCGCTCGGCCTTGGGCACGCCGGCGTAGCTCAGCGGCAGCTCGACGTTGCGCCAGGCGGTGAGCGAGGTGAGCAGGTTGAACTGCTGGAACACGAAGCCGATGCGCTTGTTGCGGATCACCGCCAGCTCGTTCTCGGACAGCCCGCTCACGTCCTCGCCGGCCAGGAAGTAGCGGCCGGCGGTGGCCACGTCCAGGCAGCCGATGATGTGCATCAGGGTGGACTTGCCGGAGCCCGAGGGCCCCATGATCGCCACGTACTCGCCCTCGTCGATACGGAGCGAGACGCCGCCGAGCGCGGCCACCTCCACCGAGCCGGTCTGGTAGATCTTGGTGACGTCCTGGATGCCGATGACCGTCTTCGGCCCGCCGATCACCGGGGGGATCGGCGTGGTCATGTCGAGGCTCATGGCTCAGCCGCCATTCCCCTGCGGGGCCCCGCCGGTCGCGCCGCCGCCGCGGCCGCCGCCACCGAAACCGCCGGCGCCACCGCCGAAGCCGCCGGCCCCGCCCCCGAAACCGCCCGTGCCGCCGCCGAAGCCGCCGCGGCCGGTCCCGCCCGTGCCGGTCCCGCCCCTCGTGGTGCCGGTGCCGGTTCCGGTGCCACGGCTGGGCGCCACGATCTGGTCGCCGTCGTTGAGGCCGCTGACGATCTGGGTCTGGCCGCCGGACGTCATGCCGGTGGTGACCTGCTTGGAGACCTGCTTGCCGTCGGACATCTGGTAGACGACGGCATTGCCGCCCTCGTAGTGGATCGCGGCCGTCGGCACGACCACGGCGTCGGTGACCTGCTTGACCGTGATGGCCACGGTGGCGCTGGCCCCCGGGTGCAGGCCGGTCGGCGTGCCGGTGACGGCGATGGTCACCGGGTAGCTCGGGACCGTGGCCGAGGAGCTGGCCAGCATCGCCACCGAGGTGACAGTGCCGTACACCGGCTCGGTGCTGCCGTTGGCGGTGATGGTGGCCTGCTCGCCGTTCTTGACCTGCCCCACCTCGGTGTCGTCCACGCTGGCGTTGACGATGTAGGTGTTGGTGGAGATCACCACGACCTGAGCGGTGCTGCTGGAGCTGGAGCTCGACGACGAGGAGGACCCGGTCGAGCCACCGCCGCCGCCACCCTGTCCCCCACCGCCGCCGACAGCGCCGGAACCCGAGCCCGAGCCGCTCGACGACGACGTGCTGCCGCCGGAAACCTGTTGACCCACCGTCAGGTTCACGGAGGCGACCGTGCCGTCGATGGGCGAGGTGAGCGTGGCTTCGCCCAGGGCGTTCTGGGCGTTGGTCAGGGAGTTCTGCGCGGCGGTGACCGCGGCCTGGTCGGCGGCGATCTGCGCGCTGGAGGCCCCGGCCGTCTGGTCCGAGCTCAGCCGGGCCTGGTCGGTGGACACGGTCGCCTGCGCCTCGGCGACGTTCGCGGCCAGCGCCGCGGAGTTCACGGTGGCCAGGGCCTGGCCGGCGGTCACCTGCTGGCCCACGGTCGCGGTGACCCCGGTGACCTGGCCGGAGACGGCGAAGTTCAGGTTCTGCTGCTGGGCCGGCTGGATGGTGCCGGACGACGAGACGGTCTGCTTCAGCGTCGCGGTGGTCGCGGTGGCGAAGGACGTCGTCGTGGCGTCGGCGGCCGGTCTGGTCGCGGCCCACGCCACGCCACCGCCGGTGGCCACCACCACGGCGGCCACGATGATGATCACCCGCCGTCTGGTCAGGCGCAGTCGAAATCTCGACAACACGGGTTCCTCACTCTGCTCGCTTCCCTGCCTGGGGGAGCGCGGCAGCTTCCATGCCCCAGGGCGGTGTCCACCTCCGATCTTCTGTGTTCACCCTGTCACCAGACTGGACGCTGCCTGTGAGTTGCCTGAAGGTGGCTCAGCCGGTCTTTCCCCAGGCCGCCCGATATGCGCTGCGGAAGTCGATTGTCGGCTTGTAGGCGTTGTTGGACGGCGGGTTCACCTCGTCGTCGATCAGCTGCCAGCCCAGTCCCGAGTCGGCCGGCTCCTGGCCGAGGAACAGGCTGTTGACGGTGTCGACCGCGGCCCAGCCGTACCAGTCGGACGGGATGATCGTGACCGCCGAGACGCCCTGGTGCTTGCGGATCAGGTCCAGCTCCGGCTCGAAACCCTCGCCGCCCATGACGTACAGCGAGGCCGCGCGGTTGACCTTCATCACCGCCGGGCTCACCGCGGCCAGCGTGGCCGCGGCGTACGGGCTCTTCACGGCGTTGGCGTCCGGGTGGTCGCGCAGCGCCTTCTCCACCTCCGCCTCGGCGTTGGGCCCGGTCAGGTCGGCGGCCTTGATGTCGACCTCGCCGACGACGGAACAGGTGGCGCACTTGGCGATGGTGTTGCGGAAGCCCTGGATGACGTGCCGGATCGAGGTGAACTCGTTGTCGGTCACCAGCACGACCTTGGCCGACCCGTTGGTCTGGGCGATGATGGTGTTGGCCTGGTCGGCGCCGTAGAGGTCGGAGAAGTCGTCGATGTTGCGGTTGACCGGCGGGCCGAAGTCGACGTACGAGCTGAACAGCGACGGGCCGTTGCCGCCGAACAGCGGGTCGTTGCAGTCGAAGGCGAAGATGCCGACCACCTTGATGCCCTTGGCCTTGGCCTCGGCCAGCGGCTTGGCCACCACCGGGCAGTCCACCGCCACCAGCACGATGCCGGACACGCCGCTGGTCACCGCCTGCTCCACCAGCTCGGGCCAGGACTGCGGGTTCAGCTTGCCGTCGTAGATCTGGGCGTCCCAGCCGATCGCCTTGGCCGCCTCCAGCACGGCGTTGGCCGGCACCACCGAGCTGATCGCGTTCTGGCCGGAGGAGATGACCGCCAGCTTCTTGCCCGGGGCCGCGGGCCGGGACTGGGCCGAGGGCTCGTGGTAGGTGCCGCTGATGGCGGCCTGGGTGGCCTGCATGGCCTGCGCGCTGTAGTCCACCGAGGACTTGGTCGGCTTCGGTGTGCCCGACATTCCGGAGCAGGCGGTCAGCGCCAGGGCGAGCACGGCGGTCAAGGCGACAAGTCGAGTGGACGACAACGTGGACCCTTCACGTTCGTACGGTAAATGACCGTTCATATACCCCGGGACGTCCTACCGGTTGTCCGCCGCCGCGGTCAAGTGGGCGACTATTGACCGATGACGAGTGTGGAGACCCTGCGGTCCCGCGACAGACTGCTGGCCGCGGCCACCACGCTGTTCTACGAGCGCGGCTTCCTGGCCACCTCCGTGAAGGAGATCACCCAGGCCTGCGGCTTCACCCAGGGCGCGCTGTACAACCACTTCCCGTCCAAGGACGAGCTGCTGTACGTCCTGGTGCTGGACATCCACGCCGAGCTCGAACGGCATACCAGCCGGGCCCGCGCCACCGCCGGCGACGATCCGGTCGACCAGTACGCCGCCCTGGTCGCGGTGCACGTCGCCGCCCACGCGCAGTACCGGGAGCGCTCGCGGGTCGGCAACCACGAGTACCGCTGGCTCACCGGCGGCCGGCTTGAGGACGTGAACGCCAGCCGCCGGCGCCTGCGCGACGAACTGGCCGACGTCCTCACCGCCGGGCAGGAGGCCGGCGTCTTCGACCTCGTCGGCGGCTCCGCGGCCACCACCGCGCGGGCGGTGTTGGACATGTGCGGGCTGATCAGCGAATGGTTCCGTGACGACGGCTCGCTCACGCCGACCGAGATGCACCGCCGCTACATCGAGCTGGCGCTGCGCATGGCCGGCGGGCCGTCGACCCCGCGGACCTGGCCGGTGCTGCCCGCGCCGCCGGTGCTGCCCAAGATCTAGGCGGCCGGGGGCTCCGCGGACTGCACCGGCGGCAGCGGATTGCTGTCACGGGTGCGCAGGGCCAGCACCAGCTGCCGGCCGGCGCCGACCAGCAGCAGCGCCGCCAGCGTGCCCAGGCCGACCGCGCCGGCCATCCAGCTGCCGACGAAGCGGGTCGACACCAGCTCCGGCGTGCCCTGGCCGGCCGGGAGGTCGTACGTGACGATCCCGTGCTGCCAGCTCCACACCGCGGCCAGCACCGCGAGCGCGGCGACGACCACCAGGCCGCCCGCCACCGCGGCGCGCCACGGCTGGTTCAACCGGGGGCTGCTCATGCCCACCAGCGTCTCACGCCGCCAACATGGCCTGTAGCGCCGCCCTCAGCTCGTCCGGGCGACGGGCCCAGGCCAGCACGATCTTGCCGTCGTGCAGTCGCAGCGGGACCGCGCCGGTGCCCTTGGGTGTGCCCCAGCCGCCACCGAGCACCTTGGCCGCCTCGGGCTCGTCCTCCTCGACGGCGGCGATGTCCGCGACCGGCAGCTCTTCCTCGCCCAGGCGCAGCACCTCGTCCGTGAGCGACACGGACCGCAGCCGGCGACGGGCGGCCACCCAGAGCGCCCACACGCCCGCGAGCAGCACCGCCGCCAGCGCCCAGCCCAGCACGTGCACCGTGCCGGTCAGCGCCTCGACGCCGAGGCCCAGCAGCGCGAAACCCGGCGCCCACAGCACCGGCCAGAACGACGAGCCGGGCTCGGCATAGCGAACGGTCACACCGCCTGGCGCTTGAGCTCGGCGAAGTAGGCGTTGGAGCGCGGCAGGTACAGCAGCACCAGGCCGAGCACGCCCAGCAGGGTGCCGGCGGCGATGAGGCCGAACAGCAGCTGGGACAGCAGCTCCAGGAACACGACCACGGTCAGCAGGATCCGAACCCGGCGGTTGGCCTTCATCAGCAGGTACACGCCGGCCGCGGCCAGCACGCCGATGATCAGCGCGCTGAACTCGCCGACGGTCAGCAGCCCGCTGACCTGGTCCCGGGTGATGGTCTTGGGCAGGTTCACCATCGCCGCGTCGACCTGGGCCTGGTGCATGCTCATCACCCACGCCGACCCGCCGAGGTAGACGACGGCCGACAGGGACCAGAGCACGACGGCGGTGGTGACGATCCTTGGCCGGTAGGCGACGTCCTGCTCGCCCGATTCGTCAATGGTCACGCCGGCACGCTACACGCGCCCCACCAGCACAGTAAGCCGGGGAACTGGTCCTGCCGCGAGGCCGCGCCGGCGCCTGGTCCGGCCAGGGAAGGCACCGGTCACGAGCGGCCTCGCGGCGACGCCGGAGGCGGCGCCAGAGACGCAGCCCGGAAGTAGTCGTTGGAGGGGCGCAGCCACATCGACACCAGCGCGGCCACGTCGACCACCAGCCCGAGGGCCGACAGCGCCACCTCGGTCGGGTCCACGGTGAGGCCCTGGGACTCCGCCAGCCCGCCGGCGAGGCCGACCATGCCCAGCGCGCCCAGCACCACGAAGATGATGCCGAAGAAGGTGAGCAGCACTCGTGCCCACGCCTTGCCGGCCCGCATCTTGTTGGCCACCAACACGTACAGCGCGACGATGCCCGCGCTGAACAGCAGGCCGAGAAGGATCTCGCCGTTGACGGCCGCCTCGACCTGCTGCATGGTCAGCGCCGGGTCGACGCCGCGGACCTGGTCGCGCAGTCCCTGACGGTCGGCCAGCACCACCAGCGACCGGACGGCCGACAGCAGCGCGCTGACCACCCACAGCCAGCGCGCCACGTCGACCGAACGAGGAGCGGTCACGCGGACAGCCAGTGCGCGGCCTCGGCGGCCCAGTAGGTGAGGATCATGTCGGCGCCGGCCCGGCGGAACGAGGTCAGCGTCTCCAGGATGGTGCGCTGCCGGTCCAGCCAGCCGTTGGCCGCCGCGGCCTCGACCATCGCGTACTCGCCGGACACCTGGTAGGCCGCGACCGGCACCTCGGAGTTGTCGGCGACGACCCGCAGCACGTCCAGGTACGGCAGGCCCGGCTTGACCATCACGATGTCCGCGCCCTCGGCCACGTCCAGCGACAGCTCGCGCAGCGCCTCCCGCGCGTTGGCCGGATCCTGTTGGTACGTCTTGCGATCGCCCTTGAGCTGGGACCCGACGGCCTCGCGGAACGGACCGTAGAAGGCCGACGCGTACTTGGCGGTGTAGGCCAGGATCGCGGTGTCCAGGTAACCGGCCTCGTCCAGCGCCTCGCGGACCACGCCGACCTGGCCGTCCATCATGCCGCTGGTGCCGACCATGTGCGCGCCGGAGCGGGCCTGCTCGATGGCCATGTCGGCGTAGACGCGCAGGGTGGCGTCGTTGTCCACGGCGCCGTCGGAGTCGAGCACGCCGCAGTGGCCGTGGTCGGTGAACTCGTCGAGGCACAGGTCGGACATCAGCACGGTGTCGTCGCCGAGCTCGTTGCGCAGGTCGCGCAGGGCCACGTTGAGAATGCCGTTGGGGTCGGTCGCGCCGGAGCCGACGGCGTCGTGGGTCAGCGGCACGCCGTACACCATCAGGCCGCCGACGCCGGCCTGCACGGCCTCCACGGCCGCCTTGCGCAGGGTGTCGCGGGTGTGCTGGACGACGCCGGGCATGGAGGCGATCGGGATGGCCTCGGTCGCCCCCTCCTTGACGAACATCGGCAGGATCAGCTGGCGCGGCTCGACGCTGGTCTCGCTGACCAGGCGGCGCAGGGCCGGGGTGCGGCGCAGCCGGCGGGGACGGTGCGTGGGGAACACGACGAGTACTCCCTTTTGTGGGGCGAAAATGGCGAAGGGGGCGGTCCCGTTGCCGGAGCGCCCCCTTCGATCAAGCTAGAAAATCACGACCGGCGCAGGCGCTTGGTCTTGCGCGGGGGCGGCAGCGCGCCCTCGGCGCGGAGCCGGGCCGCGTGCTGGGCCAACGCGTCGACCAGGGCCGGCACGGTGGCGAACTCGGGCTGCACGTCGACGCGCAGGCCGAACTCGCGGGCGGTCTCCGCGGTCTGCGGGCCGATGCAGGCGACCAGCGTCCGGGTGTGCGGCTTGCCGGCGATGCCGACCAGGTTGCGCACGGTGGACGAGGACGTGAAGCAGACCGCGTCGAAGCCGCCGGACTTGATCATCTCGCGGGTGTCGGCGGGCGGCGGCGCGGCCCGCACGGTGCGGTACGCCGTCACGTCGTCGATCTCCCAGCCGCGCTCGCGCAGACCGGCCGCCAGCGTCTCGGTGGCGATGTCGGCCCGCGGCAGCAGCACCCGGTCCACCGGGTCCAGGATGTCGTCGTAGGGCGGGAAGTCAGCCAGCAGGCCCTCGCTGGACTGCTCCCCGGAGGGGATCAGCTCGGGAATGATGCCGAAGGACCGCACCTTGGCCGCGGTGCTCTCCCCGACGCAGGCGATCTTCACGCCGGAGAAGGCGCGGGCGTCCAGGCCGAACTCGCGGAACTTCTCCCACACCGCGCGCACCGCGTTGGTGGAGGTGAAGATGACCCACTGGTAACGGCCGTCGACCAGGCCCTTGACCGAGCGCTCCATCTGGGCCGGGCTGCGCGGCGGCTCGACGGAGATCGTCGGCACCTCGACCGGGATCGCCCCGTGCTCACGCAGCCGCTCGCTCATCGCGCCGGCCTGCTCCTTGGTGCGCGGCACCAGAACCCGCCAGCCGTACAGCGCCCGCGACTCCCACCAGGACAGCTTGGACCGGCCGGCGACGCTGCTGCCGACCGTCACGACCAGCTGCCCGGAGAGGTCACCGGCGTCGGCGGCCAGCGCGGCCAGCGAGGTGTCCACGGTGCGCTGCCCGAAGGCGGTGCCGCCGGCGGTCACCGCGACCGGGGTCTGCGGGGCCAGACCGTGCTCCACCAACGAGGACGCGGCCTCGGCGAGGTGGGATCCGGTGGCGTGCAGGACAAGCGTGCCGGGCGCGGCGGCGAGGCCGGCCCAGTCCACAGTGGACCGAACGTCGGCCTCGGTGTGCACGGCGCCCAGCGCGACGCCGGCGTAGGCCGGAACCGCGGTGCCGCCGGGAACTCCGGGCACCACATCGAAGTCCACAGTGGACCTGGCGACGCACTGGGCCTCGGTCACCACCGAGTCCAGGGTCAGCGGGTCACCCGAGACCAACCGGACGACGCTGCGCCCGTTGCGGGCCTCGTTGACCAGGTCCTTCGCGACATCTCCCGGCTCGCCGACGGCCGGGCGCACCTCGGCGCCCTCGGCCAGGCCGAGGACCTCGGACGGCACGTCCGGGTCGGTCACCACCAGCTCTGCCCTGGCCAGCAACTCCGTGGCCCGAACCGTCAGCAGCCCGGCGTCGCCGGGGCCGGAACCCACGAACGCGACGCGTCCGGGGGTCTTACGTGCGCGGGTCGACATCAGGGCACTCCCCATCACTTGCTCCCCGGGCCACTGAGCACCGTGGCGCCGAGATCAAGCAGTTCGGCCGCGAGCGCCCGGCCCAACTGCTCTGCTGTGGTCAAGTCACCGGTGGCCGAGGCGCGCAGCAGCTCGTTCTGCGGCGTCGCGGCGACCCCACGCAACGACAGGCGCAACACAGTGCGGCCGTCGTCGTCGAGGTCTTCCACCACATCGGCCAGTGCGCCGACGGGCGCGCTGCACCCGGCCTCCAGCGCGGCAAGCATCGCGCGCTCGGCGGTGACAGCGGCCCTACTGGCCTGATCATCCAGGCAGGAGCGAAGCAGGTGTTCGGTGTCGACGTCGTCGACCCGGCACTCCACCGCCAGCGCACCCTGCGCGGGGGAGGGCAGCATCTGGATCGGGTCGAGAAACTCGGTCACGACGTCGAGCCGGCCGAGCCGGGACAGGCCCGCCGCGGCGACCACGACGGCGTCGAGCTCGCCGTCGAACACCTTGCGGATCCGGGTGTCCACGTTGCCGCGGATCGGCACCATCTCCAGGCCGAGGCCCAGCGCCTCGAGCTGAGCGACCCGACGGGCCGCGCCGGTGCCGACCCGGCTGCCGGCCGGCAGCTCGCCGAGCACCATGCCGTCCCGCGCGACCAGGGCGTCCCTGGGGTCCTCGCGGGTCGGCACGGCGGCCAGCACGAGCCGCGGGTCCGGCGCCGTCGGCAGGTCCTTGTACGAATGAACGGCGACGTCCACCTCGTCGTTGGCCAGCGCGTCGCGCAGGGCCGAGGTGAACACGCCGACGCCGATCTCGGCGACGGGCGCGTTCGACCGGTCGCCCGGGGTGCTCACGGTGACGATCTCCACCGTGGCTCCCGCGCGCTCCAGCCGCTCGGCCATCATGCCGGTCTGGGCCAGTGCGAGGGCACTGCCTCGGGTTCCGATCCTCAACGTCCGGTTCACCGGTCTCCACCGTGTTCGGTCTCTACAGTGCGTGGCGTGCTGACCACCCTCGGCGCCTGCGGGTCGAGCTCGAAGAGCTCCCGCAAAGCGTCCGCGTAGCCGGCCCCGCCGGGCGACGAAGCCAGTTCTTTGACGCGGACGGTCGGGGTGTGCAGCAGCTTGTCCACCACCCTGCGGACCGTCCTGGCCAGCTCCGCACGGAGGGAATCATCCAGGTCCGGGAGCCGCGAGTCCAATCGCAACAGTTCGGCGTCCACCACCTCGGCCGCGCGGCGGCGCAGCGCGGTCACCGTCGGGGTGACCGCCGAGGACCGCTGACCGGCCAGGTAGTCGCGCACGCCGTCGGCGACGATGCGCCGGGCCCGCTCGGTGTCCAGCGCCGACGGCGCGGTGGCCAGGCGGTGCTGCAACGTCTCCAGATCGACCAGCGTGACGCCGTCCAGGTCGGCGACCGCGGGGTCGACGTCGCGGGGCAGGCCGAGGTCGCAGACCACCAGCGGGCCGCGGCGGGCGCCCGGCGCGAACCGGTCGACGTCCACCACCACGTCCATCGCGCCGGTGCAGGCGAGCAGCACGTCCGTGGCGGAGATCTCATCGGCGAGCCGGTCGAGCCCGACCGCGCGGGCGGGCACGCCCTCGCCGGTCAGCGACGCGGCCAGCCGGTCCCCGTTGGCCGGGGTGCGGTTGGCGATGACGATCTCGCCGATGCCGGCGCGGCGCAGGTGCGCGGCGGCCAGGCCACCCATCGAGCCGGCGCCGACCAGCAGCGCCTTGCGGCCGGCCAGGCCGTCCAGCACGCGCTCGGCGTCGGCCAGGGCCTCGGACACCACCGACGCGCCGGCGTGGTCGATGCCGGTCTCGCTGTGCACGCGCTTGCCGACCCGCAGGGCCTGCTGAGCGACCTCGTGCAGGGTCTTGCCGACGGTGCCGGCCGCGTCCGCGTCGGAGTAGGCGCCGCGCAGCTGACCGAGGATCTGGGCCTCGCCGACGACCATCGAGTCGAGGCCGGCGGCCACCGAGAACAGGTGCTCGACCGCGGCCGCGGCGTAGTGCACGTAGAAGTGCTCGCAGAGCTCGTTGACCTCGATGCCCGAGTGCCGCGAGAGCACGTTGGTGACGTCGGCCAGACCGCCGTGGAAGGCGTCGACGACCGCGTACACCTCGATCCGGTTGCACGTCGACAGCAGCAGGGCCTCGGTGACGTTCTCCTGGCCCAGCAGCTCGTCGAGCAGCTTGGGCAGGTTGTCCGAGGACACCGCCAGTCGTTCCAGCGTGCGCACCTCGGCCGTGCGGTGGGACACACCGACCGCGAGCAGGCTCATTTCGACCACCCCCAGGCTAGAACGGTCGAGCCGGCCTTCGAGTTCACCCCGGCACCACCATTCCGCTCTCGTCCGCGTTCGCAGCCTCGTCCGCGCGCCGTGCCACGTGGAACGACAGGATCTGCATCTCCACCGCCAAGTCGACCTTGCGCACCTCGACGTGGTCGGGAACCTGGAGCACGACGGGTGCGAAGTTCAGGATGCATTGCACGCCCCCGGATACCAAACGGTCGCAGACCGCCTGCGCGGCGGGTGGCGGCGTGGCGATCACCCCTATCGAGATCTCCCGCTCGGAGCACACCCGGACGATGTCGTCGACATGGCTGACCAGGATTCCTCCGACCGGGACCCCGATCAGATCCTCGTCCACGTCGAACAGCGCCGAGACCGGAAAACCCCGGCCCGGGAAGCCCCCGTAGTTGGCCAGCGCGTGACCAAGGTTACCGATGCCGACCACGCACACCGAGTGCTTTCGCGTAAGTCCGAGGATTCGCTCGATCTGGTCGACGAGCACCTCGACCTCGTAGCCGACGCCCCGGGTGCCGTAGGACCCGATGTAGGACAGGTCCTTGCGCAGCTTGGCCGAGTTGACGCCGGCGGCGGCCGAGAGCTCCTCGCTGGCGATGCTCGTCACGCCCTGCTCGGCCAGGCCCGACAGCACCCGCAGGTAGACCGCGAGGCGGGCGACGGCGGCCTCGGGAATGGCCCGGGCCCGCTCGCGCACGGCCGGTTCGTCCGGAAGCCGGCCGGGGGCAGCCACGACCTCGACGTCCTCACCCCGCCGTGCACCCACGCTGGTTGCTCCCTCGATTGGTGTGATGGGTCAACCGTAGCGCTTGTGAACGCGTGCACAAAGTTGGCGGCTCGGCGTGCGGAAAGCCGTCGCCCGTTCGGGCGAGACGCCCCTGCTCAGGCCGTCGTGAACACCACGGAGTGCAGGCCGGTGGCCCCGTCCGGCACCGGATCGGCCACGTCGGCGGTCTGCGTGTAGCCGGTGGCGTCGGTGGCCCGCACCACCACGGTGTGCGAGCCCGGCCGCAGCTGGTAGGACCGCCGCCACATCCGCCAGGCCTCCTTGGTCGGCTGCACGGCGAGGTCGGCCTCCTGCCACGGGCCGCCGTCCATCTGGAGCTCCACCTTGGCGATGCCCTTGGTCTGGGCCCACGCGATGCCGGCCACGACGACCTTGCCGGCCGGCACCGAGCCCAGGCCGCGGGGGCTGTCGATGCGCGACTCCGTCTTGATCGGGGCCTTCTCCGAGTAGCCGCGCGGCACCCAGTACTGGGTCTTCGCGCCGAAGGTGGTCAGCTCGATGTCGGTGACCCACTTGGTGGCCGAGACGTAGCCGTACAGGCCGGGCACGACCAGCCGGGCCGGGAAGCCGTGCTCGGGCGGCAGGGCCTCGCCGTTCATGCCCACGGCCAGCATGGCGTTGCGGCCCGGATCCATGATCACTTCCAGCGGGCTGCCGGCGGTGTAGCCGTCGGTGCTGGTGGAGAAGACCTGGTCGGCGCCGTCCTTCACGCCGACCTTGGCCAGCAGGTCGCGCAGCGGCACGCCGGTGAACTGCGCGGTCGAGATGTAGGGGCCGCCGACGTCGTCGGACACGCAGGTCATGGTGATGGTGCGGGTGATCAGGTCCATGGCCATGACGTCGTCGAAGTTCAGCGTGAGCTCCCGGCCGACCAGGCCGTGGATGCGCAGCGACCAGCCCTCGGCGGTCAGCCGGGGCACCGACAGCGCGGTGTCGATCCGGTAGAAGTTCTCGTTGCGCGTCAGGTACGTCGGCGTGCCGTCCTGGGCGAAGTCCGCGCCGGCGACGGTGGTCCCGTCCCGGAACTTGGCCAGCCGCCGGGTCACCGTGGCCCGCGAGCCCTCCACGTCCACGCGCGTGCCGATGAGCTGGCCAGCCACGCCGGCGATGCCCGCCCCGACGGCAACGCCGACGGCCCCCTGGAGGAACTTCCGCCGCTCCACGCCGTGCGGCCCGCTGTCGGCCTCCTGGACGCCGAGCGCCGCCGCGTGCAGGCGTCGGAAGGTCATCACCCCGGCGACCAGACTGGCCAGCGGCGCGAGGCTGGCCAGCTGGCCGAGGTCGGAACGGCTGAACACGGCGGCGACCGCGGCCACGCCGAGCACCGCCGCCAGCGCCGTGCCGGGGATCGGGCTGCGCCGCGACAGCAGCCCGGCCACGGCCGCGACCACCACCAGGAACGCCCCCATGCCGGTGAGCAGCACCAGCTTGTCGGCGGTGCCGAACGCCGTGACGGCGAACTCCTTGAGCCAGGCCGGCGTCAGGTCGATCGCCGCGTTGCCGACGGCCAGGAACGGCGACGCGTTCGGATCGATGAACGCGGCGACGAGATGGCCGGCGGCCAGCGCGGCCGCCACGCCCAGCAGTCCGATGAGCATCGCCGGGCCGGCCGGGATCCTCGCCTCGGTCGGCCGCGGCGGAGCTTCGACTGTCGTTGGTGCACCCACACTTCAACTTCGTGCCGCGGGGGCCGAAGGTTCAAGCGATCCGGCCTTACGAATTGGTGACGACCGCCCGCGCGCCCAGCACAACGGGCATTTCGGAGTGACCGTTCATGATCGCCGCGTGACGGTGCGGCAACTGCTCCACCGGCACCGCCAGCCGCGCCTCCGGGAACTGGCGGGCGAACGCCGTCAGCGCGACCTCGGCCTCCAGTCGGGCCAGCGGCGCCCCGAGGCAGTGGTGCAGGCCGTGCCCGAACGCGATGTGCCCGCGCGCCCCGCGGTCCAGGTCGAACTCGGCGCTGTCGGCGAAGCGCTCCTCGTCGTGGTTGGCCGACCCCACCGACAGCGCCACGATCTCGCCGGCCGGAATGGTCACGCCGCCGACCTGGACGTCCACCGTGGTGAACCGGGAGGTCCCCAGCATCACCGGGGTGTCGACGCGCAGCATCTCCTCCACCACCGGCGCCGGGTCGGCCAGCAGCTGCTCAGCCAGGCCCGGCGTGGTGAGCAGCCGCCGGATGCCGGAGCTGATCAGGTTCGCGGTCGTCTCGTGCCCGGCCACCAGCAGCAGTAAGGCCATGGCCAGCACCTCGTCCGTGGACAGCCGGTCGCCCTCCTCACTGGCTTTGGTCATGGCCGACAGCAGGTCGTCGCCCGGCGTGGCCGACTTCTGCGCGATGAGGTTGCTCATGTAGGCGTTGATCGCCAGGTCGGCCGGCACGTACTGGACGGGGTCGCCGGACAGCAGCGCGCCGGTCCAGGCCTGGAACTCGTGCCGGTCCTCGGGCGGAACGCCCAGCAGCTCGCTGATCACCATCGCCGGCAGCGCCACCGAGAAGCCGTCGACGACGTCGACCGGGCCGTCGGCGGTGGCCAACGCGGTCAGCAGGTTCTCGGTCAGCTGCTCGGTGAACGGCCGCAGCAAGGCCACCCGGCGGGCGGTGAAGCCCTTGGCCAGCAACAGCCGCAGCCGGGTGTGGTCGGGCGGGTCGGAGTTCAGCATGTGCTTGCCGAACAGGTTGTTCAGCTTGGGCTCGCGGCCGGCGGCGATCAGCTTCTCGGTCAGCAGCTCGACCAGCCGCGGGGAGTCCTTGCTCAGCCGGTCGTCGGTGAGCAGCGCCCGCACGTCGTCGTAGCGCGTGACGACCCAGGTCGGGACGCCGTTCACCGACCGGGTGAGGAACACCGGCTCCTCGGCTCGGGCGGTGGCCATGAACTCGTGCACGTGAGCGAAGTAGTGCTCCGTGAACATCTCGCGGGTCATGCCCCCAGCCAAGCACTGAACGGCCGTCCCGTGCTTGCCCATTGCCCCGAGGGGCCGCCGTTCGGCTCAGTCGGCCAGCGCCGCCCGCAGGCGGGGCTCCTCGACCTTCCAGTAGCCGTGCTCGCGGCCGTCGACCAGGATCACCGGCACCCGGTCGCCGTACTCGGCCCGCAGCTCCGGATCGGTGTCCACGTCCGAAGCCGCCCACGGCACACCCAGCTCGTCGCAGATGCGCCGGACATCGGCCTCGGCCTGCACGCAGTGGTCGCAGCCGACCCTCGTCATCACGGTCACGGTGTGGCTCACGCGGATCAACCTACGCCCGGGCGACCTAGCCCTGGGGCAGCCGCAGCCGGCTGCGCACCAGCTTGCCGGTCGCCGAGTGCGGCAGGACCTCGGCGAACTCCACCGTGACCGGCACCTTGAACTTGGCCAGCCGCTCCGCGCAGTGCTCGACCACCTGCTCCGCCGTGAGCTCGGCGTCCTGGCCCAGCACCAGCACCGCCTTCACCGCCTCGCCCGTCGTCTCGCTCGGCACGCCCACCACGGCCGCCTCCGCGACCCCGGGCAGCTCGGCGATGACCTGCTCCACCTCGTGCGGGTAGACGTTGAAGCCGTTCACGATGATCAGGTCGCCGGCCCGGTCGACCAGGTGCAGATCGCCCTCGGCGTCGAGGTAGCCGACGTCGCCGGTGCGGAACCAACCCTCGGCGTCGGGGCCGTGCGCGCCGTCCGGCCAGTAGCCGCTGAACAGGTTCTCGCCGCGCACCGACACCAGGCCGGCGTCGTCGTCGGGCAGCACGAACTCCTCGTCGTCGGCGAACGGCTGGCCGTCGGTGTCCACCAGCCGCAGCTCGACGCCCGGCAGCGGGCGGCCGACCGAGCCTGGCTTGATCTGGCCGCCGACCAGCGTGGAGGTCAGCACCGGGGCCGTCTCGGTGAGGCCGTAGCCCTCGAACACCGGCAGGCTCGTCGCCTGCTGCACGGCCGCCAGCAGCGACGGGCTCAGCGGCGCGGCGCCCGAGGTCAGCAGCCGGACCGTGACCAGTGCGTCACGCAGGCGAGCGGCGTCTACGTGCATCAGCGCCTGATACATGGGGGGCACGCCGACCAACGTCGTCACCCGGTGCTGCTCGATGGTGTCAACTGCTGCCTCCGCGTCGAAACGTTGCAGCAGAACAGCGGTCGCGCCGGCGGCCGCGACCTGGAACAGTCCAGGTCCAAGCCCGTAGGAGTGGAACAGCGGCAAGGCGAGCAGCACGCGGTCGGCGGCGGTCACCGGCGCCGGGCGCAGCGCCGCGCACTGCGCCACGTTCGCCAGCAACGCGCGGTGCGACAGCATCGCCCCGCGCGGCACACCGGAGGTACCCGACGTGTACGCGAGCACAGCCACGTCCTCGCCGCCGCGCACCGACTCGCCGGTGAGGCCGCCGTCGACGCGCAGCACCGGCGCGGGCAGCGTCCTGGTCGACACGCCGTCGCCGTCGCCGATGAGCAGCGAGGCGTCGCTGTCGTTGAGCACGCGGGTCAGCTCACGGATGGGGCCGCCGGTGCTGACCGGCACCACCACGCCGCCGGCCCGCAGCGCGCCGAACACGGCCACCGCGAACTCCGTGGACGTGGGCAGCCGCACCGCGACCCGGTCGCCCGGCTGGAGGCCGGCCTCGCGCAGGCGGTGGGCCTCGACATCGGTCGCGGCGTCCACCTCGGCCCAGCTCAGGATGTCTCCGGTGGTCGCGTCGATGAACGCGGGGTGATCCGGACCACGGACCGCGGCGGTGCGGACCAGATCCGCCACGTTGCTGACACCGGTCATACGAGACCTCCCCATCGAGCCGACCGCTGGATTTTGTCACGGTGCTCCCGCGTCACGCAGGAGCTGGTCCCGACGTCCCATCAAGGTCCGCCCGTGAGCGCTACCTACCTGCAAGTAACAACACGTATGCTGCCGCTACGCCGACCAAGGGAGGTGCTGCTGGACCTATGAGCAGCCCTGCCCGTTCCAAACAGCCAGGTGGCCGGCCGCCCACCGCCGACGAGCACGCCGAGGCGTGGCAGCTCGTGGACAAGGCGCAGAGCGGCGACGTGGAGGCGTTCGGCCTGCTCTACGACCGGTACGTGGACCAGGTGTTCCGGTACGTGCTGTTCCGGGTCGGCGACCGCACGCTGGCCGAGGACGTGACCTCCGAGACGTTCCTGCGGGCCCTGCGCCGCATCACCACGGTCAGTTACCAGGGCCGTGACGTCGGCGCCTGGTTCGTCACCATCGCCCGCAACCTCGTGCTCGACCACGTCAAGTCGAGCCGGTACCGGCTGGAGGTCACCACCGCCGAGTTGGACGACAATCGCCAGGTCACGGCCGGTCCCGAGCAGGCCGTGCTGGACGAGGCGACATCAACCGAGCTGTTGCGCTGCGTGAGCGAGCTCAACGACGACCAGCGGGAGTGCATCGTGTTGCGCTTCCTGCAGGGCCTGTCGGTGGCCGAGACGGCCGAGCAGATGGGCCGGAACGAGGGCGCGATCAAGGCTTTGCAGCATCGCGCGGTACGCCGGCTGGCCCAACTGCTGCCGGCCGAACTGCGCTAGCTGTGCGCAAACGCTGACGCAATGCTCTTACGCGTAACCGATGCAGTGCCGCCGTCGTTTCCTGGATTGGGAACGAACAGGTGGTGAGGTGGAGACCCGGATGGAGCACGAACGCGTCGCAGATCTGCTGCGGCGCTCGGCCGACGCGGTGGCGCCGACCCCGCGGGAGCGGGAGCGCATGCGACTGCGGGTGCTCGCCGAGTTCAAGGCCATGGACTTCGAGTCCCCGCCGGCCCCGGTCCGGGACTTAGCCGCCGCCCGGTCCACCGCACCCGGCCGTCTGATGGTGGCCCTGGCCGCCGCCCTCTGCCTGATCCTGTCGCTGGGCGCGATGAGCCTGCTGCTCAGCCGCGACGCGCTGCCCGGCGACCCGCTGTACGCGATCAAGCGCTCGGCCGAGTCGGCCTCCTTCGGCCTCGCCTTCGACGACGCCGCCAAGGCCCGCAAGCACCTCGAGTTCGCCACCGCGCGGATCGACGAGATGGAGGGCATGGCCGCTCGCGGCGCCACCCCCATCGGTTCGTACCTGACCGCGCTGACCGACTTCGACACCGACGCCGCCGCCGGCTCGCGGCTGCTCACCGTGCTCAGCACCAACGGCGACGGCTCCGGCCTGACCTATCTGCGCGACTGGGCCACGTCGCAGTCGCAGCGGCTCAAGACCCTGCGGCCGTCACTGCCCGAGCGCGCCGACACCAGCGCCGACCTGCTGGCCGCCATCACCGAGCGGGCCAACGCCCTCATCGCGCGGCTGAACTGCTACACGATCACCGCTGGCGGCACCGACGACGTCGGAGCCCTGCCGGCCACCGACGCCTGCGCCACGCGGCCGCCGGTCCAGCAGAGCTACAGCACCCTGCCGACCACGGCCACGCATCCCGGCGGCGGGCCGGGCGGCTCCGGGCCCGGCGGCGGGTCGTCGAGCACCGCCACCACGACGCCGACCGTCACCTTCACCACGCCCACGGTGGCCTCACCCGTGACCACTGGGTCCAAGGGGTCCGGACCGACCACCACCAGCACCAAGCCGACCGACGTCTCCGTGCCGCTGCCGCTGCCGGTGATCAGCCTGCCGCCGCTGCTGCCCGGACTACCGGGCATTGTGCTCGGCGGCTGATCGCTACCCTTGCACGATGAGGACCCGGCAGGAGCGGCGAAGCGGGAGGCGCGGCGGTGCCACGCTGGCGTGACGAGGCGGAGCAGGCGGAACTCGACCGCATGGCCCAGGTGGCCGGCGAGGCGTCGGCCGACGCGGCGGTGGCGGCCGCCGCCGACCTCGAGGCCGCCCTCGCGGTGCCGCCGGACCTGACCGCCGCCGCGTTCTTCGACGTCGACAACACGATGATGATGGGCGCCTCGATCTTCCACTTCGCCCGCGGCCTGGCCAGCCGGAAGTACTTCACCACCGCCGACCTGGCCAGCTTCGCCTGGCGGCAGCTCCGGTTCCGGCTCGGCGGCAAGGAGAACCCCGACAGCGTGCGGGCCAGCCGCGAGCAGGCGCTGGGTTTCGTGGCCGGGCGCAGCGTGCAAGAGCTCGTCGACCTCGGCGAGGAGATCTACGACGAGCTGATGGCGGCCAAGATCTGGTCCGGCACCCGGGCCCTGGCCCAGATGCACCAGGACGCCGGCCAGCGGGTCTGGCTCGTCACCGCCACGCCGGTGGAGCTGGCCTCGATCATCGCCCGGCGGCTCGGGCTGACCGGCGCGCTGGGAACCGTCGCCGAGTCCCGGGACGGCGTCTACACCGGTCGGCTCATGGGCGATCTGCTGCACGGCAAGGCCAAGGCCCATGCCGTGCGGGCGCTGGCCGCCCGTGAGGGCCTCGACCTGCGGCGCTGCACCGCCTACTCGGACTCCATCAACGACGTGCCGATGCTGTCCACCGCCGGCACCGCCGTGGCCGTCAACCCCGACCCCGCCCTGCGTGAGCTGGCCCGCCGCCGCGGCTGGGAGATCCGTGACTTCCGCACCGGCCGCAAGGCCGCCCGCATCGGCGTGCCCACGGTCCTCGGCGCCGGCGCCCTGGCCGGCGCCGTAGCCGCCGGCATCGCCTACCGCCGCCGCGCCTCCTAGCGCCCAGCGCTTAGCGCTTTCACGTTCGGAAGGGACCATTCCTCCACTCGGAGTGTAGGAATGGTCCCTTCACGCCTTCGGCATCAACGCTGGGGCTGCTGCGTCGGTGGCTGCTGCTGCGGGGCCTGCTGGTACTGCTGTTGCTGGGCGGCCGGCGGCTGGTGGGCCTGGGCGGCGTGCTGCTGGGCCGGCTGGTCGTTGGGCACGATGTAGACGGCTGTGCCGTAGGCCGCGACCTCGCTCATGGTCTGGGCGATCTCGTTGCAGTCGAAGCGCATGGCCAGCACGGCGTTCGCGCCGTAGCCCATGGCCTGCTGGCAGAGCCGGCCGAGCGCCTCGTTGCGGGAGTCGGACAGCATCTGGGTGTACTGGGTCACCTCGCCGCCGCCAAGGGACTTGATGCCGGCCATGAAGTTCACGCCGATCGCGCGGCTGCGCACGGTGAGGCCGAAGACCTCGCCGAAGACGTGCGTGACCCGGCAGCCGGGGACGTCGTTCATGGTCGAGATCAAGATGGGGAACTGCGGGGGTGCGCTTGGCTGGGACATGGTCGCGGATCGTAGCCGGCACTGTCCCTTTCGGACTCGGTATTCGCTGCCCGATGCCCTACCGTGACGAGCGTGAGTGACGACGTGCTCGTCATCGGGGCCGGGGTGGTCGGCCTGACCACCGCGGTGTGCCTGGCCGAGGCCGGCGTGCGAACCAGGGTGATGAGCACCGACCTGCCGCGGCAGACCACCTCCGCGATGGCCGGCGCCATGTGGGGCCCGGCGTTCGCCGAACCGGCCGATCGGGCGCTGGGCTGGAGTCGTGTCGGGCTGGAGGAGTTCACCCGGCTGGCCCGCGATCCGGCCACCGGCGTCCGCCTCACCCGCGGCCGGATGGCCAGCCGCACCCCGCTGCCCCTGGACGATCTGCCGCCCCAGGTGACCATGGTCCCGGGCCTGATCACGTGTGGCCGCAACGAACTTCCGCCTGGCTTCATCAGCGGCCAGTGGGCCCGCGTGCCCCTGATCGACATGCCCCGCTATCTCGGCTATCTCACCGGCCGCCTGACCGCGGCCGGCGGGCGTCTCGACATCCGCACCGTCACGCGCCTGAGCGAGGCCGTCGACGAGGCCCCGGTGTTGGTCAACTGCACCGGCGTCGGCGCTCGGCGGCTCGTCCCCGACCTGACCGTCCGGGCCAGCCGCGGGCAGCTGGTCGTGGTGGCCAATCCCGGCATCGAGGAGTTCTTCGTGGAGATCTCCACCGAGCCCGAGTTCACCCACTACTTCCCGCACGGCGACCAGATCGTGCTCGGCGGCGTGTCCACCGTCGGCGACTGGCGCATGGACCCCGATCCGGCCATCGCCGCCGCCATCCTCGACCGCTGCGCCGCCGTCGAACCCCGGCTGGCCGGCGCCCCGATCCTCGAACACCGGGTCGGGCTACGCCCCGAACGCGCGGCCATCCGCCTCGAATCCCGTGAGCTCGCCGGCCGTCCCATCGTCCACTGCTACGGCCACGGCGGCCTGGGCGTCACCCTGTCCTGGGGCACCGCCCGGGAAGCGGCCGACCTGACCAAAGCACTGGTCTGACGCCTCAGGTCGCCACGTTCAGCGTGATGTTGATGCGGTCCGGCGTGGGATAGGTGATCGTGCCCTCGCCGCGGGCGTTGGCGTACTGCCCGGTCCCGCCGACGATGGCCAGCGGGTTCTGCACCGGCGACGGAACAACCATGGCGTGCATGGAACTCAGGTGCAGCTCGCCCTTGGCCCCGGCGCTGAGCCGGAGCACGATCTTCATCTGCACGATGAGCTTGGCCGGGTTGTCCACGGTCACGTTGACCACGGTGCCGAACATCGAGCCGTCACCGGCGGCGGCCGAGTTGGCGTCGAACAGCGTGAGCAGCGCGCCGAAGGTGGTGCCGACGACGGCCTTGTCCAACGGCGAACTGGTGGCCCGCGAGGCGACGAACGTCAGCGCGTCGCTCGTGGCCGCCGACGCGGGCAGCGCGCCGGCGACAACCAGCCCGCCGGCGGCCATCGCCGGCGCCGCGAGCAATGCGGATCTCCGCGACCACAGCGCCATCCGACCACGGTAGGCACCGCGACCCGATGGCGCCGGTCGACTACCCGATCGAGTGAGTCAGCCCAGCCAGACGTTGCGACGCTGGGTGAGCAGCCGATAGAGGGTCTGCTGGATGGTCTCCCGGACCTGGTCGGTCAGGTTGAACACCAGCATCGGATCCTCGGCCGCCCCCGGCTCGTAGTGGTCGGTGCGGATCGGCTCGCCGAACTCGATGTACCACTTGGACGGCAGCGGCACCGCGCCCAGCGGCCCGAGCAGCGGCCAGGTCGGCGTCACCGGGAAGTACGGCAGCCCGAACAGCCGGGCGATCAGCTTGATCTCGCCGATCTTGGGGTAGATCTCCTCGGCGCCCACGATGGACACCGGGATGATCGGCGTGCGGGTCCTCAGCGCCGCCGACACGAAGCCGCCGCGGCCGAACCGCTGCAGCTTGTACCGGTCCTTGTACGGTTTGCCGACGCCCTTGAAGCCCTCCGGCCACACGCCGACCAGCTCGCCGCCGCGCAGCAGCCGCTCCGCGTCCGGGTTGCAGGCCAGGGTCTGGCCGGTCTTGCGGGCGATGGAGCTCAGCAGCGGCGTGCGGAACACCAGGTCGGCGCCGAGCATGCGCAGGTGCCGGTTGGCCGGGTGGTGCTCGTGCACGGCCACTGCGGTCATCACGGAGTCCATCGGCAGCGTGCCCGAGTGGTTGGCCACCAGCAGCGCGCCGCTGTCGGCCGGCACGTTGTGCAGGCCGATGGTCTCCACCCGAAACCACTTCTCGTACAGCGGCCGCAGCAGCGGCATCATCACGTTGTCGGTCAGCTCCCGGTCGAAACCGAACTCGTCGACCTGGTAGTCGCCGGTGATGCGGCGACGCAGGAACGCCAGCGAGTCGGCCAGCCTGCGCTCCCACTCGGGGCCGGCCTCGACGGCCTTGTCGCGTGCGGTGTCCGCGGGTGGCGGCACCTGTTCCATCCGGGGTCGCGCCGGCGGCGCCGTTCTCGGCGCGGGCCGGTCGGCGCCGTGCAACGGGATAACGCGTGCGTCGGGCATGGGTTCCACCTCCTCACTCACCTGATCGGAATGCGCGCGGCGAGGTCGAGAATGCCTCGCTCCGCCGCCGCGAGGGTGTCCACGTCGATCGCCGGGCGCAGCGCCCGGCCGCTGACGTAGTCGTCGAACGCCTGTTTGGTCGTCCAGCGCGGCGTGAAGCCGAAGTCCCGCTGGAGCAGGGTGGTGTCCACGACGCGGCCGAAGTTCAGGAACCGCATCTGGTCGGGCGAGAAGTCGACCAGCCGCGCGCTGCGCACCAGCCGGCCGACGGTCGGCACCGCCATGCTCGGCACCGGCAGCGCGATCCGGCCGGCCCGGCGGATCGCCTGGGACAGCATCAGCACGCCGTCACCGCCGACGTTGAACACGCCGGGCAGGTCGTGCAGCGTGGCCCGCTCCATCACGGCCAGCGCGTCCTCGGAGTGCAGCAGCTGCATCCGGGCGTCGTAGCCGAAGATCGTCGGCACCACCGGCAGGGCGAAGTACCTGGTCAGCACGGTGTCGATGCGCGGGCCGATGAAGTTGGTGAAACGCAGCGTGGTCACCGCCACGTCGGGGCGGCGGCGGGAGAAGCCGCGCACATAGCCCTCGACCTCGACGGCGTCCTTGGCGTAGCCGCTGGACGGCAGCGCCTTGGACCCCATGTCCTCGGTGAACATCGCCGGGTCGCGCGAGCTGGCGCCGTACACGGCGCTGGTGGACTTGACCACCAGCCTGCGCACCGCGGGCGACCGCTGGCAGGCGGCCAGCAGCTGCATGGTGCCGATGACGTTCATCTCCTTCATCGCCGTGCGGCCGGTGGGACCGGCCGGGTTGGCGGTGACGGAGGCGTGCACCACGGTGTCGACCCGGGCGCTGGCGATGACCTTGGTGATCAGGGGGTTGCGGATGTCGGCCCGGACGAACTCGGCCCGGCCCATCCGCCGGAGCAGATCGCGTGGCGGCGGCACGGTGTCCACCCCGAGCACCCGCTCGATCGACGGATCGGCGGCCAGGCGCGCGGCGAGATGGCCGCCGAGGAAGCGGCTGACTCCGGTGACGAGGACGATGTTGGGCGCCATGCGACTCCCTGCATAGGCGGCGACCCGAGCGATGCTACTCGTCGTGACCGCCCGAAACAGGGGCCAGGTACGCCGCATTGACGCAGGTCACGTGGGTTTTACCGCGGGCTCACCCGATCGGCGGGATCTGGTGAAGGACCCGTAACGCAGGACGGCACCCGCGCGATCGCGCGGGTGCCGAACAGGCCTCAGGCCGAGCGCCTCACTTGCCGCGCTTGCGTCGCTGCACCCGGGTCTTGCGAAGCAGCTTGCGGTGCTTCTTCTTCGACATGCGCTTGCGACGCTTCTTGATGACCGAGCCCATACGGGTTCCTTAGGTGTAGACGATGTGATCTTGGTGGTGCCCTCGTGCTGCCCAGGGCTGCCGAGCCCCTGCCGCCGCGTGGGGACGCGGCCATGGCACCGAGCACGAACGACCTGTCACTTTACCCGCACGGGCGAGCCCGGCTGGCACAGGTACCAGCCGGGCGCTGTTGTGATCTACTCAGCCCGCGTCGTAGTACGCGTTCTCCAGGTAGTCCTGCACCGCGCTTTCCGTCACGCGGAACGACTTGCCCACCCTCACGGCAGGCAGTTCGCCCGAGTGCACCAGGCGGTACACGGTCATCTTCGAGACCCGCATCACCTTCGCCACCTCGGCGATGGTGAGGAACTGCACCTGTGCGAGCCCGGGGTGTGTCTCCTTCTGCTGCTGCGCCGGCATGTGTCACCGCGTCCTTAAACACGTGTCGCGCCGTCGGCTTCCCCACCGGCGGTATCGACACGCACGTGCTCACCCGAGCGTAGCGGGACGCATGGGGCTGCTGCGACGTCCGCGCCGCGCTGTGCGCCCAGTGGTGTCGGGATCCACCCGTACGCACCACGCCGCCACTGCGGTTCGACCATCCGGCAGCCCACCACCGTCACTCACCGATCAACCACCCACTTTCGAATGTCACATGCGGCGCATACCTGCCTCCAAGAGGCACCTGCGGACCGCATGTGACATCTCTGCGGGGCGGTGGGGTCAGGCGTCGTGGGCGCGGCCCAGCTCCGCCGACCGGTCCCGCGCCGCCTCGATCGCCGCCAGCAGCGCCGCCCGCACCCCGTGCTTCTCCAGCTCGCGGATGGCCATGATGGTGGTGCCCGCCGGCGAGGTCACGGCCTCACGCAGCGTGACCGGATGCTCGCCGGAGTCCGCCAGCATCGTCGCCGAGCCGACCGCCGACTGGATGATCAGCTGGGCCGCCACCGCCCGGGGCAGCCCGAGCAGGATGCCGGCGTCGATCATGGCCTCGACCAGGAAGAAGAAGTAGGCCGGGCCCGAGCCCGACAGCGCCGTCACCGCGTCCTGCTGGGACTCCGGCACCCGCAACACCTTGCCCACGCTGCCCAGCAGCTTGTCCACCAGGTCCATGTGCTCCGGCGTGGCGTGCGCGCCGGCCGAGATCGCGCTCATCGCCTGGCCCACCAGCATCGGCGTGTTCGGCATCACCCGCACCACCGGCGTGCCCTGCGGCAGCTCCCGCTCGTACAGCGCGGTCGGCAGGCCCGCGCACAGCGACACCACCAGCGTGCCCGGTCTGAGCAGGGAGTTCAGCTCCGTCAGCAGCGGGTCGATGTCCTGCGGCTTCACCGCCACCACCAGTACCTCGGCCGTGGCTGCCGCCCCCGCCACCGTGACCGCCCGCACCCCGTACCGCTCCGTCAGCTCCCGGCAGCGCTCCTCGTAGCGCTCCGTGAACATCAGGTCGCCCGGCCCCCAGCCGGCGTCGAGCAGCCCGGACAGCAGCGCCTCACCGATCTTGCCTGCCCCCAGCACCGCGATCGTCGTCATGCGCACCAGCGTGCCAGCCGCCGCCACCGAGATTCGCGACCGGGGTTGCCGAGGGGTTTCCCCAAGATCGGCTCGGCCGTCCCCGCCGCCCGCACATCGCTCCTACGTTCGCGGCGTGGCAGCCGTGCCACACGACCCCGAGCTGAGGAGAAGACACATGCTTTCATCGGCGGCCAAGGCGACCGCGGCGACGATGGCCGCGGTGGGACTGGGCCTCGTCGCCCCGGTCGTGGCGACCGCGGCGCCCGCCGCCAGCGGTGTGCGGCTGTGCGTCGACCGGTTCGCCGACTACGACGCCGTGCTCCAGTGGCCCAACCGCGGCGGCATGGAGACCGTCGGCATCCGCCCCGGGCAGTGCAGCGACCGGGGCCCCGCCAGCCCCGGCGAGCTCATCGTCGTGCTGGCCTTCTACCGCGGGGCGACCATCAACATCGGGCACTTCTCCGCCAGCAGCCGTGGCGACGACGTCGAGGCCGTCGGCCGGGTCGCCGACGGCACCGAGGGCATCAACCTGGGCGTCTGACCTGCGTTTTCGGTTTCGTCAAAAAAATCTGCCCGGAGTTGTCGAGAATGGGGCGACGGCTCCGTCCCAGGGGCACAGGACGGACCGAACGAAGGAGAACGGCCATGAAGTACCTGCTGCTCAAGCACTACCGCGGCGCCCCCGAGGCGATCAACTGCGTGCCGATGGACAAGTGGACGCCGGCCGAGGTGGACGCGCACATCCAGTACATGCGGGACTTCGCGGCCAAGCTGGAGCAGTCCGGCGAGTACGTGGACGGCCAGGCGCTGGCCCCCGAGGGCGCGTGGGTCCGTTCGGACGGCGAGGGCAGGCCGCCGGTGACCGACGGGCCGTTCGCCGAGACCAAGGACCTCATCGCCGGCTGGATGATCATCGACGTGGACACCTGGGACCGTGCCGTGGAGCTGGCCGGCGAGCTGTCGGCCGCGCCCGGCGCCAACGGCGAGCCGATCCACGAGTGGCTGGAGGTCCGGCCGTTCCTCGGCGAGCACAGCTCGGTGACGGAGTGAACGAATCCCTGCTGCGGGAGCTCGTGCCCGCGGTGATCGGCGTCCTCGTCCGGCGCGGCGCGGACTTCGCGTCGGCCGAGGACGCCGTGCAGGAGGCCTTGATCCGGGCGCTGGAGGCGTGGCCCTCGGATCCGCCTCGTGACCCGAAGGCCTGGCTGGTGGCGGCGGCGTGGCGCAAGTTCCTCGACGCCGTCCGGGCCGAGTCGTCGCGGCGGGGCCGGGAGCTGGCCGTCGAGGTGCAGCCCCCGGCCGGCCCCGTGCCGGCCAGCGACGACACCCTGCGGCTGTTCTTCTTGTGCGCCAACCCTTCCCTACCCCCGGCCGCCGCCGTCGCCCTCACGCTGCGTGCCGTCGGCGGCCTGACCACCCGTCAGATCGCCGACGCCTACCTGGTGCCCGAGGCCACCATGGCCCAGCGCATCAGCCGGGCCAAGAAGAAGATCGACGGTCAGCGCCTCGACCGCCCCGGCGACCTCGGCACCGTGCTGCGGGTGCTCTACCTCGTGTTCAACGAGGGCTACAGCGGCGACGTCGACCTCGCCGCCGAGGCCATCCGCCTCACCCGCCAGCTCTTCGTGCTGACCGACGAGCCCGAGGTCTCCGGCCTGCTCGCCCTCATGCTCCTGCACCACGCCCGCCGCGCTTCCCGCACCGGCCCCGGCGGCCGCCTCATCCCCCTCGCCTCCCAGGACCGCTCCCTCTGGGACACCGGTTTGATCACCGAGGGCGTCGCGGTCCTCCAGGCCGCCCTCGCCCGCGACCGCCTCGGCGAGTACCAGGCCCAGGCCGCCATCGCCGCCCTCCACGCCGACGCCCCCAGCACCTCCGACACCGACTGGGTGCAGATCGTCGAGTGGTACGACGAGCTGTTGGCCATCACCGACAGCCCGGTGGTGCGGCTCAACCGGGCGGTGGCCGTCGGCGAGGCCGACGGCGCGCAGGCCGGCCTCCGGGCCTTGGTCGACCTCGACCCCACCCTGCCTCGCCATACCGCCGTCTCCGCCTACCTCCACGAACGCGCCGGCAACCTCACCCAGGCCGCCGCCCTCTACGCCGAGGCCGCCCGGGCGGCCACCACCGTCCCGGAACGCGACCACCTCACGCGGGAGGCCGCCCGCGTACGCCAGCTGCTCTGACGTGTCGGGGCCACGGGGCTCAGGCGGCCACCGAACTCAGCGGGCAGACTCGGCCGGAAAGGTGCTTACAACCCAGCCCGATCGAGCAAGTCGCGCATCAGCTCGACCGGCAGCGCCGGGTTGGCGCCGGCGGCTTCGACAACCTCGGGGTCGTCGTCGGCAAGCAGGGTTTCCCATGCCGCGACGGGAATGTTGCGATGACGGGCGGCGCCGGCGCGCACGGAGGCGATCGGATCGGCGGCCAGTGCCGCGACAACGTCGGCCGGCAGGTCGGGGCCGTGGACGGCGATCACGCGACGACGTGGGCTTTCGTTGGCGGCCAGCCTGATGAACGCTGCCGGCGGGAAGTTCGGGTGTTCGACGATCAGCGGACGGCGGTGCCACACCTCGCCGTGCTCGGTGACCAGCCGTTCGAGCACCTCGGGCGGGGTGTCGTCACGGCGTGCGACGACGCGCCGCACGTCGACGTCCTCGTGCGTGTGCAGTCGCCGCACCACTTCCGGGGGCAGATCCGGTGAGTCCGCGGCACACAGTCGGAAGCACGGGATCGGCGAGTCGAGGTGGGCGATTCGCTCAGCGAGGTCAAGGGAGCGAAGCCAGGATGGCTGATCCTGGCGGATCACCCACAACGCGATGCCGGCTTCGTCGAAGGACCTGTCGCTTTCGGCGACTAGCTCCGCGTAGAGCTGTCGGCGGTGGTCCTCGGGCAGGTCTTGGCGCAGCAATAGACATGCGCGGACGTACGGGTGCGCATCCGCCGCCAACTGGTCACGGGCCTGCGCCGGCAGGGTGGGGTTGGCCGCGAGATTGGCGCGAACGCCTTCGTCGCCGGCCAGACACTCCCGGATCGCCTGCGGCGTCAGGGTGGCGTAGGCCGCCGCCTTTTTGCGGGTGGCCTCGTCGGCCAGCAGCCGGGCGTGCAGGTCGTCGGGCGCGGAGTGGTGTGGGTGGCCGGCCGCGGCTGTGCGGACGCGGGGATCGGGATCGGTCAGCAAGTCCCGGCGTAGCGCGACGGGCATCGTGTCCCACGTCATCGCGACGGCGGTGCGTAGCACGGGGTCGGCGTGCCGGGCGAGACCGGCCAGCCCGTCCGGACCGGCATATTCGGCCAGGTCGTCGGGCATCACCCGGTTTCCGACGTTGATCATGCCCTCGGTGAATCGGCGCCAGGCCCCGCGGATCTCGACGTTGGGGTGCTCGGCGATGCGGCGCCGGATGGCCCCGGGCTGCCGTGGGCCGTCCAGGGCCAGCGCGACGGTCGAGTTCTCCAGAGCCAGCAGTGCGTCCACCACGATGTCGGGAAGGTTCTTCTGTCGCCAGGCGAGGTGCTCCGCGGTTGCCCGCAGAACGGTCAGCCGGAGCAGGACATCGGGCGGGGCGGACGGGTTCGCGGCGATCCCGAGCAGGGCCTTGCGGAGACCGTCGTCCATGATCGGGACTGTAGACAACCCGGCCCTCACAGCCGCACGACGACCCGGAGGCCTGGGAGATGCTGAGTCGGGCGCACACGATCGACGTGCTCAAGTGCTCCAGACAGCGCGAAGCCCGGGGTCCCACGACAACGCGGGCACGATCCCGGGCTCACGTCCGAGCGCGTCCGCGGACCGCTCAGCTCGCACAAGCTATAGCAGGTTGTAGCCGCTCAGCTGCTGTTGGTCTCCTGGGGGCTCAGGGCCAGCTGGCGGGCCTGGCAGACCAGGCGGCCGGAGGCGTCGAGGATGGTGGCGTCCTGGTCGAACCACTGGCCATGGACGGCGCGGGACTCGACCTGGGCGCGGAGCCAGCCGGGCTCGGGGCGGGCGCGGACGAGGCCGGTGAGCTGAACGGTGGGGGACCAGCCGAAGCGGCCGAGGTTGAAGGTCAGCGGCATGGCGATGTCGCCGGCGACCAGGGCGAAGTAGGGGTCGGGCTGCTCGCCGCCGCGGGGGCGGACCCACATGCGCAGCCGGAGGGGGTCGCCGGTGCGGCGTTCGAGGAAGCCGGCGCCGATGGGGTCGACGAGGACCTCGCAGGCGCGGGCCAGCTTGAAGACGCCGACGGCGTTGGGCAGGGAGCCCAGGTCGATGGCGTTGGCCGGCGGCAGCACGGGCAGCTCGGGGAGGTCACGCCAGGCGGGGCGCTCCTCGGGCAGCTTGCCGACGGTGACCATGGCCTCGACGCAGGCGGAGCCCCGCTGTTCGAGGCTGACCCGGACGACCACGACCGTGCGGCCGGCCTTGCGGATGTCGGTCTTGAGCATCACGGGCCCGACCGACGGGGCGCGCAGGAACTGGGCGCTGACCGCGAGCGGGTCCAGCAGCTCGCTGCCGGTGCTCTCGACCACCTGGACACCGGCCCGGGCCAGCAGCGCGAGCAGGAAGCCGCCGTGGGGCTTGGTGCCGACCGTCCAGTCCGGCGGCAGGTCCGCGATGGCGGTGCCGTCGCCGAGCGGGCGCACGGCGGAGGCGGCCGAGAACGGCCGGATCGCCGAGGCCTGTCCGGCGCTCATGACCGACCGACCAGGGACCGGAGGAAAAAAGCCGTGTTCGCGGGGCGTTCGGCCAGCCGCCGCATCAGGTAGCCGTACCACTGTTCGCCGTAGGGCACGTAGACACGCACCGCCTCACCTGAGTTGACGAGCCGTCGCTGCTCGTCGGGTCGGATTCCGTACAGCATCTGATATTCGTAGCTACCTGGTTTACGGCCGTACCACAGCGCGCGTTCGGCGATCACGGCGACAAGTCTCGGATCGTGGGTGGCGAACATGGGGTAGCCGCGACCCGCCAGGAGGGCGTTTGCGCAGCGTACGTAGCTGAGATCGACCTCGTGGGGGCTGGAAAAAGCCACCGTGACCGGTTCCGCGTATGCCCCTTTGCACAGCCGAACCCGGGATCCCGTGCCCGCCAGCGCCATGCAGTCGTCAAGCGTGCGCCGAAGGTAGGCCTGCAGCACGGCCCCGACCCACGGCCAGGTTCGCCGCAGCTCGGCCAGCACCCGAAGGGTGGAGTCGGTGGTCGTGTGGTCTTCCATGTCCAACGTGATCGTGGTGCCGCACTGCTCGGCCGCGGCGGCGATGCGGGAGGCGTTGTCGAGGGCCAGCCGCTCGTCCAACGCCTGCCCGACGGCGGAGAGCTTCACGCTGACTTCGGCGTGCCGGGACAGCCCGTCGGCGTGCAGCCGGTCGAGCAGCCGCAGGTAGGCCTGCACGGTCTGTTCGGCCTGCACCTCGTCGGTGGTGTCCTCGCCGAGGTAGTCCAGCGACACCGACAGCCCGTCGGCCACCAGCCGCGCGGTGACGCCGACGACGTCGTCGGTGCCCTCACCCGCGACGAACCGGCGCACGACGTCCCGGCTCACCGGCGCGGTCGCCACGAGCCTACGGACGGCATCGTTGGCGCCGGCCGCGAGGATCAGGGTTCGCAGCGGATGCACGGCGTGACTCTACGTCCCATCCGACGATCACGGTTACCGAAGTTACCGATCAGTTCTGCCCCAGATTGAGCCGTGCGAACAGCAAGGCCTCGGCCAGTTCCGCCGCCCGCTCGCCCGGGCCGCGGGCCTTGCGGGTGTTGACCTCCAGCACGACCTGTCCCTCGAAGTCGGCGGCGGCGAGCTGCTCACAGAACGTGGCACACGGCGCGGTGCCACGACCGGGCACGAGGTGCTCGTCGCGCGCGGCGCCGCTGCCGTCGGCCAGGTGGACGTGCACGAGGCCCTCGCCCATGCGCTCGGCCATGGCCAGCGGATCCATCTGCGCGGCGGCGGTGTGCGAGAGGTCCAGCGTGTAGTGCTTGTGCCCGGCGTCGGTCGGGTCGACGGACGGCTTGAACGCCGACAGCTCGGTGCCGCGCAGCCGCACGGGGAACATGTTCTCCACGGCGATCTGCACGCCGCTGCTCTCGTTGAGCTCATCGACCAGCTCCGGGAAGCGCTCGGCGTAGCGGCGCTGCCAGCGGAACGGCGGGTGCACGACCACGGTCGGCGCGTCCAGGACCTGCGCGGCGGTCACCGCGCGGCGCAGCCGGACCACCGGGTCGGAGGACCACACCCGCTGGCTGATCAGCAGGCACGGCGCGTGCACGGCCAGCACCGGCACGCCGTGCCGGTCGGACAGGTCGAGCAGGGCGTCCATGTTCTGGCTGACGGGATCGGCCCAGACCATCACCTCGACGCCGTCGTAGCCGAGCTCGCCGGCCAGCTCGAAGGCCGCGGCAGCCGACTCCGGGTAGACCGAGGCCGTGGACAGCCCGATCGGGATGTGTCGACTGGCCAACTAGTGCCCGATCAGCCGCAGCGCGGCCGGCGACACCGTCACGATCAGCCCGACCAGCACGGCGAGCACCATGGTCTGGAGGTCGTCGGCCTTGCGGATGCGCCGCACGACGATCACCAGCGCGACGATGACCACGACCGCGGCGGCCAGCGCGGCCGCCGGCAGCCAGTTCCACAGGAACTGGAAGCCCAGCCAGAGCGCGGCGCCGCCGACGACGCCGATGGCCAGCTGGGCGATCATCATCAGCCACTGCTTGGCCGGGGAGCCCTCGGCCTGCTCATCGTCCTCGTTCTCGTCCACGTCGAGCGCGCTGCCGACACCGGCCGGGGCCGCGTCGTGGTCCACGGCGTACGCGAACGAGTTCTCCTGCTGGTAGTCGTACTCGTAGTCGTCGTCGTCATCGACGAGCGGCCCGGGATGCGCCTGGGTGCCGGGGCCGGTGAACGGGCCGCCATCATCGTCGCCGAGGAGCGGGCCCGGGTGGGCTTGCGTGCTCTCGCCGACCGCCGCCGGGATGCGCGGCATCACATCGGTGACGCCCTCCTGCGGCGGCGCGCCGGACAGCCGGTTGACCAGCGGGTTCGGCGGCGGCGTGTCCGCGGTGATCGGCGGCAGGTACGTGGTGTCCGCGGTGGCGTCCACCGGCGGTGGCGGTGGCGTGCCGGGCGGCGTCGGCCGGTAGAAGCCAGTGGCCTGCGACGGCTGCTGGGGCGCCTGCTGCGGCGGGCCCTGCTGCTGGGCCGACGGCTGCTGCGGACCCTGCCGCATCAGGTCGTTACGCGAGAGGTTGGTGCGGGACGACTCGATACGCGGCGGCGGGGGCGGCGGAGTCGGGCGGCCGGCGACGGGTGCGCCGGGGCGCACCGGCGGGCGCATGCCCGTGGTGGTCTGCTGCGGGGAAGCGACCGGGGGCTGCGGAGGGCCGGACTGGGGCATGGGGGGCGGCTGCTGCTGCGGGCCCGGCTGCGGGGGCTGCTGGATCGGCCGCTTGGGCAGCTGCTGCGAGGACGTCGCCACGGGCGGGGCCGGCGGCGGCGGGGGCTGCTGCTGGAGCGGCTGTTGGGGCCGCACCGGCGGCTGGGCGCCGACGGTGGTCTCCTCGACGTCGTCGCGGATGGCCATCATCTCGCCGCTGTCCGACAGCACCCGTTCGATGATCGTCTGGGGTGACGTGTCGGACGGCTCGTCGGCCCGGCGCCGACGGCGTCTGGGCGCACTGTCCTCGGAGTTGGCCCCGTACTGGGCGAGCAACTCCGCGACCGTGCGCTGACTGCGCTCGGAACCGCTTTCTCGACTCATTGATTCCACCGTGCCCCGAAGTGCGCCGTCCGTCCAGTCTCGCCGGGCGGCGCCGCGCCGTCCGTGTGGTCCAGTCGCCGAAGGATGACACCTTCGCGCAGAGCCCAGGGGCAGATCTCGAGTTCTGTGAGTGACAACGCACGCATGGTGGCCTCCGCCACGAGGGCGCCGGCGACCAACTGCGCCGACCGGCCGGCGCTGACGCCTTCCAGCTCGGCCAGGTCCGCGGCGGACATCCGGGAGATGAACGCGATCAACTGGCGCAGGCCGGCATGGGTCAGCACCCGCCGCACCCGCGGCCCCCGGTCGGACGGGGCGGCGCCGGTCAGCCGGGCCAGCGTGCGGAACGTCTTCGAGGTGGCGGCGACCAGGTCGGGCTCGCCCAGCCGCAGCACCCGCTTGGCCACCGGGGCGATCTGCTCGTCCAGCCATTCCACGGTGTCGCGCAGCTCGTGCCGGCTCGGCGGGTCGTGCTTGAACCGCGTCCGGGTCACCCGGCCCGCGCCCATGGGGATCGAGCAGGCCAGGTCGGGGTTCTCGTCCCGGCCGACGGCGATCTCCAGCGAGCCGCCGCCGATGTCCAGGTTGAGCAGCCGGCCGGCCGACCAGCCGTACCAGCGGCGCACCGCGAGAAAGGTGTACCGGGCCTCGTCCTCGCCGGACAGCACCTCGAGCTCGACGCCGGTCTCCTTGCGGACCCGGTCGAGCACGGCGGCGGAGTTGCCGGCCTCGCGCACGGCCGAGGTGGCGAAGGCCATCAGGTCCTCACAGCCGAACTGGACGGCGGAGGCCTTGCCGTCGGCCACCGCCTTGATCAGCGTGTCGGCCCCGTGCCGGGACAGCGTGCCGCTGCCGGTGAGCTGCTCAGCCAGCCGCAGCACCGACTTCTCCGACGACATCGGCGTCGGATGGGCACCACGATGCGCGTCCACCACCAACAGGTGGACAGTGTTCGACCCGACGTCCAGCACCCCTAGGCGCACGCGGAGCACCGTACCTGGCGGGCGTGACAATCCCGTAATCCCCCATCCGGTGAAGCGCGTCCACCGGATGGGGCACGGCGCGGGATCAGGACTCGAACTTGTAGCCGAGCCCGCGCACGGTGACCAGGTGCTGCGGGGCGGACGGATCCGGTTCGATCTTGGACCGCAGCCGCTTGACGTGCACGTCCAGGGTCTTGGTGTCGCCGACGTAGTCCGCGCCCCACACCCGGTCGATGAGCTGGCCCCTGGTCAGCACCCGGCCCACGTTGCGCAGCAGGTACTCCAGCAGGTCGAACTCCTTGAGCGGCAGCGACACCTCGACGCCGTCCACGGTCACCACGTGCCGCTCCACGTCCATCCGGACCGGGCCGGCCTCCAGGACCTGCGGCAGCAGCTCCTCGGACTCGCCGCCGCGGCGCAGCACGGCCCGGATGCGGGCGATCAGCTCGCGGGCCGAGTACGGCTTGGTGACGTAGTCGTCGGCGCCCAGCTCCAGGCCGACCACCTTGTCGATCTCGCTGTCCCGGGCCGTGACCATGATCACCGGCACGGCCGAGCGCTGGCGCAGCGCCTTGCACACGTCGGTGCCGCTCATGCCGGGCAGCATCAGGTCCAGCAGCACGATGTCGGCGCCGTTGCGGTCGAACTCCTCCAACGCCTCCTGGCCGGTGCCGGCCAGGGCGGCGGTGAAGCCCTCCTTGCGCAGCAGGAAGGCGAGCGGGTCGGCGAAGGATTCCTCGTCCTCGACGATCAAAACCCTGGTCACAGCTTTCCTCCATGATCGCCGTCGACGGCGTCCGCGCCGTCCGCCCCGGTCGGGACGAGCCTGATGTCTCCGGTCGGGACGAGCCCGTTGTTCCTGTCGTTGACGGCCGGCGCGGGCCGCGTTCCTTCCGGTTCGTCGCCGGACCGCGGCGCGGGCGCGCCGTGGGCCGGGATCCGCAGCGTGAAGGTCGACCCGGTGCCGGGCAGACTCCACAGCTTCACCTCACCGCCGTGGTTGACGGCGATGTGCTTGACGATGGCCAGCCCCAGGCCGGTGCCGCCGGTCATGCGCGAGCGGGCCGGGTCGGCCCGGTAGAACCGCTCGAACACCCGGTGCTGCTGGTCGGGGGCGATGCCCATGCCGCGGTCGGTGACCGCGATCTCCACGAAGCCGTCCGCGGTGCGGCGGCTCACGGAGACCGGGCTGCCGGGCTGCGAGTAGGCGATGGCGTTGTCGAGCAGGTTGCTCAGGGCCGTGACCAGCAGGGTCCGGTCCCCGTCGACGACGAGGTCGCTGTTGTCGTCGGTGGTGATCTCGATGCCGCCCGACTCGGCGGCCAGCCGACTGCGGCCCAGTGCCTCGCGCACGACCTCGTCCACGGCCAGTGGGGTCAACTCCGGCAACTGCTCGGCGCCCTGGAGCCGGGACAGCGCGATCAGCTCGGTGACCAGCCGGCCCAGCCGGGTCGCCTCGTGCAGGATCTTGCTGCTGAACCGGCGGACCTCGATCTGGTCGTCGGCGGCGTCCAGGACGGCCTCGGCCAGCAGCGCGAGCGCGCCCACCGGGGTCTTGAGCTCGTGGCTGACGTTGGCGACGAAGTCGCGGCGGATCGCCTCCAGCCGGACGGCCTCGGACTCGTCGTTGGCGTCGACAACAGTGAAGCCGTCGCCCAGCGGGCGGACCTCGCCGCGCACCGCCTCCGGCTGCCGGCCGCCGCGCGACTGGAGCGGCGACAGGTCGACCTCCATCACCTCGCCGGAGGCCGCCACCAGCTCGGCGGCCTTGCGGGCGCGGTCGTCGACCTGGCTGCCCCGGACCACGCCCAGGGCGGCGGCGCGGGGGTTGTGCAGGACGACGTCGCCGAAGTGGTTGAGCACGACGACGCCGTTGTGCGAGGAGTGCACCACGCGCTGGACGAGATCGGAGACGGTGAGGACGACCGGCTGCGAAGAGGTCCGTCTGGCCAGCGTGCGGCCGATGAGGGAACCAACCAGCAAGCCGATCACCAGTAGGCCGATCGACAGGGCGAGATAGCCCGATGCGGTCACACCACGCATCGTAAGCAGGTCAGGGGCCTGCCGGCCTACCCCTGCACCGGCAACCGTGACACCGGTGACACCTCCGCACGCCACTGTTCCACGCCGCGTCAGCTCCCGTTCACCCAGTCGTGTCCTTGGGGTGTCACATGCGCTTCCCATGTGGCATTCGGCGCGACATGGGAAGCGCATGTGACAACAGGTGCGCTCGGAGGGGTGAACGTCAGGCGATGGCGTCGAGCGTGGTGACGTCGTCGGCCGACAGGCGCAGCGACGCCCCGGCGACGTTCTCCTCCAGGTGCCCGACCGACGACGTGCCCGGAATGGCCAGCAGGTTGGGCGAGCGCTGGAGCAGCCAGGCCAGCGCGACCTGCGGAACCGTCGCGTGGTGGTGCTCGGCGATCGTCTTCAGGCGCGGGTCGTCGACCAGCTCGAAGCCGCCCAGCGGGAAGAACGGCACGTAGGCGATGCCCTGGTCGGCGCAGGTGCGGACCAGTTCCTCGTCCCGGCGCTGGCTGATGTTGTAGAGGTTCTGCACGCAGACCACCGGCGCGATCTTCTGCGCCTGGGCGAGCTGGTCCTGAGTGACGTTACTCACACCGAGTTCGCCGATCAGGCCCTGTTCACGGAGCTGGGCCAGCACCGTGAACTGCTCCTCCAGCGGGGTGCCCTCTGGTTCGGCGAATCCCGGCATGCGGAGGTTGACCACGTCGATCCGCTCCACGCCCAGGCGTCGGAGGTTGTCGTGCACCGCCTCGCGCAGCTCGTCCGCGCCCAACGCGTTCAGCCAGGCGCCCTCCTCGTTGCGGCGGGCGCCGACCTTCGTGACGAGGACGAGGCCGTCGTAGGGGCGCAGCGCCTCGCGGAGCAGCTCGTTGGCCACGTACGGGCCGTAGTAGTCGCTGGTGTCGAAGTGGTTGACGCCCAGCTCGACGGCCCGACGCAGCACGGCGATCGCCTCGTCGTGGTCCTTCGGCGGCCCCATGATGCCCGGGCCGGTGAGCCGCATCGTGCCGTACCCGAGCCGCGCCACCTGGCGGCCGCCGAGGTCCCAGTGGCCGGCATGCGTCGCCGAGATGTTCGATGTCATGGGTCCAGCGTCGTCTTCGCGCCGGGCGAACGCCCGCCGTTGGCCAGAAGTGTCCAAGATGGCGGAGACTTTCCCCGTGGACCAAGTCGTCGTCCTGCACGGGGAGCGCGAGCTCGTGGCCCGGGCACAGCATCTGTTCATGGCCGAGCACGAGTTCACGTGCGCCGCGCGGGACATGGCCACCTGGGGCGCGATGGAGGTGCGGGCCGGGCTCATCGAACGGATGCGCCGGCGCATCTCCTCCGGCGTGCGGGTGCGCAAGGTCTACAACCCCGAGGTGCTCTCCGAGGCCGCCGAGCTGACTCAGCTGGCCGGCGTCGGCGTGGGGATCCGGATCTGCCGCACGCCCATGTCCCACGAGACGATCATCATCGACCGCAAGGTCGCCATCACCGCCGGTCCGCCCGTCGACGGCGTGCGCAACTACGCGGTCGTGCAGGCCCCTGAGGTGGTCGCCGGGCTGGCCATGCTGTTCGAGGCCACCTGGGATTCCGGCGTGGACCTCGGGGAGTTCGACGGGCCGGCGCTGGACGAGCGCAACCGCGAGGTGGCGCAGATGCTGGGCAGCGGACTCACCGACGAGGCCTCGGCGCGCAAGCTCGGCCTGTCCCTGCGGACCTACCGGCGGCGCGTGGCCGAGCTGATGGAGCTGCTGGCGGCCGACTCCCGGTTCCAGGCCGGGCTGCGGGCCCGTGACCTGGGCGTGCGTTAGGAGTGTCAGGGCCGGCGGCGCTGGCGGCCCTGCGCGGTTGCGTGCTGGGCGTCAGCGTCCCTGGTTGGCGACGGCCTGGATGGCGTCCGCGGCCGCGTCCGGGTCGAGGTAGGTGCCGCCCGGCGTGATCGGCTTCAGGTTCTCGTCCAGGTCGTAGCGCAGCGGGATGCCGGTCGGGATGTTCAGCTTGGCGATCGCCTCGTCGGAGACGCCGTCCAGGTGCTTGACCAGGGCACGCAGCGAGTTGCCGTGGGCCGCGACCAGCACCGTCCTGCCGGCCTTGAGGTCCGGCACGATCGCCGACTCCCAGTAGGGCAGCAGGCGGGTCACGACGTCCTTCAGGCACTCCGTGCGCGGGGCCGTCGGGCCGAGGTCGGCGTAGCGGGGGTCGGCGTCCTGGCTGAACTCGCTGCCCAGCTCGATCTCCGGCGGCGGGGTGTCGTACGAGCGGCGCCAGAGCATGAACTGCTCCTCGCCGTACTCCTCCAGGGTCTGCTTCTTGTTCTTGCCCTGAAGGGCGCCGTAGTGGCGCTCGTTGAGGCGCCAGTCGCGGCGGACCGGGATCCAGTGCCGGTCGGCGCCGTCCAGCGCGATGTTGGCCGTGGCGATCGCGCGGCGCAGCAGCGAGGTGTGCAGCACGTCCGGCAGCAGGTTCGCGTCCTTCAGCAGCTCACCCCCCCGCTTCGCCTCCGCGAGTCCCTTCTCGGACAGGGGCACGTCCACCCAGCCGGTGAACAGGTTCTCGGCGTTCCAGATGCTCTCACCGTGACGAAGCAGGACAAGGCTCATGGCGGCAAGCCTGCCAGACCGGTTGTGGTGATCCACTACCGTCACCTCCCGTGAGGCTCCTGCCGGCTGTGGCCGCCCTGCTCCTGATCAGCTCCGGCGTCGCTCAGGCGACGCCCCTGTCGGTGGAGCACGTGCTCGGCGCCGCCGAGCACTACGAGGTCGGCGGCACCACGCTCCGTGTCTACGGCTCCGACGGCCGCGTCCGCGTCGAGGACAACCGGGTGCCCCGTTCCCTCCGCTTCGGGTCCTCGGTCAGCTCCTCCGCCTTCGTCAGCGGCGCCTCCCGTGGCGGCTCGCGCTTCCTGTTCGACGCCCTCGATCTCGACGTCGACAATGCCGACGGCACAAGGACTCTCACCCTCGGCATCGGTCCCGCCGAGGCCACCTGGGTCGTTCCTCTGCACCTGACCGTGCACGCCGGCGAGGTGCCCGTCGACCTGGACCCGTCCGGCACCGAGATCATCACGGTGGAGTCGGTCGCCGGCGACCACATCCTCCGCGGTCACCCAGCGTTCGGATACGGCCGTCCCCGTGTGCTCGGCACCTACCCCGCCGCCCTCGGCGGTCTCGGTTCGCTGGCCCTGCAGTACGAGGGCGCCCTTCGTTTCGGCGTCTCCGACATCTACTTCCCCCTGGCCTACGGCGACGACCGGCTGTACTCCGCCACCGAGTCCGGCACCATCGTCTCCGCGGTTCGCGGCGGCCAGTTCTCGCCCCTACAAGCCCCCGACGGCAGCATCGCCGACGGCCTCCAGCTCAGCTCCGACGGCGTCGCCCTCGTGCACACCTTCGCCGGCTACTGGCTGCTTCGCCGTGGGCAGTTCACCCTGCTCCCCGACGCCTGGTTCGCCGGTCTTTCCTCCCCCGGCGCTCTCTCACCGGGCGGCCGGTCCGTCGCCTTCGGCGTCTCCGCGCCGTCGCCCGGCGTGCCCACCCAGGTCATCACCGTCGACCTTGCCGGCGGCGCCCGCCGCACCTACTCCCTGCTCGACGTGACGCTGCCGTCCATCGCCGGCCTCGCGTTCTCCGCGCGCCACCCCGGCCGGCTCTACCTGTTGCGGCACAGCCACCCCGTGAGCATCCATCAGCCCGTCACCACCCAGCTCCAGTCCCTGGACCTGGTCAGCGGCGTGCCCACCGCCGTCGGCTCGTCGATGCCCGAGTACGCCCCTCGACTGTTCCCCGCCGACGTCAGCTGACCTCGAAACCGGTTACGCCGTGGCGTTTTCCTTGTTCGTCACAGCGGCGGGCACAGCCCCGGCAGCGCCGAGTCCCCCTCACAGAGGTAACAGACGCGTCCCGCGTTCACCGTCCTCGGCACGCCGCCGAGGACACCCAGCACCGGGTGCGCGATCTCGCCCACGCCCCCGCACAGGTGACACACCGTGCGTGGTTCGCGGTAGTCCGGGAGCAGCTCCTCGTTCTCCTCGTCGCCGCCCATGTCAGATCGCAGACACCATGCCCCGCACGGTACAACGCGTTGATCAGCAGCGATACCGGCAATTGCCCGCCGATCCGGTGAAACTCGCCCGATGGACGTACCCTGATGGGGCACGCCCCGTCCCTCCCCCCATGACGGAGGCGGGCACCGACTGCCCCGGAACCCACCCCCCTGGTCCGGGGCAGTCCCTTTACCCGGCCACCTTCCTCAGCTGCGTTTCTCGGTCGCTCACGCCGTCGTCACGTGTCTATCGTCGGCACCGTGCAGCTCCCTCGCGGCGCCACCGGTTTCCGGCATGTGGACTCCCCACCCCTCGCGCCCGTCGACCTCCGCGCCTTCAAGGCCATGGCACATTCCGTCGGCCACGTCCTCGATTTCCACCCCGCCGGCCCCACCCCCAACTTCCACCTCTTGACCCTCCGGCTCCCCTCCGGCGACCTCGGCGTCGTCTGCCACGCCTCGCTGCCCTTGATCGCCTTCGCCCCCGTGCCCTTCGACGGCTCCTTCCTCTCCCGCCCCGACCTCTCCTCCTCGTTCTTCGGTTTCGACACCCTGACCGCCGAGGCCTTGGCGACTCCCCTCGCCCGCGCCGACCTCTCCCTGTTGGACGAGGCCGAGCACCGCCAGATCCGCCACTGGCGCCCCGCCACCGTCGGCGAACTCCTCTTCAACCACTGGGACTGATCACGTCATGACCGCCCCCGCGTTGACCTTGCGGCCGATGACGTTCAATGACTGGCCAGCGGTGCATTCCTGGGGCCGCTTGCCGCAGTTCTGCCGTTTCCAGCCCTGGGGCCCCAATACCGAGGAGCAGTCGCGGGCACACGTGCAGGCCGCGATCGCCGCTTGGTCCCGCACGCCGCGGGAACGTTGGGTGTACATGGCCTTGGTGGACGGCCACCCCATCGGCTCCGGCGAGATCCGCCTCCACAGCCGTGACCATCGTCAGGGCGAGATCGCCTACGGCATCCACCCCGACCTCTGGGGCCGTGGTCTGGGCACCTCCGTCGGGCATGCCTTGCTGGCCATCGGCTTCTCCCAGCTCCGCCTGCACCGCGTCCACGCCACCTGCGACCCCCGCAATCTCGGCTCCGCCGCCGTCCTCCGCAAACTGGGCCTGACCTACGAAGGCCGCCTCCGCCACACCCTCCTGCTCCGCGACGGCTGGCGCGACTCCCTGATGTTCAGCATCCTGGAAGACGAGTGGGTCCCCCGGTGAACGAGCTCAATCCCCTTGGCAGCAAGGGTTTTCGAAATGACGCGGTCGTTGATCACTCGGCTTCGCACCGTCGGAAGACGTCGCCGAACTCCTCGATGTCGAGGAGGCCACCGATCACCTGGACCATGTTCTCGATGCCGGGCTCACGGACGATCAGGCCGTCGGAGCACCAGAAGAAGCGGCCGCCAAGGGCTTCACCGCTGCGGGCCCACTTCTCCATCAGCCGGTCGACCGCCTCGAGCGTGAACATCGTCGCGGTCCATCGCGATCCGTCCGCCAGCACAACCACGACATCGATGTCGCACACGGCGTCCAGATCGTCATCAGGGTTCGGCAGGAAGGACGCCTCGAAGCGGTCCGTGCGAACGCGATACCAGGGTTCGTCCCAGCCCTGTTGGACGTTTTCCGACGACGCAGGCGTGTCCATCACAGAAGTATCGCTCCGCCCAGCGACGACTCAGCCCGCCACCTCATAGTGCGGCCCGCACCATCAGTGCCACCTTCATGAACTGCTGTGGACTCACGGTGTCGACCGGAACCGGCGGCTCCGAACCCTGAGAGCGGGCAAGGACGACGTCGTCGGGCACGGCCCGCTGGTGCACGATCACCAGCCCGGGCGGCGCGCAGAGCAGGTACTGGCCGAAGTTGCCGATCGCCAGGAAAGACCCGCGCCCCAACAACCTTGGGAGCCACCAGAGGTAGCCGTAGTCGAGTTGCACCCCGGCGCCGCGGTCGACCTGGACCGACGTGCTCTCGGCCACCCACGACTCGGGCACCACCTGTCGGCCATCCCATTGACCGTGTTGCAGCATCATCGCGCCGATCCGCCCGAGGTCGCGGGCAGAAAGGAAGAAGTGGTGGGCGAGGTGCTCGGACACGTCCGCGCGGCCCAGCAGTCGCTGGCGGCCCGGGTCGAAGTCGTCGAAGCCGAGCGGCGCGGCCAGGTCCTCGGCGAGCGCGTCGAAGACGGACCGTCCGGTGCACCGCTCGTAGATCGTGCCGAGGGCGTTGAAGTCCCAGTTGTTGTAGTGGAACAACACTCCCGGCCGCTGTGAGCCCCGAGCCGGCCCGTCCCGCTCGGGGCCGGCCACGGTGGCCGGCGGGTGATAGACGCCGGAGCTCGACGTCAGCAGATCACGCACCGTGGCGCGGCGCTCCTGCGGCAGCAGGCCGCCGATGTCGTCGATGCCGAGCTCGTCGAGGGTCGCGTCGAGCCGGATCGTTCCGGCGGCGACCGCCGGTCCATAGAGGACGGACAGGACGCTTTTCCGTGCTGAGGCCAGATACGACGGCACGGCCGTCGCGCCGTGATCGAGCACGACCCGGCCCCGGTCGAGCGCGAGAAAGGCCGTGGTCGGCAGGGCGTCGAGCGCGTCGACGACCTTCTGCAGAGCCGTCATGCCTGGTCCCCCGTCGGACGTCCGGCGAGCCCGAGCACCTGGGCGAGCGCCGCCTGCCTGGTCACCCCGTGAGCCGTGAGCACCTGACCGGCGCGGCTGCCCGGTGCGCGCAGGAGGCCGAGGAAGAGGTGTCCCGCGGTGACGCCGTGGCCGTGCGCCTCCGCGACCGCACCGTCGATCGCCCGGCGGACGTCCGGGCCGATCGCCGGCCGCGCGAGGCCGTCCGCCGCGGCCGGCCCGTCATCGTCCGCCTCAAGCCCGAGGGCCGCGCGAACCTCCGCCGGATCGGCGCCGAGCGCGCGGATGACGTCGCCGGCCAACCCCGCCGGATCATCAAGTACCGCAAGCAGAAGATCCCCGCTGTCCACCGCATCATGGCCCAGCCGCTGCGCGCGCCCCTGGGCGTGGCGAAGGCACCCGAGCGCACCGTCGTCAAACCGCTCCAGGACTCCCGTGCGGATGAGATCGTCGATAGTCAGCTGCGCCATCAACGGCGCATACCGCTGTTGCGCCCCTTGCCGACTGAGGCCGCGGGGCGCGCCGATGTCCGTCCACGAACACCCCTCGGCCCGTGCCATCTCCACGAAGAAGCCCACCAGGCTTTCCCCGAGAGCGCTGAGCTCACCGGCGATCCGCTCCGCCGCAGCGATCTGCCGCACCGGATCGCGCGGCTCAGCGATGCCGTCAAGGAGCACCAAGCCGACAAGCTCAGGCAGAGTAGGCATCTCAGGCATGTCAACATGCTAGTTGACAGCCGACAGATGTCAACGGATCAGTTGACATAGCCAAGGGCTCGTCGACGCCGCCAAACCGACGAGCTGCCCTAGGGACGCGGCGGGCAATCACCGGACGCCGACGGACCCTCGGCGAAGCGCCGAGGGCCGTGGGGGGTGGAATGGGACTACTTGGCCGTCTCCCGGGCCCGGAGGTCCTTGCGGAGGATCTTGCCGGAGGCGGATTTGGGGATGGCGTCGAGGAATTCGACGACGCGGACCTTCTTGTGGGGGGCGACGCGGTCGGCGACGAAGGTCATGACGTCGGCGGCGGTGAGGGTGGCGGAGGGCTGGGGGACGACGAAGGCCTTGGGGACCTCCTCGCCCTCGGCGTCGTGGACGCCGATGACGGCGGCGTCGGCGATCTGGGGGTGGGTGAGGAGCAGGGCCTCGAGCTCGGCGGGGGGAACCTGGTAGCCCTTGTACTTGATGAGCTCCTTGACCCGGTCGACGATGCTGACGATGCCGTTCTCGTCGATGACGGCGACGTCGCCGGTGTGGAGGAAGCCGTCGGAGTCGAGGGTGGCGGCGGTGGCCTCGGGGTTGTTGAGGTAGCCCTTCATGACGTTGGGCCCCTTGCACCAGAGCTCGCCGCGTTCGCCGGGGCCGAGTTCGTCGCCGGTGGTGAGGTCGACGATCTTGTTCTCCATGTTGGCGACGATGAGCCCCACGGTTCCGATGGCGATGTCGTCGCGGGTGTCGGGGATGATGTGGCTGACGGGGCTCATCTCGGTCATGCCGTAGCCCTGCTTGATGTTGCAGCCCAGGCGCTTGTGGACGGCCTCGGCGAGCTCCTCGTCCAAGGGCGCGGCGCCGGAGAAGAGGACCTTCATGGCCGACAGGTCGTAGGAGTCGACGATGGGGTGCTTGGCCAGGGCGACGGCGACGGGCGGCGCGATGTAGACGCGGTCGGTGCGGTGCTCGGCGATGACCCGGAGGAACTCGACGAGGTCGAACTTGGGCATGGTGACGACGGTGGCGCCGATGGCCAACGCGTGGTTGAGGGTGACCTGCATGCCGTAGATGTGGAAGAACGGCAGCACGGCCAGCACCCGCTTGATGGCGGAGCTGTCGACCATGGCGTCGGTCTGCACGATGTTGGCGACCAGGGCCCGGTGGGTGAGCATGACGCCCTTGGCCCGGCCGGTGGTGCCCGAGGAGTAGGGCAGCACGGCGAGGTCCTCGGCGGTGTCGAAGGAGATCGACGGCGCGGGGGCGGTGCTGGCGAGCAGGTCGGAGAGGCTGGTGTGCCCGTCGGCCTTGTCGAACACGAACACGTCGGTGATGCCGGCCAGCTTGGCGGCGGCGGTGGCGCGGTCGAGGAAGGCGGAGACGGTGAACAGCGACTTCGCGCCGGCGTCGGTGAGCTGGCCGGCGACTTCCTCGGCGGTGTAGAGCGCGTTGGCGGTGGTGGCGACGGCGCCGGCCCGCAGGACGCCGTGCAGGGTGATGGCGTAGGCGGGGCTGTTGGGGGCGAAGATGCCGATGACATCGCCCTTGACGACGCCCCGCTCGGCCAGCGCGGCGGCGAGGCGGTCGACGGCGGCGGCGAACTCGCCGTAGGTGACGGTGAGGCCGCTGATCCCGTCGATCAGCGCGGGTCGGTCGGCCTTCTCGGACAGGCCCCGGAAGATCAGCTCGTGCACGGGCTGCGTGGGGATGTCGACATCGGGATGGGAACTGCGAAAGACCATGGCGACCCTGCCTTGCTCGCTTCGACACCTGCGACCCTGAGGACCCTGCCACGCGCACCGGTGGTGAGCGAGCCCACACGCGAGTCGACCTTGATGTTGTTCCCGCAAGGACCGTCGTTACGACACTCCATCGTGATTCACACTGATGGAGTAGCGAATCTACTTGTGGTGGGCATTATCGGTCTGCGAAGTTGTCTTCGCCCACCGGATCGGCTCTCACACTCCCCGATCCGGCGAGTGCGGTGCGGTTCGTCCCCCCGTCGAACCGCCGACCCGCTACGGCCCCCTGCGGCACCCCCTCGCCCAGGACCGCCGCCGCGGCGGGTGAATTGACGTGGGACGGCCCGGGGCCTCGACTCCCCTTCGACCCGGGACCGTCCCACGGTTCACCTCACGGCGCCGCCTGCGGCCTGGCCTTCCGACGACGGATCACCAGGTACACCACGGCAGCGGGAATCCCGATGACCAGCACGAACGGCAGCAGGGCGCCAAGACCGACGCCGATCCCGTTGAGGGTGGCAATCAGGGCGTGCCACCCGCCGGCGAGTGCGCTGAGGAAGCTGGCCTGATCCTCGGGCGGAGGCGCGGGAGTGTCGGTGCGGCTGACTTCCACGGTCACGGTGGACATGGCGACCTGGGCGGCGAGGGAGTCGTGGCGCTGTTCGAGGGACTCGAGATCGGCCTCGCGTTTGGTCAGCTCGCTCTCCAACGCGGTGATGTCGCTGAGTGACGACGCCTTGTCCATCAACGCCCGTACGCGGTCGACGCTGGCACGCTGAGTAGCCAGCCGGCTGGTCACGTCGACCATCTCGTCGGTGACGTCCTGCGTGTGCTCGACCCGTGAGGTGATGTCGCCGAAGGATCGCAGCTGGTCGAGCACGGACTCCAGCTTGTCGGCGGGCACCTTGAGGGTGAGGGAGCCGTGGTCGTCGCTGGAGTTCTCGTCGCTGGAGTAGCCGCCGGCGGCCGTGGCGGCCTGCCGAATGCCGGTCACGGCCTCGGTGACGGTCTTCTTGGCCTTGAGGCTGATGGTGGCCGTGCGGACGATCTGCCGGCCGTCGGCGGCGGGCAGCGCCGTGGACTGGGCGCCGGACTGGCTACCCGGTTGGGCGCCGTTGACCTGTGGCGCCTTGGCCGAGTCGCCGCCGCTCGACCCGCCGGCGCTGTTCGGGGCGACGGCCGACATGCCGGTGTTGCTGCTGGAGCCGGCGGAACAGCCGGCGAGCACAGTGCCGGCGAGCAATGCTCCAGCGACGGTGACAACGGCCAGTGTTCTTCGGGTACGGGACATCCTGCGCCTCCCCTTCTCGGATTCGTCCAGGGGACGGAGGAGGCAGGGTCAGGCGTTGCGGGCGGAACGTCACGATCGGGACTCGCCCGGAAGAAAGCTGCCCGTCAGCTCTCGTCGGCTACGGCGGGGTGGTCGCCGGCGGCGCCGATGAGGTGCTGGAAGGCGCTGAGGTTGGCCAGGGACTCGCCGCGGGAGACGCGCCAGTCCCATTCGCGGCGGATGGCGCCGGCGAAGCCGATCTCCAACAGGGGGTTGAAGTCGCCGTCGGCGGCCTCGAGGACCTGGCCGAGGAGGCGGTCGAGCTCGTCGGGGGTGACGGCGTGGAGGCCGATGCGGCCGACGAGGTAGATGTCGCCGCGGTCGTCGAGGGTGTAGTGCACGCCGTAGAGACGGGCGTTGCGGCGCAACAGGAAGCGGTAGACGGCCTCGAAGGACTCGTCGGGGCGGCGGCAGACGAAGGCCTCGACGAGCAGGGCGTGGTCGGTGACGATGAGCCAGCAGTTGGTCTGGAGCTTCTTGGTGCCGGGCAGGGACAGGAAGTAGCGCCCGGGACCACGGCGGTCGTAGGAAATGCCGCTGTCCCGCAAGGCGGAAGCGATCACAGCGTCCAGCTCGTCCAGTGTGGCGGTCACACCGTCACCTCCCGTCGTCGCACCTCCGACAGGAAATCACGCCGCGCCGAGGAGTACCCGGCCAGGAGGGCATCGGTGGTGCGGTCCCAGGAGAAACGGCGGGCGTGGCCGACGGCGTTGCGGGCGAAGTCCTCACGACGGGAGGCGACGTCGCCGAGGACGCGGGCCCAGTCGTCCGCGGAGTGGGAGCCGACGAGACGGCCGGTGACGTCGTCGACGACGGCGATGGGCAGCCCGCCGACGGCGGCGGCGACGACGGGGGTTCCGCAGGCCTGGGCCTCCAGGGCGACCAGGCCGAAGGACTCGTTGTGGCTGGGCACGGCGACGACGTCGGAGGCCCGGTAGACCTGGGCCAACGACTCGCCACGCTGGGGCGGCATGAAGCGGACGACGTCGAGGATGTCGAGCTCGACGGCCAGCTCCTGGAGGGCCTTGGGCTGCTCCAGACCGGAACCGGAAGGACCCCCGACGACCAGGACCACGAGCCGCGAACGCAGCGAGGGGTCCGCGACGAGCATCGAGGCGGCGGCACGGAGCAGCACGTCGGGGGCCTTCAGGGGCTGGATGCGGCCGACGAAGGTCAGCACGACGGCGTCCAGCGGAAGGTCGAGGGCGAGCCGGGCGGCGGCCTGGCTGCCGGGGGTGAAGCGCTCGAGGTCGACGCCGGGCGGCACGGTGAGGACCTTGGTCGGGTCGGCGTCGTAGAGGGACACGAGCTCCCCGGCTTCGACGTCGGTGTTGGCGATCAGGCGGTCGGCCTCGGCGACGACCTGCTCCTCGCCGATGACCCGCATCCGGGGCTCGGGGGTGTCGCCGAGGGCGAGGGCGGCGTTCTTGACCTTGGCCAACGTGTGCGCGGTGTGCACGAGGGGCACGCCCCAGCGCTCACGGGCCAGCCAGCCGACCTGCCCGGACAACCAGTAGTGGGAGTGCAGGGCGTCGTAGTAGCCGGGCTCGTGCCGGGCCTCGGCCCGCAGCACTCCGGCGGTGAATGCGCAGAGCTGGCCGGGCAGCTCGTCCTTGGCCAGGCCCTCGAACGGCCCGGAGACGATGTGCCGGACGGTGACGCCGGGCGCCAGTTCGGCGACGGGCGGCAGGTCGGAGGAGGTGGCCCGGGTGAAGACCTCGACGGCGATGCCCCGGTCGGCCATCCGCCGGGCGGTCTGGGCGATGTAGACGTTCATGCCGCCGGCGTCGCCGGTGCCGGGCTGTTCCAGCGGCGAGGTGTGCACGGAGAGCACGGCCACCCGGTGCAGGGAAGTCACGTCAGGATCCTGCCTTCGTCGAGGCCACGAACGCGGCCAGGTCGGTGCTGAATTCCGAGGCACGTTCCGCGAACGGCATGTGCCCGACGCCGTCGTAAATGCGGGTCTCAGCGCCGGGAACGAGCCCGGCGGCGTACTCGGTGGCCCGGGCGTCCACCACGGCGTCGGCGGCGCCGTGGATGAACAGTGTGGGCACGTCGACGGACCGCAGGAGGTCGGCGTTGTCGACGTCACGTTGGAACATCTCGGCCCGCACGAACGGCGGCACGCTCAACGGCGCCGAGAGGCCGGCCTGGAGGGCGGCGCCGGTCAGCGGCGTCGCGGTCATGTGCCGGGTCAGCTCCAGCAGGGCGGGCACGGCGATGTCGGCGTCCTCGGACAGGGCCGCCGGCAGGGCGGCCCGCATGGCCGGCCCGACGCGGCCGCCGGGGTGGCGGCCGATCTCGGTGATGGCGCCGACGAACACGATGCCGGCCACCCCGGCGGAGCCGAAGTGACGCAGGTAGTCGGCGATGACCAGCCCGCCGTAGGACCAGCCCACCAGCACGGCGGGCTCGCCGACAAGATCGAGGACGGTGGCCACGTCGGCGGCCCACACCTCGGACGAGCGGTAGCCGGAGGCCGGGCGGTCGGACGAACCGTGGCCGCGAAGGTCGACGGCAAAAGTTCGCAAACGGTCGGCCCCGACATCGCCCCAGCTGCTCGCCGCGGCCGACCACCCGTGGATCAGCACCACGGGTGGCGCGTCCTGCGGTCCCGACACGTGGCAGGCGAGCTCGGTCCCGTCGGCACTCGTCACCCTCACAACGTCGTCAACGTCCAAGGTGCGGCGAGTTCTTCCCGAACAGACACAGTCCGAACTCCTCAGCGCAGCGCCGAGAGGCCCTGCCAGGCGGCCCAGGTCATGGCCCAGTCGTAGAGGTCGCCGTCGGCGGCCGACAGGGCCACGTCCGAGCCCGTGACCTCGACGGGGTCGCCGTACATGGCGGTGCCGAAGTAGGCCTGGGCGTCGGCGGTGGACAGGTTGACGCAGCCGTGGGTGACATTGCTGTTGCCCTGCTCACCCACGGTGTTGGGGTTGGCGTGGATGAACTCGCCGTTGTTGGAGATCCGCACCGCCCAGCGCTCGTGGGCGTGCTCGTAGTACGGCGGGTTGGACATGTCCTTGTCCTGCCACTTCTCGGTCACGATGTGGGTGCCGGACCGGGTGACCCGGTCCTGGCTCGCGCCGGAGCCCATGCTGGCCTCGTAGGTGGCGACGGTGGCGCCGTCCCGGATCACGGTCATCCTGTGCGAGTTCACGTCGGCCCGCACGATCTGGGACCGGCCGATGGTGAAGCCCAGGGTCAGGTTGGCCTTGCCGTAGTTGTCGGCGCCCAGGGGCACCCCGTACAGGTTGGCGGCCACGGAGACCTTGCTGCCGGCCTTCCAGTACTCCTGGGTCCGGTAGTGCACGCGCGAGCCCTGGTCGTTGTCGGGCAGCCAACCCCAGGCCCCGACGTCGCCCTGGTCGGACTTCACGGTCAGGGCCTTCTCCACGGCGGCCCGGGCCTTCTCGTCGACGTGCCCGGCGAACTGGAGCACGATCGGCGCGGCCACGCCGACGGTGGCGCCGTCGTCCAGGTTGAGCGAGCCGCGGATCAGCGTGCCCGGCGCGACGGTGGTGAAGCTGCCGTGCAGCGGGGTGGCCTTGCCGTCGGCGTTCACGGCCTCGCCGCTGTAGGTGTAGGTCTGCCCGAAGTCCAGCGGCGCGCTGTTGGTCCAGCTCGCGCGGTCGGGGGCCGCGACACCCTCGACGGCCTTGCCGCCGGCGTCGACCAGCTTGATGTCACGGACCGTGCCGCCGACCGCCGTAAGGATCACCGGCGTGTTGACGGTCACCCCCTTGGTCCCGTCGAACGGCGTGGCCGTCAGCTTGGCCGGCGGGGCAGGCGGTTTGGCGGAAGTTGTGCCGATGGCCGTCAGCCCCGCGCCGCCCGAACAGCCCGCGAGCACTAACGCCGCCACGACCACCAGACCCGCTCTCACCCGGGCACCCGTACCCACCATCGCCTCCCACGTTGCTCCCCATCAGGACGACGTCTGATCATGTGAATCGGTACCGGAAAGTGCCTGTGAGGTTGCTCACCGACCACCGGTGGCGGGCATACAGCCGCAGGCGAGAGGATCGAAGGCGTGAGCACTCAGCCCCCCATCGCAGTCGTCACCGGAGCCAGCTCGGGCATCGGCGAGGCCACCGCCCGCCGCCTGGCCGCCGAGGGCTTCCACGTCGTGCTCGGCGCGCGCCGCTTCGACCGGATCAAGGCGATCGCCGCCGAGATCGACGGCACGCCGCTGTCGCTGGACGTGACCGACGTCGAGTCCGTGGCGGCGTTCACCGACCAGATCGCCGAGGCGAACGTCCTGGTGAACAACGCGGGCGGGGCCTTCGGCCTCGAACGCGTGGACGCCGCGGACGAGGACAACTGGCGCCGGATGTGGGAGACCAACGTCATCGGCACGCTGCGGCTGACCAAGGCGCTGCTGCCCAAGCTGATCGCCTCCGGCAACGGCCACGTCGTCACGGTCACCTCGATCGCCGCGCAGGAGATCTACGACGGCGGCGCGGGTTACACCGCGGCCAAGCACGCCCAGTCGGCCCTGCACCGCACGCTGCGCGGCGAGGAACTGGGCCAGCCGGTCCGGTTCACCGAGGTCCTGCCGGGCCTGGTGGAGACGGAGTTCTCGGTCGTGCGCTTCGACGGCGACGCAGACCGGGCGGCCGGCGTGTACAAGGGCCTGACGCCGCTGGTGGCCGACGACGTCGCGGACGTCATCGCCTTCGCGGTGACCCGGCCGCCGCACGTGAACCTGGACCAGATCGTCATGAAGCCGCGGGCGCAGGCCTCGGCCACGCGATCCCACCGCGACTGAGACACCGGTCGACTAGTCGGTGATCAGGTCGACGTCCAGCTGGTCGAGGACTTTCCCGATGGGGCCGGCGAAAGCGACCGTGCCCGAGGGGTTGCCGGCCACGTAGAGGCCGACCACCCGGTTGTCGGGATCGACCACGGCGGAGCCGGAATCGCCGTAGTCGCCCAGCACACCGCCGACGGCCTCGATGCGGATCTGGTCCCGCAGGACCCGAACGCCGAGGCCGTCGCGGTAGTCCAGCAGCACGGTGGCGTCGACGGACGTGATGCGGCCGGTGGTCAAACCCGTGGTGCGACCGCGTTTGCGCACCACGGTCCCCCGCACGGCGGCGGCGGGTCCCGTGACCGCGCCGATGTCCACAATGGACGGATGGTATACGCGTCCGGGCGTCAGCAGCACGGCCGCGGCATCGACGGAGCCGGAAAGCGCGGCGCGGCACAGTGAACCAACCGTGTCGCGAGGACTGGCACCACTGTCCACACGGGACGGATGCACCATCTCGTCGCCGACCGACCAGGCGTCGTCCACGCACGCGGCGTGAAAAGTGGTCAGCCCCATGACCTGCCCGTTGCCGGTCCGGTCGGTCACCAACGCGCCCAGGGTGCCGACGATGGCGTACTCGCCGGGACGCGGGGCCTCGGGCGGCGACAGCAGAACCGTCCGCCATGGACCCATGCTGATGCCGCCGAGCACTTGACGATGTCGCTCCGCACCACGAGCGGGCGGGAACTCGGCATCCAGCAGGGCTCGGTGCAGCACGACGTCATCGTCGACGACGTCGGTCGCGATGCCCTCGATCTCGGCCGGCACCAGGTCGGCCGGCCGCACCGCCGAGTGCTTGCGCCGCACGTACACCACGATGCCGACCTGCCCGGTGCGCCGGCCCCCGGTGATCTTCTCGCCGATGTCCACGCCGACGACTCCCCGGCGGGACAGCAGATCCACCTCGACCCGGCGCTTGACCGGCCGGATTCCGGCCCGCACCAGCTCGTCCGCAGTGGTCATCGCGACCTCCTCCCCAGCGCATGTCCCCCTCAAAACATGAAAACACGCGGGGTGAGTGTCAGATGACTCATTGTCACTCGTTCAGCGGCGGCCGAACGGGTTGTTCCTGGTCAGAGCCGGCAGCCGACCATCACGGGCTCGGCCAGCAACCGCACGCCGAACGCCGTCAGCACGCCGTCGCGCACCTCGCGGGCCAGCTCCAGCAGGTCGCCGGTGGAGGCCTCGCCCCGGTTGGTCAGGGCCAGCGTGTGCTTGCCGGACAGCGAGACCCGGCCGTCGGCGGCCCGGTGGCCCTTGCCGAAGCCGGCCCGCTCGATCAGCCAGGCCGCCGAGAGCTTGGTCTGCCCGGGGCCGCCCGGGTACTGAGGCACCTTCGCATCCGCGCCGACCCGCGCCACGATCTTGGCCAGCACGCCCGGCAGCTCGGCGTCGTCGACGATCGGGTTGGTGAAGAACGAGCCCGCGCTCCACGTGTCGTGGTCCTCGGGGTCGAGCACCATGCCCTTGCCCCGACGCAGCTCCAGCACGGCCGCGCGGGCGTCGGCGACGGGAACACGAGACCCCAGCTCGACATCGAGCAGCCGGGCCAGCTCCGCGTACCGAATGGGGGCGGACCGGCCGCCGTCCTGCAGCGCGAACCGGGCCCGCAGCACGACGGCGGAGTCGGTGCCCTTGAGCACGCTGGACCGGTAGCTCAGCCCCAGATCCTCGGCCTGCACCTGGTGCACCCGGCCGCTGCGGCGGTCCAACAGGTCCACCGAGGTCAGCAGGTCGGCTATCTCCACGCCGTACGCGCCGACGTTCTGCACGGGCGTCGCGCCGACCTGGCCCGGGATGCCCGACAGGCACTCCAGCCCGCCGAGGCCCTGCTCCACGGAGAAGGCGACCGTGCGGTCCCAGTCCTCGCCGGCCTCGATGGTCAGCTCCACCCGCCCGTCGGCCAGCCGGTCGAAGGACCGCCCCTCGGTCGCGATGTGCACGACCAGGCCCGCGAAGCCCTCGTCGGCGACGACCACGTTGGACCCGCCCCCGAGCAGCAGCAGCGACTCGCCCGCCTGATCGGCGGCCCGCACCGCGTCGACGACGTCGGATGCGCTGGTGGCCGGCAGGAAACGGGCAGCCGGACCGCCCAGCCGCAGCGTCGTGTGCCGACTCAGCGGTACGGACGTGCGAACTTCGGTGCTGGACAGGGGGGTGGTCACGGACGTCAACGGTAGCCTCCGCGGCATGGCACGCCGCATTGAGCACCAGGCGACGACCCGGTGGACCGCCGACCAGGTCCACGCCGCCCTGGTGGATCCGACCTACCTGCGCGACCGCTTGAGCAAGCTCGGCGGCACCGACGCCTCCCTGCTGGACCACCAGGTCAACGGCGAGAAAGTGAGCCTGCGGCTGCGACACGGCGTGCCGTCGAGCGAGCTGCCCTCGGCGGTGCGCGCGTTCCTCAAGGGCGACCTGGTGATCGAGCGCACAGAGGAGTGGGACCGCAACGGCGACGGCGGCTGGCTGGGCCGCGTGCAGGCCGGCATCCCGGGTGTCCCGGGTCACATCCGGGGCGCGATGCGGTTGTCCGACGCGCCGGCCGGCGGGTCGCTGATGGAGATGCGCGGCGAGGTGGCGGTGAGCATCCCGTTCGTCGGCGGCAAGGTCGAGGAGGTCGTCTCCGGCCAGATCGTGAAGCTGCTGACCAAGGAGTTCGAGCACACCACGGCCTGGTTGGACGAGCACCAGAGCTGATGGCCAAGCAACCACGGCTGGCGGCCGGCCGCGCCCGCGCGCTGGGGCTGCCGACCCGAGGCACCACCAACCCGAACCGGCTGCGGCGGGTCGACCGCTGGATGGTCGGCAGCGCCGCCGTCCGGGAGGCGCTGGTTCCCGGCGCCCTGGTCGTCGACCTCGGCTACGGCGCGACGCCGGTGACGACCGTCGAGATGGCGGCTCGGCTCCGGACCGTGCGCCCCGACCTGCGCATGGTCGGCCTGGAGCTGGATCAGGAGCGGGTGGCGGCGGCCTCGGATGCCGCCGACCCCCCGCTGCTGGTGTTCCGGCGCGGCGGCTTCGAGCTGGCCGGGCTCCGGCCGATGCTGGTGCGGGCGTTCAACGTGCTGCGGCAGTACTCCGAGGAGGACGCGCTGCAGGCGTGGGACGGCCTTCGCGGCCGCCTCGCGCCGGGCGGCCTGCTGGTTGAGGGCACGTGCGACGAGATCGGGCGTCGGTGCTGCTGGGTGCTGCTCGACGAGACCGGTCCCCTGACGTTCACCATCGCCTGCAAGCCCTCGGACATCGAGACGCCGTCCGACGTGGCCGAACGGCTGCCCAAGGCCTTGATCCACCGCAACGTGCCCGGCGAGCGGGTACACGAGCTGTTGGCGGCCCTGGACGATTGCTGGGCGACCGCCGCCCCGTACGCACCGTTCGGGCCGCGGGCGCGCTGGGTGGAGACGTGCCGGATGGTGGCCGAGCGGGGCTGGCCGGTGCTGGACGACCGGCGGCGCTGGCGGCTGGGCGAGCTCACGGTGCCCTGGTCGACGGTCGCGCCGGCCTGAACGCCAGCATCGGTCCCTTGATCTTGGTCGGCGGCCGGTTCGGCCGGTCGTTTCCGGTCAGCGTCGCCGTGTGGTGATCTCTGCCAGAATCTCGGGGTGTCCTCCACCGAACGCCGCTACGTGATCAGCCTGGGCTGTCCCGACCGCACCGGCATCGTCGCCAAGATCGCCGGCTTCGTGGCCGACTCCGGCGGGTGGATCGTGGAGGCCGCCTATCACACGGACCCGACGACGAACTGGTTCTTCACGCGGCAGGAGGTGCTGGCCTCCTCGCTGCCGTTCGACGTGCGGGAGCTGTCGGCGCGGTTCGCGGGCGTGGCCCGGGAGCTGGGGCCGCGGGCGGACTGGCGGGTCACCGACACGGGCGAGCGCAAGCGGGCGGTGATCCTCGTGTCGCGGGAGGGGCACTGCCTCTACGACCTGCTCGGCCGGGTCTCCTCGGGCGAGCTGGACGTGGAGATCACCTCGGTGATCGGCAACCACCGGGAGCTGGCCGGCATCACCGAGGCCCACGGCATCCCGTTCCACCACGTGACGTTCCCGGTCGGCGACGCCGACGGCAAGGCCGCCTCGTTCGCGCAGCTGCGGCAACTGGTGGACAGCCACCAGCCGCACGCGATCGTGCTGGCTCGGTTCATGCAGGTGCTGCCGCACGAGCTGTGCATGGCGTGGGCGGGCCGCGCGGTGAACATCCACCACAGCTTCCTGCCGTCCTTCGTGGGCGCGAAGCCGTACCACCAGGCCCACACCCGTGGCGTGAAACTGGTCGGCGCGACCTGCCACTACGTGACGGCCGAGCTGGACGCGGGCCCGATCATCGAGCAGGACGTGATCCGGGTCAGCCACAGCGACTCGGACCGGGACATGGTCCGCAAGGGCCGGGACATCGAGAAGGTCGTGCTGGCCCGCGGGCTGCGCTGGCACCTGGAGGACCGCGTTTTGGTGCACGGCAACCGCACGGTGGTCTTTTAGTTCGGCACTGTTAGCTGGCCAGACCCTCGATGACCTCGGCGCCGGCCAGCTTGGCCAGCAGGTCGCCGGGCACGAGCAGCTTGCCGCCGCGGATGCCGCTGCCGATGACCAGCTCCGGCGCGACGGCCACGCGGGTGTCGAGCAGCAGCGGCCAGTCCGCCGGCAGGCCGATGGGCGTGATGCCGCCGTACTGCATGCCGGTGGTGCCCACGGCGTCGTCCATCGGCGCAAACGAGGCCTTCCGCACGTCGAGGCGGCGCTTGACCACGCCGTTCACGTCGGCCCGCGTCGTCGCCAGGATCATGCAGGCCGCATAGCGGAGTTCCCCGGCCCGTTTGCCCGCGACGACCACGCAGTTGGCGGACGCCTCCAGCGGCGAGCCGTAGTGCTCGCAGAACGCGGCCGTGTCGGCGAGGTCGGGGTCGATCTCCGTGACGCCGATGCGCTCGATGTCGGCGGCGTCCATCGCCCGAATCGCGGCGAGCACGGGCTCGGCCAGCAGTTCGGTCCGGCTCAGGACAGGTTCCACGTGCAAGGTGCCAGCAATGCTCCACGCCATGACGCCACCCTAGCCAGCGAGGAATTCCACCAGCAGCGAGCGGATCTCTCGGCGGTGCGTGAGCAGGGGCGCGGGCGAGTCGACGAGCTCCAGCCGGCCGTAGGGCAGCGCCGCCGCGACATCGCGGGCGACCTGCTCGGGGTGCAGCGGATCGCCGACGGCCCCGATGACCAGGACCTCTGCCCGCACGGCTTGCAACGCCGAAGCGTCATTGACGGGCACCTGCTCCGGCAGCGTGCGCAACGCGTCGCCGAGCCTCATCAGCGCGTCGACACGGCTGGAAACGTGTTCCCCCACGGCGATTCCGGCCGGCACTTCGGCCGCGACCAGCTCCCGCAGGCCATTCACGTCGCCGGCCTCGACGGCGTCGGCCAGCTGCTCGAACGCCCACATGGCCGGGGTCGCGCGGGGCTTGTCCAGCGCCGCCGGCAGCAGCAGGGCGACACGGTCGAAACGGTCGGGCCGCCGGGTCAGCAGCTCGGTGAGGCCGCCGGCGCCCATCGACACACCGACCGCTCGCGTGGCGCCGACCTCGTCGGCCACGCGCTCCAGGTCGGCGCCGATCGTCGGGTACGTCCAATAGCCGGCCGGGGCATCAGCGGCGTCACCGTGCGAGGGAAACGCGACGACAACCCGCGTACCGGACAAACCGGATGCGGGTATGCGGGCCTCGCCGGGCGTCGCGCCGAGGCCGGGGGCGATCAGCGTGACCGGGAGGTCCCGGCCGTGCCCCTGCCAGCGCAGACCGCTCGCCAGCGATCCGGTCACCAGCGATTGCCGCCGCGCTGGACCTCGTTGAGCTTCGGCCGGACGTCCACGATGTAGACGAGCACCGCGACCAGCGCCGCCATCCACAGGATGAAGGTGGTGCCGTACGGCCGGAACAGGTAGAGCCCGGCCAGGGCGCCGCCGGTGATCAGCGACCACGCCAGCTTGGTCATGCGCTCCGCGACCGTGAACGCGTCCGCGCGCTGGACCAGCGCGTGCAGGAACGCGAAGGCGCCCACCGGCATGCCTGCGCACCAGATCGCGAACAGGATCCAGTAGTCGAGCCCGTACGTCACGATCCCACCCTACGTGCCGGAGGCGACCCTCGGAAATGCCGGTGCCGGGGCACACCCGTGAAGGATGTGCCCCGGCGCGGTTCGACGGCTCAGACCTCGGGGGTCTCGTCGGCCGGCGTCTCGACCTTCGGGGCGGCCGGCTTCTTCGGCGCGGACGCCTTGTTGGCGGCCTTGCGGGTCACGTTGCGGGTCTCGGCGGCGGCCTCGCCACCGGCGTCCACGACGGCCTCGGCGATGTTCTCGGCCGCGTCCTCGATGTCCTCGGCCACCTTCTCGCCGGTCGCGCGGGTGCGGCGGGCGATGTTGCCCAGCGCCTCGTCGGCCCGGCTCTGCAGGTCGCCGACCTGCTCCAGGACGACCTTGACCTGCGGCTGCTCGCGCAGCGTCTTCAGCGTCTCCTCGCCGTGCTCGGCCAGGTAGCCGTACAGGCTGGAGGCGGCGGAGGTGTAGGTGTCGAGCAGCTTGCGCAGCTCGGACGGGTCCAGCTTCTCGCGCAGGCCCGGCAGGTCCTCGACGGCCTCACGGGCGGCCTCGGCGCGCTCGTTGACCTGGGTGCGGGCCTTGGTCAGGGCGTCGGTCAGGGCCTTGCCGGCCAGGTCGCCGGCGCCGAGGGCGGCCAGCAGCGGGGTCTTGGCCTGCTCCAGGACCGCGGCGAAGGCGGCGGAGACCGTCTCGCCCGTCTTGCGGAAGTCCTCGGTGGTGGGAAGGGTCGGCATCTGGATCACTCCTCGGTGTCCTCGGTTGCGTCGGCGGGGCGCTTGGCAGCGTTCTCCCGCCGGAAGGTCTCGTAGACGTCGAGCAGCACCTGCTTCTGCCGCTCGGTGAGCTCGGTGTCGGCGAGCACGGCGTCGACCACCGCGCCACCCACCCGCTGCTCCAGGATTCCGGCCTGCACGTACAGCGCCTCGGCCGAGATCCGCAGCCCTTTGGCTATCTGTTGCAGGATCTCCGCGCTGGGCTTGCGCAGGCCCCGTTCGATCTGGCTCAGGTACGGGTTGGACACTCCCGCCAGCTTCGCCAGCTGGCGCAGGGAGATCTGCGCGGTGCTGCGCTGCTCGCGGATGTAGTCGCCGATGTCTCGCCCCAGGTCGGCGACCGCGTCCACGGCCTGATCGGCGACGCTGCGCTTGTTGTCCATCCCGCCTCCTTCCGTGCTTCCACCGTACGTGCCAGTGCTAGCAGTTGCAAGCGCAGTGCTTGCAGTTGTGGCGTGGTTGCTGTCACACCGGTCTACCGTGGTCAGCATGCGTGCCGAGCGGGAATCCGAGGCGCGCAGGCTGCGCGGCCGGCTGGTGGACGAGCTGGTCGAGGAGGGCCTGCCGCTGGATGCCGGCTGGCTGGCGGCGTTCGCGGAGGTGCCACGGCACGAGTTCCTGCCGTGGCTGTTCGAGCAGCGGCCCGACGGGGCGTGGAGCCTGCTCACCTCCGCCGAGGAATCGTGGCTGCGCAACGTTTATCGCAACCGGGTCGCCATCACGCAGCTCGACGGCGACGAGTCGCTGCGGCAGGCGGCGCTGGACGGACCGGTGCGCGGCACGCCGACCTGCTCCTCCAGCGAGCCCTCGATCATGGCGATCATGTTGGCCGCCTTGGACATTCGCGACGACGACACCGTGCTGGAGATCGGGGCCGGCACCGGCTACAACGCGGCGCTGCTGTGCCACCGGCTCGGCCCGGACCGCGTCACCACCGTCGACGTCGACCCGGCGATCGCCGCCCGCGCGGCGGAACACCTTGCGGCCGTGGGGTTTCATCCCACGTGCGTGGCCGCCGACGGCGCCGAGGGCTATCCGGCCAACGCTCCGTACGACCGAGTGCTGGGAACCTGCTCGGTGTCGACGATTCCCTTGGCGTGGCTGGCCCAGACCGCGCCCGGCGGCTACATCGTGACGACGCTGAACCGACAGCTCGGCGCCGGACTGGTCAAGCTCACGCCGGACGGTGACGGCCGTGCCACGGGCCGGGTCCTGGCCTCGGACGGGCGGTTCATGCCGCTGCGGGCGCATCGCGGGCCGCGGGTGAGCGAGCTGGCCGACAAGGTGCGCGGCAGCCAGGGATCGGCTCGTACGACCGAGTTGACGCCGAAACGGCTGTTACGGCCGGCCGATCGGTTCGAGTTCTTCGCGGGACTGGCGCTGCCGCACGTGAGCGCGTGGTCGGACACCCGCAGCCAGACGTGGCTGGCCCATGCCGACGGCTCCTGGGCGTGCTACTCGCGGCACAGCGTCAGTGAGGGCGGTCCGCGCCGGCTGTGGAGCATCGCGGAGGCCGCCTACGAGGAGTGGGAGTCGCTCGGGCAGCCGCCGCGCGAGCGGTTCGGGTTGACGGTCACGCCCGGCGGACAGGAGTTCTGGCTGGACAGCCCGGATTCACCGCACCGCTGGCCGTTGGACTAGGGCGCTTGCGTGCCCGGCCGGCGGCGGGGTGAGTAGCGTGTGCCGAGTGAAGATTTCGGTTTCCGCGGACATGCTCGACGGGATCGGCGCCGACATCGCCGAGGAACTGCGCAAGCGCGGCCACGACGTCCTGGTGCACGGCGCGCTCAGCGACGGCGAGTCCAGCGACTGGGCCCGGGCCAGCGAAGCCGCCGCCCGCGACGTCGCCGAGGGCCGCGCCGAGCAGGGCGTGGTGTGCTGCTGGACCGGCACCGGCGCGTCCATCGCCGCCAACAAGGTGGCCGGCGTGCGGGCGGCGCTGTGCACCGACGCCTACACCGCGCAGGGCGCCCGTCGCTGGAACGACGCCAACGTGCTGGCGCTGAGCCTGCGGATGACCTCGCTGCCGCTGCTCGACGAGATCCTCGACGCGTGGTTCGCCGCCGACGTCACTGACGACGAGGACGACCTGGCCAGCATCGACCACGTGGCGCACATCCGTTAACGATTCGGCATGCGGAGTGACGACGCGCCATGGGTTCCCGACGCGCGGTAACGGCCGTTCGGTCATGATGCTGACGTGTCCCTCATCCGGCAGCGTGCCGTTGTCATCGCCTGTGTGCTGATCGCCCTGTTGGCGACGGTCGGCCTGGTGTGGACGCAGGACGGCGTCAACCCGACCACCTGGCTGGGCGCGGTGGTGCTGCTGTTCGTCGTGTTGATCGGGCTGCTCGACCCGTGGCTGCGGCGGACCGGCGCCACCGAGCCCAGCACGACCGCCCAGCTCACGGCGGCCACCCGCGCCCTGGCGGCCGCCACCACGACCCAGCTGCGGGCCGAGGCCGAGGGACGGGAGCTGGTGCCGCCGTGCCAGCTGAACGTGCGGTGGCTGGGGGCTTCGCCGGAGCTGGCCGACCCTAAGTGCCAGCCGGCGGAGCTGTACGGCTCGCTGGAGGAGCTGGTGCCCTGGTACCGGCGGCTGCCGGGTCGTCGGCTGGTGGTGCTCGGGCCGGCCGGCTCGGGGAAGTCGTCGCTGGCCACGCTGTTGGCGTTGGGGCTGCTGGACGACGCCGCGTTGAACGACCCGCTGCCGTTGGTGCTTCCGTTGGGGGCGTGGAATCCGCGGGTCGACCTGCGCACGTGGATGACGCAGCGGCTCAGGGACGACTACCCGGCGCTGCGCAACATCGAGCTGTACGGCAGCTACGCCGCCGACCTGCTCATCGAGCAGCGCCGGGTGCTGCCGATCCTGGACGCCTTCGACGAGGTGCCGGCCAACCTCCGGATCTCGGCGCTGCAAGGCATCGACCGCGCGATGCCGCCGGCCACCCCGGTCGTGCTGACGTCACGCCGCCGGGCCTACACCTCGACGGTGGCCAAGACCGGCCCGCTGCGCAACGCCCATGTCGTCGAGCTGGAGCCGGTGGGCGAGGAGACGCTGGCCGAGGTGCTGCGCGGGAGTTCGAGCCGGTTCGGGGCGTCCCGGTGGGAGCCGCTGCTGATGCAGCTGCGGCACGACCCGAACGGTCCGCTGGCCGCGGCGCTGGGCAGCCCGCTGATGGTGTGGCTGACCAGGACCAAGTACGCGGACGTGGCCACCAACCCGACGGAGTTGTTGGACCCCAACCGTTTCCCCGATCGCGCCACGATCGAGGAGTTCCTGCTGGACGAGCTGGTGCCGACGCTGTTCCCGGAGGAGGACAACGAGTACCTGCCGCTGACCTCGGACCACTGGCCGCCCGAGCAGGCCAAGGTGTGGCTGGAGTTTCTCGCCGCGCGCATGCAGCAGCGGGAGCTGCCGTGGTGGGAGCTGCGGCGGCTGGTGCACCGGTACTGGCTGACGGTGTTGAACGCCGTCTCGCTCGGTCTGCTCACGGCGCTGAGCGTGGGCATGATGGTGGCGCTGGTGAACAAGCTGACCGTGCTGGACGTGGCCTCGTGGACCGGGGCCAGCGCTGGCTGCCTTGTCAGCGTGGGCACCCTGATCAACGCGACGTCCAAGGGGCGCAACGCTTCCGCCTCGATGCGGTTCGGCGCCGCGCGCAGCATGCTGGTGGTGAGCCTGGTCGCCGGCACTGCGGTCGGCCTGGTGTTCGGAGCCATGTTCGGCGCGGATCCGGGGCTGATCTCCGGCCTGAGCGTGGCCATCGCGACGGCGCTGCGGTTCTCGCTGGGCAGCCCGGTGGAGTTGAGCCGCCCACCCAGCCCGGAGGCCACCATGGCACGGGATCGGGCTCTGGTCGGGTTGGTGTGTCTGGTGTTCGGGGTCGGCGTCGGGTCGGCGGCGGCGTTGCTGTTCGGGGCCGGGCGGACCGGGATGGTGTGGCTGGGCTTCAGTTCCGGCGCCCTGCTGGGTTTCGTGCTCGCCGTGATGTCGCGCAACTGGTGGTGGTTCACCGTGGCGCGGGCGTGGCTGGCGATGCGCGGGCGGGTGCCGTACCGGCTGCTGGAGTTCTTGGAGGACGCCCACAAACTGGGCGTCCTCCGGCAGGTCGGCGCGCGCTACCAGTTCCGGCACGCGCGGATCCAGGACCACCTGGCCAAGGATTCGGCGCACAAGGCCTGACGGCTTCACTCGTCGCGCAGGCCTTCCGCGTTCGCCGCCCGCCACAGCGCCGGCAGCGTGCAGCCGGTGCTGATCAGGACCGCGACAACGGCGGTCGCCACGAAGATCCCGATGGTGGCCCAGTCGAAGTCGAGCGGTTGCCTCGTGACGAACAGCAGCAGACCGGCCAGCAGCAGACCCGACACCAGGGCCACGATCACCGCCACGGCGATCGGCACCGCCGTCTGCCACAACTGCGACCGGGCCAGCACGATGCGCTGCACGCCGTTGGCGGCCAGCACCGCCAGCGCCCGTCGCCGCTCGCGGATCTGCTCCAGCGCCACCACCAGCAGGCTCGCCGCGGCCAGCAGCAGCGTGATCACCGAGCCGATCATCAGCACCCGGGCGATCAGCACGAAGGTGCTGGTGGAGGCGTCCGTCGCCGAGAACGCGTTGGCGTTCCAGCCGAACGGCGCCAGGGCGTTGCGCACGTGCTCCACGTAGTTGCCGTCGGGCGACGTCGGCTGCAGGGTCCCATGCAGATCGACCACCGCCGCGTCGAGGCCGGCCAGGGCGCCCGGCGTAGCCCACAGGGTCCCGGTGTCGTCCGTGAGCAGCGTCGTCGTGTGCAGGGCGGCCGGCATCTGCCATGCGGTGTCCTTCTGCTGCCCGTTTCCGTAGGTGGTGAGGATGACGTGCTGACCGGCGACCGGTGCGAACGCCCCGCTGTGGGGCTTGGCCGACGTGAACAGGTCGCCGTCCTGGCACTGCCTGATCGCGGTCAGCCGCAGCAACTCCTGGCACGGACCGACGTGCATGGTGGCCCCGTTGGCGGCGTCGTGCACGTTGACCGTGACGGAGGCGTTGACCGTAGCCGTGTTCGGCACCTTGTGCAGCGCCGCCTCCAGGGCCAGCGCCTGGCCGAGCGGCGCCGCGGTCATGTTCACCGACACGCCCGGCGGCATCCCGCCCGGCGGCAGGTACTCCTCCTCGGCCTGGATGAACAGCGTCTGCAACGCGATCGCGCCGGCCAGCACCACCGCGACGCCGCCGACCACCCGGGCCGGCGTGCCGCTGTCCAGCTGGAGCCGCCGGATCGCCAGCTGCCAGGCCGGGGAGCCGCCGCCCAGCTTGGCCACCACCCGTTCCACCAGCCACGGCAGCAGCAGCGGCACCGAGGACAGCAGCAGCACGATGCCCGCCGTCACCGGCAGCTGCGAGCCGCCGTCGAGCGCCTGACTGAGCCGGCCGCCCTGACTGGCCAGCAGCGCGACCCCGGCCACCGGCGGCGCCAGCCGCCACCACAGCCGGCGGCGCTGGTTGCGGGCCCGCCGCACCACGCCCAGCGGCTCGATCATGACGCGCCGCAACGAGAACATCGCGATCACCACCGCGAGCACCGGGACGACCACCAGGATCAGCGCCACGAGCGTCCAATCAGGACGGACGTCCGCGGCGAAGATGCCGCCGCGCAGGGCGGGCGGGTCGAGGGTCGGCACGATCGCCCGTCCGAGGGCGAAAATTCCCACGCCGACGGCCAGTCCGACCAGCGCGCCGACAAAAGCCTCGCCGGCCGCGATCCGCCGCACCTGCTCGCCGTCCGCGCCGACCAGCCGCAGCGCCGCCAGCCGCCGATCCCTTGCCGCGGCGGCAAGTCTGGTGCTCGTCGCGACAAAAACCACCACCGGCATGAGCAGCGCGACCGAGCCGAGCGCGATCAGCAGCCACAGCAGGCCGTCCAGGTAGCGCGGTTGGCTCGGCCGGCCGAACTGGTAGGTGACGGCCGAGCCGGACGACCCGGCCACATCGGGCACGCCGACGTAGAAGAACAGCTCGTGCGGACCGGTCAGCCCGCCCGGATCCACCGTTCCCACAACATGTTCCGGGAACCGGGGCCGCAACAGCTCACCTTGCGGCGAGTCCAGCAACTGGCGCAGCGCCGGGGAAAGCACCACCTCACCGACGTCCGGCAGCCGGTCGACACCGGGCGGCAGTGGCGCGTTCGGGCCGGTCTTCTGGACGATGACGCCCTCGAAATCGCGGTCGTCGAACGTGGTCTCCCGCAGGGCGGCGTAGACCGGGTCGACACCGGGGATCTTCGCCGATTCGCTGGTGGGGACCGCTCGCGCGTAGCCGCGGTCGTCGCGGGCCTGGAGCATGTGGCTGACCGAGGTCGCGGCCAGCAGCACCGTCACGCCCAGGCCGACACCGACCGCCGTCAGCGCCAGCCGTCCCCAGCCCGCCCGTCCGCCGCCGACGGCCAGGCGTATGCCCAGCATCAGGTCGATCCACCACTGGCGGAGCCTTCGTCGCGGCCGCAGTCGCAACACCGTCACGGAATCAGCTCCACCTGGGTGGACTTGCCGTCGCGCACAACGACTTCGCGATCGGAGTACGCCGCGACGCGGGCCTCGTGCGTCACCAGGACGACCGCCGCGGTGGTGTCCTTGGCCGCGGCGACCAGCAGCCGCATCACGCGCTCGCCGTTGAGGGAGTCGAGGGCGCCCGTCGGCTCGTCCGCGAAGACCACCTTGGGCCGGGTGACCAGGGCCCGCGCCACCGCGACCCGCTGCCCCTGGCCACCTGACGTCTCGCCCGGGCGCTTGTCGGCCACATCGGCGACTTCCAGGCGCTCCAACCACTCCGTCGCCGCCTGCTCCGCCTCGCGGCGGCGCATTCCGCCCAGCCGCAGTGGAAGCGCCACGTTCTCCAGACTTGTCAGCTCCGGCACCAGCTGCCCGAACTGGAAGACGAACCCGAACTCCGTGCGCCGCAGCTCGCTCCGCGCCACATCCGACAGCGCGCTCAGCTCCGTGCCGTTGTAGGAGACCGTCCCGCTGTCCGGGCGCAGGATGCCGGCCAGGCAGTGCAGCAGCGTCGACTTGCCCGAGCCGGACGGGCCCATCACCGCAACGACCTCGCCCGGCCACAGGCTCATGCCCGCGCCATCCAGCGCCGGCGTGGGGCCGAAGGACTTGTGCAGATTCACGGCTTCCAACAGTGGCCCGCTCATCGCCGCACCTCCGCCGACAGCTGGTCCAGCCGGGCCGCCGTCAGTTCCAGCCAGCGCAGGTCGGCTTCCAGGTGAAAAAGCGCGTGGTCGCAGATCAGCTGGTCCGCGAGGTCGCCCGTCAGCTTGCGGCGGGTCAGCGCCCGCATCGTCTCCAGGTGCGCCCCGCGCTGGACGTCCAGCACCTCCGCCGCACTGCGGCCGGACATCAGGGCCAGCACCACCTTCGTGTACAGCGTGCTGTGCAGGTACGGCTCCGGCCGTTCCGGCGTCACCAGCCAGTCGCGGACGTCCGTCACGCCCGATGCCGTGATCGCGTACCGCTTGCGCTCCGGGCCTTCGCCCGCCTCCACCCCGTCCACCTCGACCAGGCCGTCGCGCAGCAGGCGGGACAGCGTCGAGTAGACCTGGCCGTAGTGCAGCGGCCGGTCCTGTCCGAAGTGCTCGTCGTAGGCCCGCTTGAGGTCGTAGCCGTGGCGCGGCCCCGTCTCCAGCAGGCCCAGCAGGGTGAGTCCGATCGACATGCCCGCCACTGTACCCCCGGTGTATACCTTCGGGCTATACCCCTGGTGCATAGCATTTGACCTGCCTCGATCTTGCCCCTTGGATTCTCCGCCTACAGTGGAGTAGTGACTGGTACGGCCGCCGGCGCCCGCGCCGTGCAGGAAACCGGTTGGGACGCCGAGCGGGACGTCGAACTGCTGCTCGCCTTCCTGAACACCGTGAACATGACCGAGTCCACCGACGTGCTCTCCGACGAGCGCTCCTGGCTCCAGTGGTCCACCTCGCTCGGCCTCGGCGCCCCCGGCCCCCTCGCCAAGGCCCGATCCAGCCGCGACGCCCTCCGTGCCGCCGCCCTCGCCCATCACGGCTCCGCCGTCCCGCTGCCGCCCGCCGTGGCCCACGGCTCCATCCGCATCGAGCTCAGCGCCGGCGTCCCCGTCCTCACCGCCGGCGACGCCCTCGGCGCCGTCCTCGCCGCCGCCGCCCGCCTCGCCGTCCTCGGCTACTGGGACCGCCTCAAGATCTGCTCCGCCCCCGACTGCCGCCTCGCCTTCTACGACCGCTCCCGCAACCGCTCCCGCACCTGGTGCTCCATGCGCGTCTGCGGCAACCGCGAAAAGGCCCGCGCCTGGCGCGAACGCGCCCGCGCCACGGCGTCCTGACCCACCACCACTCTTGCCCTACGTGAGTGGCTCATTTGCCATCCAGGGCCACCTAAGCCACTCACGTGCCCCGGCACCCCCGGCTTCGAACGCACGTGAGTGGCTTAGGTGGCGTCAGGGGGCACATAAGCCACTCACGTAGGGCAAACGCTTGCGGGATCAGAACAGCAGCTGCGAGCAGGCGTAGATGACCAGGCCGGCCAGTGCGCCGACGACGGTGCCGTTGATGCGGATGAACTGGAGGTCCCGGCCGACCTGGAGCTCGATCTTGCGGGAGGTCTCCTCGGCGTCCCAGCGCTCGATGGTGTCGGTGATCAGGGTGAGGATCTCGGCGCGGTAGTGGGTGACGACGTAGGCGGCGCCGCCCTCGATCCAGCCCTCGACCTTGGAGCGGGTGGAGTCGTCGGACTCGAGGCGGACGCCGAGGGAGATGAGGCCGTCCAGGACGCGGCGGCGCAGTTCGCTGGAAGGGTCCTCGGCGGCGTCGAGCAGCATGCGCTTGGCGTTGGCCCAGGTGGTGCCGATGACGTGCTGGACCTCGGGATGGGTGAGCACCTGGTGCTTGACCTGCTCGGCCCGCTCCATGGTGAGGGGATCGGTCTGGAGGTCGCCGGCGAAGTCGATGAGGAAGCGGTCGACGGCGTCCCGCATGGGGTGGTTGACGTCGGTCTTCATGGCCCAGGCGAAGGCGAGGATCTCGTTGTAGATCCGTTCGCCGAGGATGGAGTCGACGAACTTGGGGGACCACGACGGCGAGCGGTCGGAGACGATGCGCTTGATGGCCTCGTGGTTGTCGCGGACCCACTCGTAGGCCCGGTCGGCCATGAGGTCGACGAGCTTGTGGTGGGAACCGTCCGCCAGGACCTGGCCGAGCAGCTTGCCCAGGGGCGGCCCCCAGGGAATGGCCATGAGGCGCTGCACGACGGCGTGCTCGACGACGGCCTGGACGTCCTCGTCACGGAGCACGGTGACCAGGCCGCGGGCGAGGTTGGAGAACTCGGAGGTGATGCGCTGGGCGTTGTCCCGCTGGGAAAGCCACACGCCGACCCGCTTGCTGATCTCGGCCCGGTGCAGGCGGTCGCGGACGACCTGCTCGGACAGGAAGTTGCTGCCGACGAAGTCGCCGAGGCTGGCGCCGAGCAGGTTCTTGCGGTTGGGAATGAGGGCCGTGTGCGGGATGGGCAGGCCGAGGGGGCGGCGGAACAGGGCGGTGACGGCGAACCAGTCGGCCAGGGCGCCGACCATGCTGGCCTCGGCGGCGGCGTGGACGTAGCCGACCCACACCGGCCCGGCGAAGACGCCGGTGAGCACGTAGACGATGGCGGCGAACACCAGCAGTCCGACGGCCACGGCCTTCATCCGGCGCAGCGCACGCCGCTTGACCAGCTCCGCCGCGGTGAGTCTCTCCAGGTCCACATCGGCCATTCTCCCTGCGCGGACGGCGACGCGCCGTGATGCGTGACGGAGATCGGGGTACGGGCGGATGACATCTCGGGGACGGATCGGCGAGGATCCGAGGGTGCGTACACCTGCTCTCGTGCCCCGGCTGCGGCCGTTCACCTCGACGATCTTCGCGGAGATGACCGCGCTGGCCACCCGAACCGGCGCGGTCAACCTCGGCCAGGGCTTCCCGGACACGGACGGCCCGGTGGAGATGCTCGCGACGGCCCAGCGGGCGATCGGCGAGGGCGTCAACCAGTACCCGCCGGGCTCCGGCCGGCCGGAGCTGCGGCAGGCGATCGCGGAGCACCGCCGCCGCTACGGCACGGAGTACGACCCGGACACGCAGGTCCTGGTCACGGTGGGCGCGACGGAGGCGATCGCGGCGGCGCTGCTGGCGCTGGTCGAGGCGGGCGACGAGGTGCTGCTGGTCGAGCCGTACTACGACTCGTACGCGGCGTCGGTGGCGCTGGCCGGGGCCACCCGCAAGGTGGTGCCGCTGGTCGAGGACGGCGACCGGTTCGCGCTGGACGTGGACGCGCTGCGGGCGGCGGTGACGCCCCGCACGAAGGCGCTGCTGCTGAACTCGCCGCACAACCCGACAGGCACGGTCTTCACCCGGCAGGAGCTGGAGGAGGTCGCGAAGCTGTGCGTCGAGCACGACCTGATCGCGATCACCGACGAGGTGTACGAGCACCTGCTCTACGACGGCCGCGAGCACGTGACGCTGTCGGCGCTGCCCGGCATGTACGAGCGCACGGTGGCCATCTCCAGCTCGGGCAAGACGTTCAACGCCACGGGCTGGAAGATCGGCTGGGTGTGCGGCCCGGCCGAACTGGTGGCGGCGGTGCGCGCGGCCAAGCAGTTCATCACGTTCGTGGGCGGCGCGCCGTTCCAGCCGGCCGTCGCCTACGCCCTGCGCAACGAGCTGGCCTGGGTGGACCGGCTGCGTGACGACCTGAGCCGCAAGCGCGACCGGCTGTCGGCGGGCCTGGCCGACGCCGGGTTCGCGGTGCGGCAGGCCGCGGGCACCTACTTCGTGTGCGCGGACGTGCGGCCGCTGGGCTTCGCCGACGGCGCCGAGCTGTGCCGGCAGCTGCCGGAGCGGATCGGCGTCGCGGGCGTGCCGGTGCAGGTGTTCACCGATCATCCCGAGCAGTGGCAGCACCTGGTGCGTTTTGCTTTCTGCAAGCGTGACGAGGTAATCGACGAGGCGATCGCCCGGCTGCGCAAGCTCGCCCGAGCGGGCAAACCGTAACAATGGGGTCTCGAGAGGTTCGGGACCCCATTGTCGTAGTCACCCGATCAACACCGTGTTCGCCATTACCCTCCGAGACGGCACAATGCGCTGACCGAGTGAAGAGGCGGCCATCAGGACCGCGGGCGGAACGGGGTCGATTCCACACAGCAGCACCCTGAGTTGCTTGAGAAGTGCGCGATCGAGCGCACCGGCCAGCGCCCAGGCCGACACATGCGTCATCGCGCATCCTCCCGGAACAGTCCCGACAACGATGCCTTTCGGCGGAGTTCGGCCAGACATCTTCCCCTTGTCGGCCCAATGCTGCCGATCGGGATGCCGAGGGCGGCGGCGACCTGCTGGTAGGACAGTTCCGGCGAGTGGACGACCACCCGCAGCACCCGCTGGCAGTGTTCGGACAACTGGGTGAATGCCCGCCACAGCACGCCGTCGCGAACGTCCCGCAGCACGGCGACGTCGGCGGCATCGGCCTCGGCGAGGTCCAATCGTGCCTCGTCAGCCGGGGTCTCGCGGCGGCGAGCGGCCAGCAGGCGCAGCGAGTGCCGCCGCGCGGTGGTGGCCAGCCAGGCCGCCAACGCCGCCGGATCATGAATTCGATTCATATTTTCCAGCAAGGACAGCCAGGTGTTCTGCACGACATCGGCGGCGTCGGAACGATCCAGCCGATGCGATCGGGCAACAGCCCAGACGGTGGGCGTGTGCCGGGCGACGAGTTCGCGCCAGGCCGCCCGATCCCCGAGTTCCGCGGCCCTGAGCAGTTCGGCCGCGCCCGGTCTTGTGTCGACTTCCACTCGTTCCTCCCCGCGGGCGAGTTGGTCGCCGGGTTAGAAGCGTCCGGCCCCGGGTCGGATCCACCGCGCGGCCGAAAACCCTCAAACGAGTGGCGGCCCGCCGATGACGACACACAGTTGCCCCGTTGTGCGAGACTGATCCCGGACGTGCCGCTATCCGAGCGGTCGACGACGAGCACATGTGCAAATCGACATCGCGATGCTCAACATGTCTCGACGACGGATCCGACAACTTCAACGTTTGTGGGCCGGCAGGGCGGACGGTGGTGGTGACAGTGGCCAGCGCGAGTGAGGTGCGGTGCGCCGGCGCCGCCCTGCGCGCTGCCGTCATCCGCATCGCCGTGACCGGCGGCCTGACGCTGCTGGCCTTCGTGTTCGGCGCCGCCGTGGCCAACGCCACCACCTCGTCGGACGCGCACCAGAACGACGCCACCGCCGGCAGCACCGCCGACACACTCCAGTCGGACCTGTCCGACCTGTTCAACGGCCTGGTCACCAGCCTCGGCGGCCATCACCACCACCTCGGCGGCGTGTCGGCCATCCAGCCGCCGTCCGACCAGGGCGGTGGCGGCGGAACCGATTCCGGCTCGGTCAATCCCGGCGGCCCCCAGTCCGGCGGACATGGCGGCGGCGCCACCGGCGGGCAGAGCTCCTCCTCCGGCAGCGACTCCGGCGACGTGTGGACGGGTTCCACGACCGTCTCGGTGCCGACGAAGCCGATCGTGCCCCCGCCCCCGCCTCCGGCCGCGCCGACCCCACCGCCCGTGCCGCCGGTCCAGCCGGCCGCGCCGCCGGTGAGCCACCTCGCGCCGCCGGCCGCGAAGGTCACCGCGCCGTCCATGGGCTCGTCCAGCGGCGTCCAGCCCGACCTGCCGCAACAGCCGATCGACCTGCCGCTGCAACAGCCGGCGGCGCAGCCCATCTCGGCCCCGTCCACCGGCGGCACGGCCAGCCACGACCTCGGCGGCGCCAACGGCATCGCCGGCTTCACGCCGCCGGGCACGGGCTTCCGTCCCACCCCCGGCTCGACGACCGAGGAACACAGCGCCAAGCGCGTCAGCGACGGCGCTCCCGGTCTGCCCAGCACCTCGCCCGACTGACGACGCCCATGGCCGCGGGGCACCCTTGTGCCCTCTCGCGGCCGCGCCGAGCCGATCCGGGCCCGGGGATGCCCCCAAGCAAGTGGGTCACCGCCGCGCAGGGCAATCGCGTCGAGCACGTCCTCCCGGTTGTGTCATGCCGCGGGCGACGACCCTCCCCCGATGTCCCGGATCTTCCCGACCTGCCGACCGCGCCCGGTCAGGTCGGGGGCTGGCGCCCCGGCGTCGCGTGCCCCCGTGGCGTCGGGGCTCCACAACTTGGCCACCGGTGATCGTCTCCCCGGCACTACGAGGGGCAGAGCCGGAGCACCCTCACCGGTGGTCAACCGAGGACGCTGGTCGGAAATCGGCCAGCGTCCTCATTTTTTGTGCCCAGGGCTCGATGTCCGGGATCAGAGTTGACGTGGCGAGGCGAGCGAGCGCAGCGCCGGCGCGACCGGCCGACCGATCAGGAACCGGTCCACGGCACCGTCTTCGAGCGCACGGCGATAGACGGCCAGCGCCTCACGGGTGGCCTGGACGGTGTGCTCGACGTCGGCCACCGTGTGGGCGGCCGAGATGACGAACGACTGCCCCAGCACGCCGCGGCGGAGCATCTCCTGGAGGAACAGCGTGCGGAACGGCTGCGACGGCCGGCCGTCCGGGCCCCGCGTGGTGAACACCATGCACGAGGGCCGGCCGATGGCGGCGACGAACTCCTCGACCCCGAGCTCGCGGGCGGCCGCGTTGACGCCGTCGGCCAGCGCCGTGCCTCGGCGCTCCATCACGCCGATCGGATCGTCCTCGGTGTAGGCCTTCACCACGGCGCGAAATGCCGCCAGGGAAACGGTTTCCGGGCCGTGCGTGGTCGAGAGCAGGAACACCCGCGGCGAGTCCGTGCGCAGCCCGCCCAGCTCCATCAGGTCACGCCGGCCGGCCAGCGCGGAGATCGGGAAACCGTTGCCCATGGCCTTGCCCCAGCAGGACAGGTCGGGCCGCACCCCGTACACGGACTGCGCACCGCTGGCCGACCACCGGAACCCGGTGATCATCTCGTCGAAGACCAGCAGCGCCCCGTGGGCGTCGCACAGCGCGCGAACCCCTTCCAGGAAGCCGGGTTCCGGCTCGGCCAGCGCGGTCGCGGCCTCCATCACCACGCACGCGATCTGGTTGCCGTTCTCGGCGAAGCGCAGGCGCAGCGAGTCGAGATCATTGAACTGGAAGCGCACGGTCTGGTCACGGGTGGCCTCGGGCACGCCGGCGTTCATCTCCACGGCGCCGATGAACCAGTCGTCGGCCGAGAAGAAGGGCTGGTCGGCCACGGCGATCATGTCCCGCCCGGTGACCGCGCGGGCCAGCCGGATGGCGGCGGTGGTGGCGTCCGAGCCGTTCTTGGCGAACTTCACCATGCCCGCGCCGGGCACCAGGCGCAGGAAGTCCTCGGCCGCGGCCACTTCCAGCTCGGTCGGCCGGGAGAAGTTGACGCCGTCGGCCAGCGCCTTGTGCACGGCGTCGAGCACCGGTCGGTAGCCGTGGCCGAGGGTGACCGAGCGCAGGCCCATGCCGTACTCGATGAAGCAGTTGCCGTCGGCGTCCCAGACCCGGCAGCCGTCGCCGCGCACCAGGACGGGCGCCATGTCCTCGGGATACTGGTCGGAGCCGCGGGCATAGGTGTGGGCGCCGCCGGGGACCAGCTCGTGTAGCCGACGCTGCAACGCGCTGGACCGCTTGAATCCCCTGCCGCCACTGGGAATGTCCATCGCCGACACCATATGCATGTCCGAAATGGGCTCTTCAGGCCGGTCCGTGGCCAGTAGTGACCACAGCTCGTAATCGGCGTTTTCGCGGTAGACACGGAGAATTCCTTCACGCCGAAAACCCGCGCGACCGAACAGGGCGGCGGCGCCGCGGTCGTCGGCGGCGATCGCGGCCGTGAGCCGGCGCAATTCGTGCTCGCCGAAAGCATGGTGCAGCAGCAAACGCAGCGCGGAGACAGCTATCGAGTCCCCCTCGCATTCCTGCGAGATCCACACCTGCACCTCGGCCGAGCCGCGGTCGCGGTCGATCCGGTCCAGGTGGACCTCGCCGGCGATGTCACCGTCGACTGTGATCAGGAAGGGCAGGGCGGCGCCGACGCGGCCCAGCCTCCGGAATTCGGCGCAGCGGTCCCGCCAGGCGGCCTCGCTGGTCCGCGTCGGCCAGTCGAGGTCGCTCTCCGGCCAGCGCGGCTCCAGCCGGGCGCGCTCCGGGCGCACCAGCCGCGACCACTCGGCAGCGTCGGTGGTGGCGGGCGGTCGCAGCTCGACGACCTTCCCCCTGGTCACGACGGGGCCGAGCGTGACCGGGCTGGGCATGCCCACCCGGAAACGCAACGCCTGACGGATCAGACCCGGCACCTGACCTCCTCACCGTCGACGCGACGACCATCCTGCGACGGATGGGTCGCGACGCCAATCCAAGTCCACCAACGCGGGGTATATGCCCCTTTTGGGCGATTTTGTTACGCCCGCCGTGCGAGAACGCCACCCGGCCGTAGGGACCTAGGTGAGCATCCCTCGGTCATCAGACGAACACGTCACGCAGCAGGACGGCGGTACGAGCGGTGTCCTGCTTGCGCGCCCATTCCACGGCGTCGGGCGCCTGCTCTCCGGACCGCCATCGTCGAATCGCCTCCGCCACCTCGTCGGCCGTCTCGGCAACCAGCCACGGGCCGTCAGGGTCGATCGCCTCGGCCAGCGACCGGGGCAGCACCGACGGCACCCCGAACTCGGCCGCCTCCAACACCTTCACGCTGACGCCCGTGCTGGCGCCGAACCGAGGCACAACGGCCACCCCCACCTGCCGGTAGAAGTCGGCGACGTCGTCCACGGCCCCGCTGGCGACGACCCGGGGATGCGCGGCGAACTGCTCGGTCCCCTTGCCGGCCAACACGAAGCCCACATCGACGCCCATGGCCGTCAACCGGTCGTGCACCGGCCCGAGCAGCACCTCCAGCGCTCGGGCGTTGGGCGGCCAGCTCGCCTTGCCGATGAAGCCGACCGTGCGGCCGGCCGGGGTGCCGGCCGGCGACAGCGGGATCGGCAGCGCCGTCGCATGAAGATCAGCAGCGTCCTGCCGGGACAGGGCGTAGACGTGGTCGGGCAGGGCGAGCAGCCGGCGTTCCATCCGGCGCAGGCGCGGGATCTCGCCGAGCATCCGCAGCGGCCGCGGCGAGTGCTCCTCGGCGATCACCGACTCCACGTTGTGCGCCACGTGCGCGGCCACCGGCACCCCGGCGGCGGCCGCGAGCACCAGGCCCGGCCAGCCGCTGGTCACCACCCGCCGGCCGGCGGCACGGGAGCGCAGCAGCTCAACTGCCTTGCGCCAGCCGGGAAACACCGTGAACTTGCGGGCCAGATAGGGCTCCGGGCTGATCAGCATGCCGGCGGCCACGCGGGCCAGGGAAAGCCGGTCGCTCCGCAGCTCCAACGGCACGTCGCCGGCCGCACGGGCCGTCACCTCGACGCCATCGACCCGCTCCCGCCACTCCCCCTCGGGACCGGTCACGCACAGCACCTCGACCTCGTCAGCCAGGCCGGCGAAGACGGGGAGCAGCCGCCGGTCCACCCATCCGCTGCCGCCCAGGTCCTGACGGGACAACGGATAGCTGGTGACGAAGCAGATCATGGCTTTCTCCCTAGCGAAGGGCCGCGAGGACCCGGTCGGCCAGCACCCGCGCCACGAACAGCGGATTGCCGACCACGTAACGGGTGAACAGGCGCATCGGCTCCCGGATGAGCCGGTACACCCACTCGATCCCGGCCTGCCGCATCCACCGGGGAGCGCGCGGAACCAGCTCGGCGGCGAAGTCGAGGAAGGCTCCGACCGCCACACCCAGCGCCGCGCCGGTGGCCGGGAGGTGCTCGGACAGCCACAGCTCCTGCCGTGGATTGCCCATCGCCACCAGCACGACGTCGGCCCCGGTCTCCCGGATCCGCGCGGCGACCGCGGCGCCCTCGTCGTCACGGAAGTAGCCGTGGTGGTGGCCGACGATTTTCAGCTCGGGCATGCGCTCGGCAAGCCGATCCGCCGCCCGCGCCGCCACGCCGGGGCGACCGCCAAGCAGGTAGACACTGAGGCCCTCCTGGGCGGCCAGCCGCAGCACCTCGGGCGTGAAGTCCGTGCCGTTGAGGTTGGCCGGAAACCGACGGCCGCGCACACGGGCCGCCATGGCCAGGCCGGACCCGTCGTTGAGCACCAGGTCGGCGTCGGCGAGGCAGGCTCGGTATCGGCGGTGGGAGCGGGCCAGGTTCATCGAGTGCGCGTTGACGTACATCAGGGTCTGCGGTCCGGGCGCGGCGAGCAGGCCGGACACCTCGCTGATCGCCTGCCGCGCCGTGAGCGCGGCGACCGGCACACCGAGAACGGTAATCGTGGGCATACCCGATCGCATGGGGCGAGACCCTATCCCTTGATCATCAACGATAGTGCACCGGGCATCGTCCACTTAGGCCTCCGCCCGGGCGTCCAGTGCCGTGGCCAACCGGTCCCGTCCGAGAAACCAGCCGGCGGCCACGACCGTGCCGGTGATGAGCAGACCGGCGATCAGGTAGAGCAACGAGTGGTGCAGCACCAGTTCCGTGGCCAGCATGGCCGCGACCACCGCCGCGGTGGCCAGCAACGGCACCGCCAGGCCACGCAACAGCGCCGGCACGTGCACTCCGGCCCGCCACAAACCCCAGGCGTGCACGGGAAGCGCCACAACGCAGGCGACGGCGGCCACCGCCCAGCCCATGCCGACCAGTCCCCATTGGGCCGTGGCGAAGATGGCCGTCGGCACCAACGCCACCAGCCAGACCACCTGCACCAGCACGGAAGACAACGCCGAACCCGCAGTAATCATCAGGTTGAAGACGAGGTCGGCCAGCACGCGGGCGACGGTGGCCACGGCCAGGCCGGCCAGCACGGGGGCTGCCGGGGCCCACTTGTCGCCGTAGACAAGGTCGACGATCTGCGGGGCCAACAGCGCCAGCGCCGCACCGCCGGGCAGCACCGCCATGGCGACCATGCCGATCACCGCGGAGGCGGCGCGATCGAGGTCGACGCCGGCGTCACGGGCCCGGGAAAACGTGGCCAGGCCAACGCGTTCCACCGTCGTCGTGATCACCGAGGCCGGCCAGCTCGACACGTTCGAGGCCAGGTAGAAGAAACCGAGCGCGGTGGCGCCGAGCATGCGGCCGGTGATCGTCTGCGGGGCGTATTGGAGCAGCACCATCACCACCGATGACACCACAACCGCGCCGCCGTACTTGGCGACCTCGTTGACATGCCTGCGGCTGATGCCAAATCTCGGCAGCTGCTTTGTCACGATCAGCAGCAGCACGGTGACCACGGCGGTGCCGCTGACGTGGCCGATCACCAGCGCCCACGCGCCGAACCCGGTGACCGCCAACGTGGCGGTCAGGGCCAGGTTGACCACCAGTCCGGCGACGTCGGCGATGAGACGCCTGGCCTGTCTCAGGTTTCTCGTCAGCAACGCGCCGGGAACCGCCGCGAAACCGTCGAGCAGAACGTTGAGCGACAGCACCCGCACCAGGTCCGCGGCCTGCGGTGAGCCGAGGCCAGAAGCCAGGAACGGGGCCGTCAGCAGGCACAGCAGGTAGACGATGGTCGCGCCGCCGACGGAGATGGTCCACACCGTCGGCAGCATCGGCCGCACGTCGCCCTTGTGGCGGACCAGCGCGGTCGCGGTGCCGAAGTCGTTGAAGGTGAGCAGCAGCGTCTGCACGACCAGCGCGGTCGTGTAGAGGCCGAACTGCTCCGGCACCAGCAGCCGGGCCAGCAGCACGCCGACGGCGAAGGTCGCCAGGCGGGAGAACACCGTGTTGATCAGGCTGAACCGCAGGCCCAGCTTGACCTGTCCGGACAGGGCACGGTCGGTGTCCGGCGGGTCCTCGACGACCTCGCTCACGTGGTGGCTCCGATCGCGGTCGCGTCCCAGTCGGTGAAGTAGCTGCCACTGTGCACCGAATAGTCCACAGTGGCCACCGGAATGTGGTGGACCCGTAACCTGCCGGAGACGCGGTGCACGAACTCCCAGTCCTCACGGGGATGCACCCAGCGCGGCCGGGCCCACGGATCGAACCTGACACCGGGGAAACGCCGCAGCACCACGGCATTGATGTCGACCCACTCGCCGTCGCGATGGGCCGCGCGGTTGAACGGCCGGCTCAGCACGTCGAGCTCGCTGCCGTCCTCACGCAGCCGCCGCAGTGCCGTGTAGACCATGCCCGCGCCGGATTTCAGCGCGGCCAGCGACCGTTCCAGGTGGTCCGGCCGCCACGTGTTGTCGTCGTCGAGGAAGGCCACGTACGGCGAGCGACTCAGCCGCAGGGCCACATTGCGCGCCAACCCTGGGCTGCCGTGGTTCTTCGACAGTCTCAACGCGACGATCCGGGGATCGTCCGGCAGGTCACGGACTTCGCCGCCACCGTCGTCCACGACGATCACCACGACGTCCTGCACCGTCTGGTTCAGGGCGCTGGTGACCGCGGCGACCAGGCGCTCCGGACGGCGATAGGTCGGCATGACAACGGCGACCGTGGCCGACGGCGCGCGGCCGAGAGCGGCCGCCAGCGCGACGACCTCGGTGTGCTCGGCCCGCTCGGCGTCGAACCGCTCGGCCGCGAACCGCAGGCGCCACCAGTTCTCGCCGACCACGTTGCGGCCGACCGACTGCCGGAGCAGGTCCTTCACCGGCCTCGGCAGCAGGGCGTAGTCCTTCAAGCACGGCCTCCAATCGTCCCGGTCACCGGGATGCGGCGGCGGAACTCCGGCGGCGCGGCCGGATTGGTCGGCAGGCCAGCGAGCAACGCCCGACGGCCACGCAGGAGTTCGAACAGCGCGCGGCGATGGGTGCCGCGGCGCAACGGTAGTCGGACGAGTTGAGCCAGCAACAACGTGGCCCACACGAGTTCGGCGGCAGCGCGACCCTCCCAGCGGGCCACGTGCGCGACCTTGTTGGTGATCAGCTGGGCCCACAGCGCCGGCGACGCCGTGACATCGCCGCCGCGGTGAATGGCGCGGGCATTCGCGCACTGCCGAACCCGCCAGCCGGCGTCGACGACGCGGCGGCAGTAGTCGACTTCCTCGGAGTAGAGGAACAAATCCTCCTGCCACCGGCCGATGCGCCGCCGGACATCGGCGGGAATCAGCAGCACGGCGCCGTTGGCCCAGTCGACGTCGATGTCACGCGGCGGAGCCGGCGTGGCCACGCGTTCCCCGAACGAACCGGCATGCGCCCCGAGCAAAGCCTCGGCCAGCACGCGTGAAACCGTCGGACGACGACGCAATGTCGGCTCGACAAGTCCATCCGATCGAGTGACAAACGGGACGGCCACACCGACCGAGCCCGATGCGCACGCGGCCAGCAGGGCCCGCGCGCAGCCACGCTGAAGGACAACGTCGGCGTTCAACACCAACAGGGCCTCGTCCGGCTCGGCCAGCTCGGCGCAGGCGTTGATGCCGGCGGCATAACCCAGGTTCGCGCCGGTCTCCACCACCGTCGCCGCCGGGGCCAGGCGTCGGATCACCTCGACGCTGTCGTCGGCGGAGTTGTTGTCCGCAAAGACAAGCCGCCAGTCGACACCGTCCAGACCGGCCGGCAGGCTGGCCACGAGGCTCGGCAGATCGGCGGCGGAGTTGTAGGTCACGACCGCGACCATCACCCGCGTCATACGGCCACCTCGGTTCGCTGGGCGATCCGGTACAGCGCACCGGCGCAGCCGACGAGCAACAGCGAAATTCCAGCCATCTGGGGGAAAGCCAGCCCGTCGTAGGTGCCGAAGCTGATCGTGCACACCAGCAGCGCCACCGCGACGGCCCAGGCCGCGTCCCGCACCTGGGGCGGCGAGTCGATGTGCTTGGACCGCCAGATCCGGAAGGCCCACCACAGCGGCACGGCCAGCAGCGCGATGAACGCGATCAGGCCCGGCAGCCCCGCCTCCACGGTGATCAGCAGGTACTGGTTGTCCAGATAGGGCTGGATCGGCGCCACGTAGGTGCCGAAGCCCTGCCCGCCAAGCGGTTTGGCCAGGAAGTGCGACCACACGTAGTCGTACTTGGTCAGCCGCGACCAGATGCTGGAGTCCTTGCTGGACCCGGTGACCGTGTCGATGAGCACGTCGAGCAGCCGCGGCCAGACGACACCGGCGGCGAACACCGCGCTGCTGAGCACGCCGGCCACGAACAGCCAGCGCACCAGGCCGTAGCGGGGCAGCAGGAACATTCCGATCACGGCCAGGCCGAGCAGGCCGGTGCGGGAGATCGACACCAGCGGGCCGCCGATGAGCAGCACCGCGCAGATCCACCACAACGGCTTGAATCGCCCGTACCGCGCGAGATGCAGGGCCAGCGGCAGCATCGCGACGGTGGTCGCGGCCAGCTCGATGGGATGGCCCGAGAAGCCGATGGACCGCTCAAGGCCGCCACGGCCGAGGGCGAGGTCGCCGAGCCCCTGCGCGACCAGTCCCGGAAAGACGGTCAGTTTGCGCAGGTCGACGCTGGTGCCGAACTGGAGGATGGCGCACACGGCCGAGCCGGTGAATCCCACCACGGCGCCGGCGAAAACCGCGCGCAGGGCCCGGGTGCTGCTCAGTCCGTCGCACACCAGCAGGGCGGCGCCCGCCGCCAGCACGAACAGCATCGCGCCGCGATCGGCGTTGGCGATCCGCGAGTCCTGCACGCCGCCCATGAAGGCCACCGCATCCGCCGCGGCGAGCAAAGCCAACGCCAGCAACAACACTCGGCGGATCGGGCTCTCCCCGACCGCGAGCCGGAAGCCGCCGGCGAACCGCGCCACCAGCCACCACAACAGGCAGCCGCCGGCCACCACGCGGGCCGGCGTGATCCCACCGCCGCCGCCGACCAGCACGTTGTTCTGCGGCAAGGCCAGCAGCAGCACGTAGATCGACAGGATGACGTGCGGGGAGACCCGGAACAGCGCGTGGGCCGCGACAGCGGTGGCCGGCGTCCGTCTGCCGGCCGCTGCCATCGTCATCGGCGGCTACCCCCGCCTTGCTTCTCTTCGCTGCGCATGGGTGAGAACTTGATCGTCGCCGGCTCGACGGTCGGGGGCTGCAACGGAGTCTTGGGCGGAGCCGGACTCGGCAGGAACTCGGGCAGCACTCCCTGGCGGCGTTCGCCGTCGGCTTTGTCGCCGTCCTTGTCCTTCTCCGGCTCGTCTTCGCGCTTGCGGCGGGTGAGGACACGGTCGGCGATGACCACGCCGAGCACGCCCAGCACCAGCCCGAGCGCGGCGACCAGGCCGACGGCCCGGTACTGGGAGGCGCGAGTGGTGATCGGGTTCGCCGCCGGCAGCACGTCGGTGACGGTCAGCCGCTGCGCGTCGGCCACCTTGGCCGCGTCCTGACGGTTCTTCAGCTCGTCGATCGCCCGCTGCCGCACCAGTTGCGCGCCGCGGACCGCGCCGTCGGGCGTCTTGTCCGTGACGGTGATCGTGATGAACGGGCTGTCGGTCTGCGAGGTGTCGGTGACGCCGTTGGCGTTGGTGACCTCGATGGTCCCGGTGGCGCCCTTCTCCTCGTAGCCGTCGGTGACGGCCGAGGAGGTCAGCACGGTCACCAGCAGCGCCGCCATCTGCGACTCGGCCCGGCCCGCGGCGGTGTACGGGTTCTGCACGTCCTGGCTGCTCGACGGCGTGATCAGGCTGATCGCGGTGACCTTGTACTGCTGGGGCACCAGGAACAGCACGGCGCCGACCAGGACCACGAGCGCAGCGGCGACCATCGCGGTGATCTTCCACCGCCGTCGCAGCACTCGCAGGATGTCCAACGCGTCCACGTCCGTGTTCCCTTTCGCTTCACCCGAACACCGCCGGCTGCCACCCGCGGTCGAAGTCTCACTTGCGCGCTGTCATTTGCGCAGGGCCGAGGCGGCGATCCGGGCCCCGTCGACGGCCGCCCGCACCACGTTGTGGGCCATCGGCGCCGCGTTCTCCCGAATCCACGGCCGCAGCGCCAACAGTGCCAGCACCCGCTCACGGCGCCGTAGGGGAGCCCCCGCGATCGCCTTCAGGTACCAGCCCGCTTCCTCCACATTGGGCATTACCAGGCGTTTGCCGTCGGTGCGCTGGGTGCGGTACCAGTCCCGCTGCGACACCGACTGCGTGAGCCGCTGGTCGTGCAGGCGGTGCAACAGAAGTTCCTCGCGGATCTCCACAAAACGGCCGTACAGCGCCAGTTCGGCGATCAGGATCCGGTCGTTGTTCTTCACCGGCGGCAGCAGGTGCGTCCTGGCCAGCACGTCCCGCCGGTACAGGCCGTAGCAGTGGTAGTTCTCGTGTTCCATGCCGACCAGGTCGCGGATGCGGACCACGGGGTCTCGGTGGTCGGTGCGGCACGGGTTGTCCCAGTGCCCGACCGTCTGCCCGGCGGAGTCGATCTGGCGGGCCGAGGTGAACGACAGCACCGCGTCGGGACGGTCGGCCAGCGCCTCGACCATCTTGCGCAAGCGGTCCGGCTCGTACGCGTCGTCCGCGGCGGCCCAGGTGAAGTAGCGGCCCTTGGCCTCGTGCACCAGGCGGTTGTGGTTGCCGGTGGAGCCGAGGTTACGCTCACGCCGCCGGTAGCGGATGCGGTCGTCCTGGCGGGCGGCCTCGCGGCAGATCTCCTCCGTGCCGTCGGTGGAACAGTTGTCCCCGATCCACAGCTCGAAGTCGACGTCGCGCTGCTCGCGCAGGCTGGCCAGCGCGGTGCTCAGATACGGCTCGCCGTTGTACACGGGCAATCCGACCGCCACCGACGCACTCGCCGTGCCGATCAGCGGCGGCGCGGACTTCCGGTTCACCTGACCTCCGGGGCTGACGGCGGGATCACCGGTGCAGGGTCGGCCACCGTCCTCCATCCGGCAAGGTCCCGTGTCCTCCGTTTGTCTCATGCTCGCTCCCACAGCATCCACGGGCGATCACCGGACCTGTACGCCTGCTCCAGCGCGACTCGTTCCTTCACGGTGTCGGCCGGCTGCCAGAAACCCCGGTACGGATAGGCCCGCAGCCGGCCACGCTTGGCCAGGTCGCCGCACGCGTCCTCGACCAGGTCGCCGCCGGGCGGCAGGTGGTCGAAGATCTCCTGCCGCAGCACGAAGTAGCCGCCGTTCTCCCACAGCGGCAGCTGGCTCACGGGCGTGATGCCCGTCGCTGTGCCGTGCTCGCCCAGTTCCACGCAGTGGAACGAGGACTGCGGCGGCACGACCATCATCGACGCGGTGGCCTCGGCCCCGGCGAAGCGGTCGACCATGACGTCCAGCGGGGCGTCGGTCAGCACGTCGGCGTAGTTGGCCAGGAACATGTCCTCACCGTCGAGCAGGTGCCGCACGCGGCGCAGGCGCTCGCCGATCGGGGCGTCGATGCCGGTGTGGGCGAAGGTGATCGTCCACTCCGAGATGTCCGACGAGAGCAGCTCGACCCGGCCGTTGCTCAGCACGAAGTCGTTGGATGCCGTCTCGCGGTAGTCGAGGAAGAAGTCCTTGATGTGGTGGCCGCCGTAACCCAGGCACAGCACGAAGTCCGTGTGTCCGAAATGGGCGTAGTAGCGCATCACGTGCCACAGCAACGGCCGCGGGCCCACCCGCTGCATGGGCTTGGGGATGTCGTCGGCGGCTCCGTCCCGCATGCGCATGCCGTAACCACCGCAGAACAGCACGACCTTCACGAGGACACCTCGGTCCGTTCCCTTGGGGACACGATCAGTACGCCCCTTGGCCCCGCACGACCGCGCGCACCGTCTTCCAGAGGATCAGCGCGTCGAGGGCGAGCGACCAGTCCTCGACGTAGCGCAGGTCCAGCCGCACGGACTCGTCCCACGTCAGGTCGCTGCGCCCGCTGACCTGCCACAGGCCGGTCAGGCCCGGCTTGACCAGCAGCCGCCGCAGCATGTCGGGCCCGTAGGCCTCGACCTCCTTGGGCAACGGCGGCCGCGGCCCGACCAGGGACATGGTGCCGCGCAACACGTTGACCAGCTGGGGCAGCTCGTCGATGGAGAAGCGTCGCAACACCGCGCCGATCGGCGTCACGCGGGGGTCCCGGCGCATCTTGAACAGCGGCCCGGCGGCCTCGTTGCCGCCGAGCAGGGTGGCGCGGCGGCGGTCGGCGTCGACCACCATCGTGCGGAACTTGAGGATGGTGAACGGTTTTCCGTCCTTGCCCACGCGCTGCTGCCGGTACAGGGCGGGGCCGCGGTCGCCGACGCGGATGGCGGCGGCGATGGTGATCAGGATCGGGGCCAGCACCGTCAGCAGCAGGAGCGCGCCGATCCTGTCGACGATCTCCTTCACCACTCGGCGGGCTCCCGTGAAGGTCGGCGCGCTCACGCGGAGCAGCGGCATGCCCAGCACGCCCGTGACGTGCACGCGCGGGCCGGCGACCTCCATCAGGACGGGGGCGACGACCATCTCGGCCGAGGTTCCCTCTAGTTGCCAGGCCAGGCGCTGGAGCCGCAGCGGCGTCCAGTACGGATCGGACGTGATGGCGACGACTCGGTAGCCGCCGCGCCGGACGTGGTCGGCGAGTTCGTCGAGGTGGCCCACGATCGGCACGCCGTCGATATCGCCCGGGCCGAACCACTTCGACGTCCCGCTGGCGCACACGGCCTCGACCCGCCAGCCGTTGTGCGGCTCGCGTCGCGTTCGGGCGATCAGGTCCGTCGCCGTGTCCACGCTGCCAGCGACCAGCACCGGCAGCAGACACCGACCCGCGCGGCGGCGCTGGTGCAGCAGTTGACGCAGGATGTACCTCAGGGGGAAGGCCACCACCGCGATCGCCGGCACCACCAGGAAGATCCAGCCGCGCACTCCCGGCAGGCCGAGGCCGAGGCTCACCACCGCCAGCACCACCGCCGCGGCGACAACCGCTTTGCCCAGGCGGCGGAACTCTTCCGCCTCCTGTCCGAGCACCGCCGTGCTCCAGGCCCGGCACGCCGTGAGCGAGGCCAGCACCGTGACCACGGTGGCCATCGCCACCAGCGCCTGTGGAAAGTCCCCCGCCGTCGCCGAGTTCGCCACGAATGCCCCGACCAGCACCACCACCGCGAGGATCGCGCCGAGGTCGCTGGCGATGACCACGCGCCGGTACTTGACCTCCCACGTCGCCACCGGCCGGGCAGCGGGCCGGTCCTCGACGGGCCGGTTCTCGACGGGCCGGTTCTCGATGGGCCTGCCGCTGAGATGTCCGTCCTCGGCCGTCCGGCCTCCGGCGGCGCTGCTGCCGGCGGCGCTAGTGGCGGCGGAACCGTTCTCGGCGGTCTTGTCCTGGACGGGCCAGCTCTGGGCGATCCTGTTCTGGGCGGGCCAGTTCTGGGCGGCCCTGTTGTTCTCGGCCGGCCTGTTCTCGACGAGCCAGTTCTCGGTCAGGGTGTTTGCGGCCGCCCTGTCCTGGACGGTCCGGCTCTCGGCCGGCTTGTTCTCGTCCAGCTCCAGCCGGCCGCCGATGGTCCTGAACTCGACGGACCTGTTCTCGGCCACCATGTCCTCGGTCGGCCAGCCCCCGATGGTCCTGCCCTCGGTCCGACTGCTCGCAACCGGCCTGGTCTGCACGGTCCTGTTCTCGACCAGCTCGCTCTCGGCCGTCTTGACCGCCGAGGTCCTGCTCTCGATCTGACTACTCGCAGCCGTCTTGACCGCCGAGGTCCTGCTCTCGACCGACCCGCTCGCTGCGGTCCTGGCTTCGGCCGGCATGTCCTGAGCGGGTCTGTTCTCGATCGGCCTGTTCTCGATCGGCCTGTTCTCGATCGGCCTGTTCTCGATCGGCCTGTTCTCGATCGGCCTGTTCTCGATCGGCCTGTTCTCGGTCTGGTTGCTGCCGGCCGGCTGGCGCTGCGGGACGCCGGGGGGCGCCGGGATCGACACCGCGCCGGCGGCGTCGCCCCGTCTGAGCTGTCTCACCCGAACCCGCATCCCGTCTCCCAAGATCAACTGATTCGGGGCGTGAGAGCCACCGAGAACCCACGGCCGTGCTCGAAGGGCGGCCGGGGTCGGCGTGGACGATATCCGACTCACGACCATGACGATTAGGCAGACAGGTTATTCCTTCTACCGCCGAACAGTTCCATAGGCATGACCAAATATCCCCCACTTGAGTGACGAGTAACTCGATAGGGGTGGTTATACGGAAAAGTTACGGCTTTTGTTGAACCGAACGTGACGCCCATCCGTGGGCAGGACACGGCTGCGCCACCCGGGCGGGTGGCGGGTCACAAGTAAGCGAAGAAACGCACGGCCGGCGAATAGCACAAAGGGCGCAGAACACCAATGGTGTCCTGCGCCCTTTGACAGCTACGACCACGTGCCGGGCGAAGCCCGGCCTCGGGGGTCTGGGGGTCGCCCCCCAGAACGAACAACGAGCGACGATGTCTGCGCTTTCCGCAGACACACGCCCCCTGAGCGAGTGGCCAGGGGCGGGGTCGAACCGCCGACCTACCGCTTTTCAGGCGGTCGCTCGTACCAACTGAGCTACCTGGCCAGAGAAGACCGGAAGCCCGATCGAACTCTTGCGACCCAGACGGGACTCGAACCCGCGACCTTCGCCGTGACAGGGCGACGCGCTAACCAACTGCGCCACTGGGCCTTACTGTTGTACTGCCGTGCCCCCAACGGGATTCGAACCCGTGCTACCGCCTTGAAAGGGCGGGGTCCTAGGCCGCTAGACGATGAGGACTCCGTCTTCCTTGGACCTCGTCATGAGGGACCTTGGCTTCCGGGCCCTCCAACGGCTGTCCGCTGGAAGCACGAGTAGCATAGAACGGGTCGGGGTTAACTTCCAAATCCACTGTCCCAGACGCCCCCCACCTGCACTTTCGCAGCACACGGCGACCCGGGGCGGTCGATCAAGCCCTGTTCAGGGCCTCCCGGAGCCCGCCGAGCCGCCCGACCAGTTCGAGTGGGCTGCGCCACACTCCGCCGCCGCCGGCCCACCCACCGCGTTCGACAATTCTGATGATTCTTCACGCGGCATCAGCCGTCAGATATTCACGGCCGGACAATTCATGTCAGCAAGCGACCGAATGGACCACCCGCGCATCCACTTGTCGCCATGGACCGACATTTGGCCGGGGCCACCCGATCTGTTGGCGGCGATTGGCCAGGCGAGGACACCTCACGAACCCGGAGGTGACGAAGTCTCGCGTTCGCCCGTTTGCTTGAGGGATGACCGACCGCCGGGCGGCGCCCCGAACGCCGTTGGCCCCGACGACCGGTCCTGGTCGATGGCCGTCCGTGCCCCGCTTCGCCGCCTCAGCGGCGGACCGGCGGCACGCCGTCGTCGTCGCCCGGCGCCAGGCCGAGCATGTCCAGCAGCTGGCGGCAGTCGTCCACGTCGAGCGCGCCTCGGGCCACCGCGAGACGGGCGCGGTGCACCTGATCGGCCGAGATCTTGGACGGTTCGTCGCTGCGCTGGGCCGGCACGCCGTTGGTCGAGCCTCGCGGCATCGAGTCGTCGTGCTGCCAGAGGAACTTTCGGACTTCAAGGGACCCGCTCATGGTGCCTCCCCGACTCAGCTCTCGGCGGCGAGGCTAAGCGAGCCGTGCCACCCCTTGCAGCCCCCCGGAGAGTGATTCCCCTCAGACGCAGAGTGACCGTGAGTTATGCACCGGACCGGTTACTGATCAACTGCGCCAACACCTGCATCGGTCCAGTCCCCTGCTCGCGCCCCAGGTCCCCACTCCACACGACTACGCCGCGGGACCAGTCGATCTTGCTTGTCCGCCCTCGGCAGAAGATGAGGAAAGCTAGCCAGTTGCCCGATGATGCCGGCCTCGGCCCGTCAATCGGTCAGCCGGCGACGGCGCTGCCAGGCCGGATCCCGTCGGGCGAGACCACTGGACAGGCTGCCGGTCGGCTGGACCGCTGGGCAGGGCGCCGGTCTGCTGGGCCGCCGGACAGGCCGCCGCCCGACTGGGCCGACCGGGTTCGATCCGCTCTTCCTGGGGGCGATCGGGGCCTACTGGCCTCCGGCCCGCACGCCAGCAATGTCACATGCGCTTCCCACTTGCCACTCTGTGCCACATATGGAGCGCATGTGGCGTAGAGAGCCGGCAGGCGCCCACGGGCATCAGATGGCACATGCGCGTCGTACTTGTCTCCCTGCGTCACACGCGGAGCACATGTGACGCAGGGGGCAGCAGGCACGGGGCGGGTGGCGGAGCGGGCGGGCCGGGGACGGCGAGGGGCGGGCGGGAGTGGCGGGGTCGGAGAGGGAGCGGGGTCGGTGGCGGGTGTGGATCACCGGGCGGAGGCGGCGGGGCAGCGGCAAAGCCGGATCGGAACAACGTTGAAATGGCGCAGTTGCGGGGCCGAACGCCCGATCGGGAAGACGGCGCACAGGGGGGTTTACGTCGCGGATCCCGCAATGCGGAAACGGGTGACCTTCCACGGTTCGGAAGACTTCGTCTATCCCGGGGGCACTCGACGATCTTTCGAGCGGGCCGCGAGCCGGACACCGGGAGGGGCGAGGCGGCGAGGGGTAGCCGGTTCGGGAAGGCACTGCCGAACGAATGTCAATGGGTGATGCTCACCGTGAGCCACGGGGACGCCGTTCGGTTCGGCCAGGCGAACAAGACGGTTCCACTGAGAAGCAGGTTGCCGAGTCCGGCACGGACGTATCCGCAGGCCAGGGGGTATGCGGGGCGCGGGGTGTCGTTTGCGGTCGCACGTCGCCAATGCAGTGACACATAGTCGAGGTAGCACGCGAAAGCGACGAAGAGTAACGAGTCACGGTAACGGTCACACTCCGTGCAGTCGTGACGGTTTCACATCTTCACCGTTTCAACGTCGCCGTAGCGGTCGAACGCTGTCGAACGCAAGGCGCTGTCCGGAGCAGCCCCACTCAGCCGGGTGGGCAATGATCGCCGCGGGTCGGCCCGACTACCTGGTTTTCAAGCGGGGAAATTCGGGCATGAATCCACCGCGAAACCCTCGCACGCGACAACGACCCATGTCACAATCGTCTGAGCTGACATACCCCCGGTCAGCGCCTGTGGAGATCCCCTCCGGCCCCCGCGTTCCTCCCCCTGACGCGGGGGCCTCTCCATGCCGGCGGGGTGTGGCGGGGGACACACCTGTCATGGGCCCGCAACCGAACCGTTATCCTCTTCGGCGTGCCTCTTCCCTCGCTTGGACGGAAAAAAGACGCTAGACACCGCGAACCCGCCCGTGAGCAGCAGGAAGCCGCTCCGGACCACGAGCTGGAGAACTACCTGGCCGCGCTGGCGCCCGAGGGCGACGTCGAGACCACCGGGTCCGGCCGCCGCTTCGGCAACGCGCAGGTCTATCAGCTGCGCCTGACGCTGACCGCGAACGAGCAGCTGCGCGAGCTCGCCGCCGTGCACCAGACCTCCCCGCAGGCCCTGGCCCAGGAGTGGATCACCCAGCGACTGGCCTGGGAGTCCCAGAACCAGGAGAACGGGCGCTACTGAGCGCTCCCCCGGTCGGCCGCCCTCGGCCGACCACCCCGGACCCCGCTGATCAGCCTCTCGCGGCCACTCGGCCCAGCTGACCCGCCCGGTCCCCCTCACCCGCTGACCAGCCCGGTCCGGCCCACCGGCCGCACCACCCCGGCCGACCCGGCCCCGCTGGCCAGCCGATGCCCCTCACGCATCGACCAGCACGCCCGACCAGCCCGGCCTGTTGCGCACAGTGCTGCCCGGCCTCGCTGGTCGGCCTCGGCTTTCCGCACCCGACCCGGCCGCCGAACGGGCGATGTCTCCTGCGGCAACCGCCCACCGGGCGGGCGGGCCTCGCATACGATCAACGGGTGCCGACGCTCCAGCTCCGCAGGAACGACCGGCGTCGGCATCTGGTGGTGTGTGGGGACTCTCCACTGGCCTTCCGACTGGTCGACGAGCTGATCAACCGGTACGACGAGGACGTCACCGTGATCCTGCGGTCCAAGCAGGAGAACTACGGGCCGAGAATCGCCCAGCTGAGCCGGGTGAAGGTCATCGAGGCGGCGGCGCCGGACAACGGGGCGTTCCAGCAGGCGAAGCTGGGGTCGGCGCGGGCGCTGGCGCTGCTGGGCAGCGATGACGCGGGCAATATCCACGCGGCGCTGCTGGCGCAGGACATCAACCCTGATCTGCGGCTGGTGCTCCGGCAGTTCAATATGAGCCTGGGCCACCGGGTGCGGACGCTGTTCGCGGACTGCGCGGTGCTGTCGGACGCGGCGATGGCGGCGCCGTCGTTCGTCGCGGCGGCGCTGGGGCGTGAGGGGCCGACGCACATCCGGGTGAGCGGCCGCACCTTGTATGTGGTGCGGCGCGACGAGGTGGACGCCGAGCGGATCATTTGCGGCCTGGCTGACACGAGCGACAGCACGAACGCGGATCTGCTGCCGGCGGAGCCGCACTCGGGCGACCTGGTGCTGGCTTTCACCAACGGCCCGGACGTGGTGCGGGCGGTCGGTCGCCAGCGCGGGCGGTTCATGGCGGCGGTGCGCCGGAACTTCGGATCGGTGTTCAACCGCAAGGTGGGCGCGGCGGCGCTGGCGCTTCTCGTGCTGCTGGCCATCGGCACCACGCTGTTCGCCACGTTCGGCGGCTACACGTGGTGGAACGCGATCTACGAGACGGCGCTGGACGTGGCCGGGGCGGCGCAGCCGCTGGACAGCCTGCCGGTGCTGAACAAGATCACCCAGGTGATGGTGACGATCGTCGGCATCTCGATCATCCCGATCATCACGGCGGTGGCCCTGGACGCGGTGGTCAGCGCGCGGCTGGCGGCGGCGGCCGGACCGAAGGGCCCGTTCCGTGATCACGTGGTGGTCATCGGGCTGGGCCAGGTCGGCGTGCGGGTGGTGGCCCAGCTGCACGACCTGGGCGTGCCGGTGGTGTGCATCGACAAGAACGACAACGCCCGCGGCATCCCGCTGGCCAAGCGCCTGGGCCTGCCGGTGATCATCGGGGACGCCAGCCGGGACGACACGCTGCGCGCGGCCTACATCGGCACCAGCCGGGCGCTGGTCACGCTGAGTTCGCACGACGTGGTCAACCTGGAGGCGGCGCTGACCGCCCGCGCCATTCGCGACGACCTGCTGGTGATCCTTCGCCTGTTCGACAACGACTTCGCCCGCCTGGTGGAGCGCCGCTTCGACATCAACGTCTCGCGCAGCGTGTCCTTCCTGGCCGCGCCGGCCTTCGCGGCGGCAATGGTGGAACGGCAGGTCATCGGCACGATCCCGGTCGGCCGGCGGGTGCTGCTGATCGCCGAGGTTCCGGTCGGCGACGGAACCGGCCTCAACCGGCTGACCATCCAGGAGGTCGAGCAGCGCTTCGAGGTCCGGGTCATCGGCCTGCAGCGACGCACCGAGCAGCGCCTGGACTGGCAGCCCTCGGCCGAGCACCAACTGGTGCCCCGGGACCGGCTGATGGTGGTGGCGACCCGCAGCGGCCTGGGGCAGATCCTGGCCGGCAGCATCTCCTCGGGGCAGTGACGCGACACCCTGGACAGTGGCCAATCCTTGATCAGATCGAGAGCGTTCACGTCGGTGTCCGCCGGTAACGTTCAAGAATCGGTCGACACGTCACCCAATCGTGTGATGCGAATCACGTTTACCTCGGTCAACGTGGTCTGCACCTGGGGCGTCGATTGGTGTGCAGGGGTGAAGTGGGATTTCGGGGGAAGGGGTGGCCGTGCGCCGATCTGTCGGAGGAACTCGCTGGGCAGTGACGTTAGGCGTGTTCGCCACCGTCCTCGGCCTGGCCGCGTGCAGCTCGACCAGCACGCCGGAGACCAAGCCGACCCAGACCGAGCAGAAGGTCTCGCCGGCCGCGGTCTCCAAGCCGGCCAAGGTCACGCAGATTCCCGGTGACACCGCGCAGAACGTCTCGCCGGCCGACCCGGTCCAGGTGATCGTGGCCGACGGCGGGCTCACCGACGTGCACCTGGTCAACGACCAGGGCCGCGAGGTCGGAGGCCTGGTGGCGCCGGACAAGCACAGCTGGACCGCGACCGAGTCGCTCGGCTACGACCACACCTACACATGGTCGGGCTCGGCACTGGGCGCGGACGGCAAGAAGGTGGCGCTGGGCGGCTCGTTCCACACGCTGCGCCCGGGCCGAACGATCAGCGCGCAGATCAACGTGGCCGACAACGCCACCGTCGGCGTGGCCGAGCCGATCGTGCTGAACTTCAGCTCGCCGGTGCAGGACAAGGCCTCGGTCGAGCGGGCGCTGACCGTGCAGACCTCGAACCCGAGCACCGGCTCGTGGGCGTGGATGGACAACGAGACCCTGCACTACCGCACCAAGGACTACTGGCCGGCCAACACCAAGGTCACGGTGATGGCCAAGCTGTACGGCACGTCGTTCGGCGGCGGCGCGTACGGCGCGGAGGACATGTCGGTGTCCTTCAACGTGGGCCGCAGCCTGATCCTGCAGGGCAACACCCAGACCCACCACCTGCTGGTCATCCAGGACGGCAAGCAGATCGCCGACTACCCGGCCAGCTACGGCCTGGACTCCGACCCGGGCCGCGTCACCAACAGCGGCACGCACATCGTGATGTCCAAGAGCGCTACCTTCGCCATGACCAACCCGAAGTACCACTACGAGAACGTGGTGGTGCCGTGGGCGGTCCGCATCTCCAACAACGGCGAGTTCGTGCACGGCTACGCGCCCAGCATCTGGGCCCAGGGCAACACCAACGTCTCGCACGGCTGCGTGAACCTGGCCCCGGCCAACGCGCAGGTCGTCTTCAACGAGGTGCTGCCGGGCGACCCGGTGGAGATCACCGGCTCCACCCAGCAGCTCGGCCCGGAGGACGGCGACTTCTACGACTGGGCCGTCGGCTGGGACCAGTGGCTGGCCAAGTCGGCGCTGCACGGCTGACCCTCCTTCTCCACGAGCAACGCCCCCGGAGCCCGGCGCTCCGGGGGCGTTGCTGTCGGTGGCGTACGTCACTCGGGCCGATCAGGGCAGTTCAACCCCGCTTTGTGCCGGCCGTTGCGTCAACTTCCCCGTGATCGGCCCATCGGCTGGGTACCGTCCTGTCTGCCGATCAGAGGGGCGAGGATGACCGATTCGGAGCAGATGGCGGAGCTGCTGGCGCGCAACGCCGCGATGCTGGACTCGATGGGCCAGCTGCTGGCCGGCGCGCAGCAGCAGCTGGCCCATGTCCAGCAGCTCAACCGTGATCTGCGGGCGCGCACGGGTCTGGCCCAGTCACCGGACCGCATGGTGACGGTGGTCGTCGACGGCGTGGGTGGCCTGCGCCGGCTCTCGTTCGACCGCGACGCGTTCGAGCAGCACACGCCGGCGAGCCTGGCCGACGCGGTGGCCGACGCCGTGCGCGAGGCGATGCGGCAGGTAGGGGCCGACGCGACCGAGCCGGACGACGTTCCGCAACCGGAGCCTGAGCAGCAACCGGAGCCAGAGCCAGAGCCGCAGCACGCCGCCGGGCCGCCGCCGATCCTGGAGTCGAACCCGGCCGAGCAGGCCCTCTTCGCCGAGGAGCAGTTCGAGCAGCCGTCGTTCGAACAGAAGCCGTTCACGGAGCCGACCTTCGCCGAGCCGGACTTCACGCAACCGCCGCCGCAGCAGGAACCGGTCGCGGCCCCGGAGCCGGCGCTGGACCCCGTCCCGACGCCGGTCGCCATCCAGGATCCGGCACCGCCGGCACCCGACCAGACGTCGGACAGCGGCAGCCAGATCGAGCACGTGATGAGCGCGCTGAGCAAGCTGCCGTCCTACACCGGGGTGGTGACCCGGGTGCTGGGCGTGCGGGATCCGGAGCGGGCGGCGTCCATCGCGGCCGAGTACCAGCTGGGCGACACGATCGTCGAGCGGACCTTCCTGAGCACCTCGGCCAATCCGGCCTACACCGGCGACGGCCTGGTCCGCTACACCATCGACGCCCGGCACGGCGGCAAGCTGATCGGGGCCATCTCCGAGGACGGCGAGCAGTTCGGCGAGGTGGTGTTCGGCCCGGGGGCGACGTTCCGCGTCACCGGAAAGCGGTACTACCCGAGCATCAAGGGCTGGGACATCGCACTGGAGGAACTGGGCTGACATGGCGATGAGCGAGTGGGAGTGGGCTCCCGGCACCGGCCAGGAGCACATCGACCGGATCACCCGGTTCCACATGGACAGCCTGGCCGTGCCGGTGGAACAGCGGCTGCGGCCGTCGGACCCGGGCCGGCACGACTTCCCGATCGGCCTGGACGAGAGCGGCCGCAAGTTCCCGATGCCGCTGCCCGCGCTGACCTGGTCGGACCGGGTGCTGGGCTGCGTGCTGGCCGGCGCGGTCGGGGACGCGCTGGGGGCCTCGATCGAGTTCCTGCCGATCGACATGATCCGGCGCCAGCACGGCGAGCGCGGCGTCACCGGCTTCGGGCCGGGCGGCCCGGACGGCACGGTCACCGACGACACCCAGATGACCCTGTTCACGCTGGAGGGCCTGATCCGGGCCCATGTCCGCGACCGCGTCTCCGGCGTGGACGATCCGGTGCCGGTGGTGCAGCACGCCCTGCAGCGCTGGCTGCACACGCAGGGCTTCGACTGGGCGCAGGCCGGCGGCCCGTTCGCCGAGGGCCGGTCGCAGCCGGACGGCTGGCTGATCACCGAGCGCGGCCTGTTCGCGCGCCGCGCCCCGGGCAACACGTGCGTGACGGCGCTGCGGGTGTACGCCGCCGGCAATCCGGCCGGCTCGATGGCCAACCCGCTGAACGACTCGAAGGGCTGCGGCGGCGTCATGCGGGCGGCGCCGGTCGCGCTGTGGTCGACGGATCCCGAGGTGGTGTTCGCGCTGGGGGCAGCCACCGCCGCCCTTACGCACGGCCATCCGAGCGGCTATCTGTCGGCGGCCTCGCTGGCGTTCCTGGTGCACGGCCTGCTGAAAGGCACCTCGCTGCCGGACTGCATCGCGGCGCTGACGCCCGTGCTGACGCGGTGGCCGGGGCACGAGGAGCAGCTGGCACGGCTGACCGCGGCGGTGCGGCTGGCCGACGAGGGGCCGGTCAGCCCCGAGCGGATGGCTGAGGAGCTGGGCGGGGGCTGGGTCGGCGAGGAGACGCTGGCGATCGCGGTCTACGCGATGCTGGTGACCGACGACCTGCCCGAGGCGCTGCGGATCTCGGTGAACCACTCCGGCGACAGCGACTCCACCGGCTCGGTCTGCGGCAACCTGGCCGGGGCGTGGCACGGTGTGGCCGCGATCCCGGCCGAGTGGCTGGAGCGGCTGGAGCTTCGCCCGACGATCACGGCCGTGACCAGGGACGCGCTGGCCGAGTTCGGGACGAACCCGCCCACCGACGACGCCTGGCTGGAGCGTTATCCGGGCTGGTGACTAAAGCGGTCCGACCCGGCGCGACAGCTGCGCCGGGTCGGACTGACTCGATATCGGTCAACCGGACCTTTATCGGTCTTCGAGCACATGGCCGTGCTCAGCCGATCGCGTCGAGCAGCGCCTGGCGCTGCCGGTCGCCGAGGCCGGCGGCACGACGGTCGGCGTCGATGCCGGTCTCCTCGAGCAGCTTGGCGACCTTGACGGCGCCGAGCCCGGGAACGGCCTTCAACAGCTGGGCGACCTTCGTCTTGCCGACGGTCTTGTCGTCCTTGGCCCGCTTGAGCACCTCACCGAAGGTCGTCTCACCGGACTTGATCGAAGCAAGCAGCGCGGTGCGGGCCTTGCGGGCTTCCGCAGCCTTCGCCAGCGCTTCCGCACGCTGCTCAGGGGTCAGTGTGGGCAGAGCCAACTTCATGGTCCTTTCTCACGACGAGGGGTTGCTCGACCGCCATCATGCACGCTGACCACGACTTTCGTCAGCGTTCGCGCCTGTTGGCGCGTCGCGGCAACCCCGTGGGTGACGCTACGCCAGCCTTTCCAGTGACACCGGACGAGCGGAATAAGTTCAACCAGGTGAACCGGGGCTCACACGGAGTTCACGGCGAGGGCGGGCGCAGGCCGGGGTGGGACAACCACGGGGGTACCCCCTCTGTACTGCGAAAACGCCTTTCCGCTGAACATTCCTCCAGGTCAGCGGCCCTGGCCGGAACCGATCCAGGGCGGTGGCCCGCGGTGGCCGGTCCACCCGCCGTCCCACCGGCGGGGAACACCCCATCCGGCGACCACGGGAGTGTCGTACGCCACCTGATCGACTTCACCCGGCTGAGCAGGTCGAACCGGTTTTCGGCCCGATCGGCCGCCCGCCGGGCCGCCGGCGACGTTTCGAACGGTCCGAAACGGCGAACCGGAAGGGCGTGACAGCACTCTCTGAGCCAACTTTCAGCAATTGCCCCATTGGCACGCATGGTGATCACCCGAACAGCCCAATAGCGCCCGTTCCGGGGATATGAGCCCCCGTGGAACGGGTCCGCCGGGTGCATCACGCGGACCAAACCTCACCGGATCGCGGGTCCCCTCAAGGAACGAGGCAACGCAGGAGGCCCCACCACGTCTTATCGGTAGTGAGGCCGCCGCCTACTCTTCTGGGGGGCGAGGTCGGCCACGAATCGGTCCGGGCTGATCCGAGACACGGCCGTGAGTAAAGAGGGTTGCTGCATGCTTGTCGGAGGAAGCACGGGACGCCGTCGGCGCCTGGGGTCCGCGGGGATCGTCGGGCTCGCCGTGGCGGCGCTGGCGCTGAGCGCCTGCTCGTCCAGCACGGACGGCTCGGCGGTGGCGACCACATCGGTCAAGCCCCCCGCGCCGGCCGCACAGGTCACGATCACCGCCGGCGACCAGGTCAGCCCGACGACGCCGATCACCATCAAGGCGTCCGGCGGCAAGATCACCAACGTCGTGGTGACCAACACGGCCAAGGGCAACGTGGTCAAGGGCGACCTGTCGGCCGACGGCCTGACCTGGACGACTACCGAGCCGCTGGGCTACGGCTCCAGCTACGCCGTGGTCGCCGACGCCACCAACGCCGACGGTAAGCAGACCGAGCAGAAGAGCACGTACACCACGCTCACGCCCAAGGACCAGGCCTACCCGTCGCTGATCCCGGCGCCGCCGGGCCAGGGCCAGACCTTCGGCGTCGGCCAGATCATCGGCGTGTCCTTCGACAAGAACGTGACCGACAAGGCCGCCGCCGAGAAGGCGCTGGTCGTGACCTCGACCCCGGCGCAGCAGGGCTCCTGGTACTGGATCGACGCCAAGACCGTGCACTACCGCCCGGCCGAGTACTGGCAGGCCGGCACCACCATCAAGCTGGACGCCAACCTGTACGGCGTCAACCTGGGCGGCGGCGTGTACGGCAAGACCGACCGTTCGGTCACCTACACCATCCACGACTCGTGGATCGCCAAGGCCGACGGCAACACCAAGCAGATGGCCATCCTGCACAACGGCGCCGTGGTCAACACCATGCCGATCAGCCTGGGCAAGGACTCGACGCCGACCCAGATCGGCCCGCACGTGATCTCCGACAAGCAGCAGCAGGTCGTGATGGACTCGGCGACCTACGGCGTGATGCCCGGCTCGCCCGGCTACTACAAGTCCACCGAGTACTGGGACCTGCGGATCTCCAACGACGGCGAGTTCGTGCACGAGAACCCGAACACCGTCAACCAGCAGGGCAGCTCCAACGTCTCGCACGGCTGCGTCAACCTGAGCCCGGAGAACGCGCAGTGGTTCTTCAACCACTTCAACCTGGGCGACGTGGTCGAGGTGACCAACTCCGGCGGCGGCAAGTTGCCGCTGTGGGACACCTACGGCGACTGGGAGCTCAGCTGGGCCGACTGGCAGAAGGGCAGCGCCGCCAAGGGCTGATCCGCGCCGGCAGACACACCCGGCAGACACACTGTCCAGGGCCGCACTCCGTGTGAGGGGCGCGGCCCTTGCTTTGTCCGCTCTGGTCACACGATCCTGCCCGATTTCGGGCAGGATCGTTGCCTTCGCCTCTGAACCCGGGCAGAGTCGCTCCTCGTGTCCGCCGCCAATCACCCGTTCGGGGAGCTCGTTTCGCACCTGATGCGCACCACCGCGCTCGGTCCGGGCGAGGCCACCCGGGTGGTCGCCGACGTGCTGGCCTACTTCGACGAGTCGGTGGAGGCGGTCGTGCGCCGCCGCCACGCCGAGCTCAGGTCGGCCGGCCTGACCAACGAGCAGATCTTCGAACGCATCGCGGCCGAGCTGCCGCAACGCCGGGTCGCGGCGCCGGAGCTGTCGCTCCGGCAGCTGCGCCGCATCGTCTACGGGTGAGGAACGACCATGTGCGGAATCGTGGGATACGTGGGGTCGCGCGACTGCGTGCCGATCCTGCTTGAGGGCCTGGCGCGGCTGGAGTACCGCGGCTACGACTCGGCCGGGGTGGCCGTGGTCGGCCGGGGCAAGCTGCGGGTGCGCAAGGTCAAGGGCCGGGTCGGGCAGCTGGCGCAGGACGTGCCGGCCCGCCTGACCGGGCCGGTCGGCATCGGCCACACCCGCTGGGCCACGCACGGCGTGCCGAGCGAGGAGAACGCCCATCCGCACGTCGACGGCTCGGGTCGGGTCGCCGTGGTGCACAACGGCGTGATCGAGAACGCCGAGGAGCTGCGGGCCAAGCTGACCGCGAACGGCGTGGTCCTCGTCTCGGAGACCGACACCGAGGTGCTGGCTCACCTGATCGCCGCGGTGGACGTGGACGACATCGAGGAGGCGGTCCGGCGGGTGCTGCCGGAGATCGTCGGCACCTACGGCATCGCCGTGGTCGACACCCGCCAGCCCGACCGGATCATCGCCGCCCGCAACGGCAGTCCGGTGATCCTCGGCGTCGGCGACAAGGAGCTGTTCGTCGCCTCCGACGTGATGGCGCTGGTCCGGCACACCTCGCAGGTCGTGCACCTGGAGGACGGCGAGGTCGCGGTGCTGACGGCCGACGGCTTCAGCACCCGCACCCTGGACGCCAGGGTAACCACCCGCCCGCCGACGACCGTGGACGTCGAGGACGACGACTATCAGGCCGAGGGCTACGGCCACTTCATGCGCAAGGAGATCCACGACCAGCCGACGGCCGTGGAGCGGACCCTGCGCGGGCGGCTGGACGACCGGTTCGGCACCGCCCACCTGGGCGGGCTCAACCTCACGCCGCGCGAGTCCCGCGAGTTCAAGCGGGTCAAGATCCTCGGCTGCGGCTCGGCCCACTACGCCGGGCAGATCGGCGCGCAGCTGATCGAGGAACTGGCCCGGGTGCCGGCGGACTCCGAGCCGGCGTCGGAGTTCCGCTACCGCAACCCGCTGATCGACCCCGACACGCTGTACGTGGCGGTCAGCCAGTCCGGCGAGACCTACGACACGCTGGCCACGGTGCAGGAGATCCAGCGCAAGGGCGGCCGGGTGCTGGGCGTCGTCAACGCCGTCGGCAGCTCCATCGCGCGGCAGTGCGACGGCGGCATCTACCTGCACGCCGGTCCGGAGATCTCGGTGACCTCCACCAAGGCGTTCACCGTGACCACCGTCGACTTCGCCCTGCTGGCGCTGCACCTGGCCCGGGTCCGCGACCTGTCGCCGGCCGACGGCCAGCGGCTCGTGCGGGGGTTGCGGGCGCTGCCGTCGCAGATCGGGGAGATCCTCAAGCTGGAGGACCACATCGCCGGTCTGGCCCAGGAGTACGGCACGTGTCCCAACGTCATGTTCATCGGCCGGGTGCGGGGCTGGCCGGTCGCCCGTGAGGGCGCGCTGAAGCTGAAGGAGGTCTCCTACGTGCACGCGGAGGCCTACCCGGCCTCGGAGCTCAAGCACGGGCCGCTGGCCCTGATCAGCCCGGAGACGCCGACCGTGGCGATCGTCCCGGACGACGAGCTGTACGACAAGAACCTCACCACGCTGGGCGAGATCAAGGCCCGCGGCGGGCGGATCCTCGCGCTGGCCCATCGGGAGCTGCCGGGCGCGCTGGCCGACCACACGATCGTGGTGCCCAAGGCCGAGCCGGAGCTGGACCCGATCTTGCTGGGCATCCCCTTGCAACTCCTGGCGTATCACGCCGCCGTGCTGCTCGGACACGATGTCGATCATCCACGGAACCTGGCGAAAAGCGTGACAGTGGAGTGAACACGCGGTGACGCCGGGTTCGGTCGCTAACCTCTTCGCGTGGGGAGTTCAGACCGGGCCCGGCGCGCCGCGAAGCAGCAGGCGCGCGCCCGACACGCGCAGCGGATGGCCAACGGCGCCGACGCACGGTCGCTCGACGCCAACGGCATCGCGGGGCGGCTGTGGGCCACGGCGAACGACTACTCGTACGGACAGAAGCACACCGCCGCCGCCGAGGCCGAGTACCTGGCCGACGCCGACGACCGGCAGCTCGGGATCGCCGTGGCCGGGGTGTTCCACCGGGCGCTGAACTTCCTGTGGCCCAGCGGCTGGCTGCCCTACGACCTGGTGCAGGTGATCAGCCGGGAGTGCGACGGGTTCGCCGTCGGCTTCGTCACCGACGTGATCGCCGTCGACATGTCCCAGCACGCCGAGGCGACCCTGCACGAGCGCTGGCGCGACCAGCTCCGGCAGATCGAGGCCCGGCCGTGGTGGCCGCACGACCGGCAGCACTTCGAGCAGTGGTTGGCCCGGCACATCCTGTCCAAGCAGGAAGGGCTGGAGGTGGCCATCGTCGCGCTGGCGACCTTGATGGCCCTGCCCAAGCTGCCGTTGATCCTTCCGTTGCCGGGCAGTTCCTCCGTGGCCGACGTGCTATTGGGCGCGGGCGTGGACCAGAAGGTGTTGGCCAAGGTCCGAGGGTTGCTCGCGAAAGCGGAGTCGACGGAGTTTCCGGAGGAGGCCGAGGCGTTGTCGGCCAAGGCCCAGGAGCTGATGAGCCGGCACGCCTTCGAGCGGGCGCTGCTCGACGCCGACGAACACGTGGCGCAGACGGCGAGTTCCCGTCGGGTGTGGCTGGACACGCCTTACGTGGGGGCCAAGGCGCAACTGGTGGCGGCGGTCGCGGCGGCCAACCGGTCGCGGGGCGTGGTGTACGAGAAGCTCGGCTTCATCGCGTTGATCGGGGCCGATCTCGACCTGGAGATCACCGAGCTGCTGTCGACCTCCCTGTTGTTGCAGGCGACGCGGGCGATGGTGGCCGCCGGCGCGGGCGTCGACACCCGCAGCCGCACCTACCGGCAGTCGTTCCTGCTGGCCTACGCCGTTCGCATCGGCCAACGGCTGCGCGCGGCGGCCGAGGAGAGCGACGACCACGCGGCCGACGACCGGCTGCTGCCGGTGCTGGCCGACCGCGAGAAGGCGGTGTCAGAGCTGTTCGAGGAGCTCCATCCGGCCACCGTCAAGAAGTCGTACACGGTCGGCAGCGCGGCGGGATGGCAGGCCGGCACGGCGGCGGCCGATCAGGCCGATCTCGGCGTCACTCGGCCGAACTTGACACCTACTCGGTAATTCCGGCCGATGACCCGAGTTCAGCCGCTACGGTGGCGACCGTGACGGACATCGAGGACCTCATGTCCCGGATCCGCGCGTTCGCGGAAGCCCGGGCCTGGGAACAGTTCCACACGCCCAAGAACCTCGCGATGGCGCTGGCCGGCGAGGCCGGGGAGCTGCTGGCCGAGTTGCAGTGGCTCGGCGACGAGGAGATCGCCGCGGCGCTGTCCGAACAGGACCGACGCGACCGGGTCCGAATGGAGCTGGCCGACGTGTTCATGTATCTGCTCCGTTTCGCGGATGTGACCGGCATCGATCTGGCCCAGGCGACGTTGGACAAGATGGCCCGCAACGAATTGCGGTACCCGGTCGAGAAGTCACGGGGAAAATCGGCCAAGTACGACGAGCTATAAGTTTCTGACCTGCCAATTCATCTGCTTTATACGAGCGGGCAACGACGCGGACATCCGCAGGGCCTGGCCCCGTCCACCTCGATCGGTCGCGACCCGATCGGAGCAGCAAGCCAGGTCAGCGCGGTTGTCATCCGGCCGCACAGCCCAGGCCGACGCTTGAGCCGCGCTGAACTCCCACGCAAACCTTCCTGAACTACCCAGTTCCTCAATTGACGGAATGGCAGCTTCGGCCATAGCCTTTCCGCTCGGATCCACCCAATTAGGGTGTGGCTACACCGATGTGCGCACCCACCGGTCGGCGTATCCCCGCGGAGGCTCGATGGTTGCACACACCTCCGGCTCTGGATTCACACAGAATCTCGTGCTCGGAGTCAGCCCGTTCACCGTTCCCGACGCACGATTGGTTTCCGCGGTGTGTCGCGCGGGCGGTCTCGGAGTCCTCGATCTCGGCGTCGGCGACCGGCGGGCCCGCGAGGCGCTTGACCTGCTGCTGAGCTGGGCCGGTGGTCCGTTCGGCGTGCGGGTCACGGGTGCCTGCGCACTGCAACCGGACGATCTTCCCCGTGATCACGTGCACACCGTCCTGCTCGGACACGACGCGAAGTGGTCTATTCCAGATCTGGCCGCGCACCACCGGGTTCTGGTCGAGGTGACGAGCAGGGCCGAGGCCGTGCAAGCCGCCGAACGGGGTGCGCACGGGATCGTCGCCCGTGGACACGAGGCCGGCGGCCCGGTGGGCGAGTTGAGCACTTTTGTCCTGCTGCAACAGCTTGTCGACGCCGTTGACCTGCCGGTTTGGGCCTGGGGCGGCATCGGCGTGCACACCGCGGCGGCGGCCGTGGTCGGCGGCGCGGCCGGCGTTGTCCTCGACACACAACTGGCCCTGCTCTCGGAGTCCGATGTGGACGACGAGACCGCCGCCGCAATCCGCCCAATGGATGGTTCCGAGACGACCATCGTGGACGGTCTGCGACAGTTGGTCCGCCTCGGCGGCGGATGGGTCCGGCGCGGGGCCTCGCAGGCCCGGATTCCCGTGGGGCAGGACGGTTTTCTGGCCACCCGGTTCGCCGCCGACCACGGCACCGTCGACCGCGTCGTGCGGGCGGTCAAGGATGCGGTGCTCGCGGCGCTGACGCAAGAGCCTTCTGGCCCAAGCATGATCGCGCAGGGTCCGATGACCCGGGTGAGCGACCGCGCGGCTTTTGCCGCTTCCGTCGCGGAAAACGGCGGCCTGCCGTTCGTGGCGTTGGCGCTGGCGACCAAGGAGCAGACCCGAGCTTTGCTCCGGGAGACAATGGACCGGCTGGGCGATCGCCCCTGGGGCGCCGGCATTCTCGGCTTCGCGGCCGAGGAGGTCCGCACGGGCCAGCTGGAGGTCATCGAGGAGCTGCGCCCGCGGTACGCGATCATCGCCGGCGGACGGCCGGCGCAGGCCGCCGCGCTGGAGCGGCTGGGCATCACCACGTTCCTCCATGTGCCGTCGCCCGGACTGCTCAAGCAGTTCCTGGACGCCGGCGCGCGGAGATTCATCTTCGAGGGCTCGGAATGCGGCGGCCACGTCGGCCCGCGGTCGAGTTTCCCCTTGTGGGAAGCGCAGCTCGGGGTATTGCTGGAATTCCTCGGCGCCAATCCGGACGCCGAGATGGACGTGTTGTTCGCCGGCGGCATTCACGACGAGCGGTCGGCGGCGATGGTCGGCGCGCTGGCCACACCGCTGCGGGCCTACCGCTGCGACGTCGGCGTGCTGATGGGAACCGCTTACCTGTTCACCGAGGAGGCCGTCCGCGACGGGGCGGTCCAGCCGCTGTTCCAGCGGCAGGTGATCGACGCCTCCGGGACGGCGCTGCTGGAGACGGCCCCCGGTCACGCCACGCGGTGCGTGACCAGCCCATTCGCCGAGGAGTTCCTGGCGTTGCGGGACGAACTGCGCGGCCAGGGCGTGCCGGACCGCGAGGTCTGGGAACGGCTGGAGCAGCTCAACATCGGACGGCTGCGGATCGCCAGCAAGGGCGTGGAGCGCGACGGCGCCGAGCTGCTCGACGTGGACGAGGACCGCCAGCTGGGCGAGGGCATGTTCATGGCCGGGCAGGTCGCCGTGCTGCGGGACGCCGTGACCACGGTGGCGGCGCTGCACGACAGCGTGAGCAACGGCGCCATGCGGTTTCACGCGGCACGGGCCGCAGAGCTCGGCGTCACCCGTGATGTCCCCGACGAGCCCGAGCCTCAGCCGCTGGACGTGGCGATCGTCGGCATGGCCTGCATGTTCCCGCAAGCCCCGGATCTGCCGACATTCTGGGCCAATGTGCTGGCCGGCATCGACGCCGTGACCGAGGTTCCGCCGGAGCGCTGGGATGCCGGCGTCTACTACTCGGCCGCCGGGGAAACCGACCGGACGCCGTCCAAGTGGGGCGGTTTCCTGCCGGAAATCCCGTTCGACCCGCTGCGCTACGGCATTCCGCCGGCCTCGCTGGCCAGCATCGAGCCGGTACAGCTGCTGGCGTTGGAGGCCGCGCATCGATCGCTCGTGCACGCGGGTTACGGCGACCGGGCCTTCGACCGAGCCCGGACCAGCGTGGTGTTCGGCGCGGAGTCGGGCAGCGACATGGCCAGCGCGACCACGCTGCGCACGGTGTTGCCGTCCTATCTGGGCACACTGCCCGAGGCGCTGGACAGCCAGCTGCCGCGGCTGACCGAGGACACGTTCCCGGGCGTGCTGGCCAACGTCATCGCCGGGCGCATCGCCAACCGGCTGGATCTCGGCGGCGCGAACTACACCGTGGACGCGGCGTGTGCCTCGTCGATGGCGGCGGTGGACGTGGCGTGCAAGGAACTCGTCCTCGGCACCAGCGACATGGTGCTGTGCGGGGCGGCCGACCTGCACAACGGCATCAACGACTACCTGATGTTCAGCTCGGTCGGCGCGCTGTCGCCGTCCGGCCGCTGTAAGACGTTCGACAGCAGCGCCGACGGAACCACACTGGGCGAAGGTGTCGCCTGCGTGGTGCTCAAACGGCTGGCCGACGCCGAGCGGGACGGCGACAAGATCTACGCGGTGATCAAGGGCATCGGCAGCGCCAGCGACGGCAAGTCGTTGGGGCTGACGGCCCCGCGGCCGGAGGGCCAGCGCAACGCGGTGGAGCGGGCGTACCGCAACGCCGGGGTGTCGCCGGCCCAGGTCGGCCTGGTCGAGGCCCACGGCACGGGCACGGTCGTCGGCGACCGCACCGAACTGGGCGCGCTGGCCAAGGTGTTCAGCGAGCACGGGGCCCAGCCGGGCACCTGCGCCATCGGGTCGGTGAAGTCGCAGATCGGGCACACCAAGTGCGCGGCCGGCCTCGCCGGGCTGATCAAGACGACTTTGGCCCTGCACAACGGAATCAAGCCGCCCACGCTGCACGTGACGCAGCCGAACGCGGCGTGGGACACCGAGGGCAACCCCTTCGTCCTGCACGCCGAGGCGGCCCCATGGGCGGCCCCGGCGGCGGAACGGATCGCGGCCGTCAGCGCGTTCGGCTTCGGCGGCACCAACTTCCACCTGGTGCTGTCCGCCTACGACAAGGCCCCGACTCCCCGGCACAGCAACGACGAGTGGGCGGCCGAGCTGTTCACCTTCCGTGGCGCGGACCACGCGTCGGCGGCACGGTCGGTGGAGTGGCTGCTCGACCTCATGGCCAAGGGCCCCTGGCGGTTGCGGGATCTGGCCAAGACGGCGTCGCGGCGGGCCGAGCAGCGCAGCGAGCCGGTGCAGATCGCCATCGTGGCAAGGAATCTGGGCGAGCTGCCGGAGCTGCTTCGAGCCGGCGCGGCGGGGCAGGCTGATCCGAAGCGCGGAGTCTTTGTCTCGCACGGCGTCGAGGGCAAGGTCGCGTTCCTGTTCCCCGGTCAGGGGAGCCAGCGGCCGGGCATGCTGGCCGAGCTCTTCGTGGCCTTCCCGGAGATCCAGCACCTGCTGCACCTCGGGCGAGAATGGGCCGATGCGCTGTTCCCGCCGGCGGCGTTCGACCCGGACGGCGCGCAACGGCGTAAGGACCGGATCACCGACACCCGGGCCGCGCAGCCGACGCTGGGTATCGCCGGGTTGGCGGTCAACCAGCTGCTGGGTCGGCTCGGAATTCGACCGGATCTGTTGGCCGGTCACAGCTACGGCGAGCTGGTGGCGCTGAGCGCCGCCGGATCCTTCGGCCCGGCAACGTTGTTGGCGTTGAGCCGGGCCCGGGCCGAGAGCATTCTCGGTGCGGCCGGGGATGATCCCGGCGCCATGGCGGCATTCACGGCCCCGGCGGCGGACATCGCGTCCGTGCTGACCGAGGAGTTGGTGCTGGCCAACCACAACGCCCCCAAGCAGGCCGTGATCTCCGGTCCGACTGCCCAGGTCCGTGCCGCCGTGGAGACGTTGCGGGCGCAGGGCATCTCCGGCAAACGGCTGCCCGTCGCCTGCGCGTTCCACAGCCCGCTGGTGGCCGGAGCCGGCGTGGTGTTCGGCTCCGTTCTGTCCACTCAGGACATTCGCGATCCGGAGCTTCCCGTGTGGTCCAACCGGACCGCCGCCCCGTACGAGGGCGATGTGCGGGCCGGACTGGCCGCGCAGATCGGCGCGCCGGTGCGGTTCGTCGACCAGGTCGAGTCGATGTACGCGGCCGGGGCTCGGGTGTTCGTGGAGGTCGGGCCGGGCAAGGTGTTGTCCCGGCTGGTCGAGGCCATTCTCGGCGACCGCGCGCACGTCCGCGTCACCACCGACGGCGGCGTGCCGGGCTTCCTCGCCGCCGTGGCCCAGCTGGCCGTCTCCGGCGTCAGTGTCCGCACGAGCTGGCTGTTCCGCGGGCGCGATGCCCTGGACGTCAGCACTTCCACCCCGCCGAGGCGTCCCGGATGGACGATCGACGGTCAGCTGGTCCGTACCGCCGACGGGCAGTACCTGGCCGGCGGGCTGGTGCCCGCCCGACGAGTGGAGTTGTCGATGGGGTCCCCGAGCGTCGGGCAGGACGCGCTGATCAGCGAGTACCTGCGCACCAGCCGCGAGATGGTCGCCGCCCAGCGTGACGTGCTGCTCGCCTACTTCGGCGGCACCGCCAACGCCCCGGCCCGCATCGTCGAGCACGTGGCCGTGCCCGCCGTGGAGATCCCCCAGGCCGTTCCGGCCGCGGTCGAGGTGGCGGCCCCCGCCGCGCCCGTTGTCGTCGACGTGCTGACCACCGTGCTGGACGTCATCAGCCAGCAGACCGGCTACCCCACCGACATGATCGACCCCACCCTGGACCTGGAGGCCGACCTCTCGATCGACTCCATCAAGCGGACGGAGATCGCCGGCACCCTGGTCACCAGGCTGGGCGCGGCGGCGACCTCGGACGTGGAGGAGCTGACCAAGGCCCGGACCGCCCAGCAGATCGCGGATCTGTTCGACGCGACGCCGGCTGCCGCCGAGCCGGTTCCAGCACTCGAACCGATTGCCGCCGCCGAACCGGTTTCGGTAGTGAAGCCGATTGCCGCCGCCGAGCCGGTCGCGGTCGAGCCGGTCGCCGTCCTGGGTGGGCGGGCGCCTCGGCGTTTCGAGATGGTGCCGACCGAGATCGGGCCGGCGCGGTTGCTGGAGTCGACCGTCTTATCCGGCAAGGAGTTCCGCATCATCGGCGGGCATCCGGCACTGGTGGCCGAGGTGGGCGCGGCGCTGGGACTGCACGGGGCGGCCGTGACCGACAACGCGGACAACCTGGTCTATCTCGGGGCGCTCTCCCCCGGGGACGATCCGGTGCTGCCGGGGGCGTTCACGGAGTTCAAGGCGGCGCTGGCGAGGGAGCCCCAGTGGGTGCTCGCGGTGTCGCCGGTGGCCGAGCGAGCCGATGACCGGGTGGTGGGCCTGCGGGGCTTCTTCCGGACCATCTCCCGCGAGTACCCGGAGACGGTGGCCAAGCTGGTCGAGGTCGATCCGGCGGCGGCCACCGAGGGGCTGATGGCCGAGCTGCTGGCCGACGATCGGCACCCGGTGATCGTGCGAGGCGAAGCGACGCGGAAGACGATCGACATGCTGCCGGTGGAGCTCGGCTCGCTGGGCACGACCGGGGCGGGGCCGGCGGGCGACGGGACGGCCGAGGCGCAGGCCATCGGGCTGGACCGGGACTCGGTGGTACTGCTGGTCGGCGGGGCCCGGGGCATCACGGCGCAGTTCGCGACCAAGCTGGCGGCGACCACCGGCTGCCGCATCGAACTGATCGGCCGCACGCAGCTGCCGGCGGAGCCGGAAGACCCGGCGACGGCGTCGGCGAAGGACAAGACGGCGCTGCGGGCGGCGTTGATCGCGCAGGGACAGCGCAACCCGGCGGACATCGAGCGCCTGTCGGCGAAGATCCTCGCGGCCCGGGAGGTGCGGGCGACGCTGGACGAGCTGCGGGCGCTGGGCAGCACGGTCGGCTACCACTCGGCGGACGTGCGCGACCAGGAGGCGCTGCACCGCATCGTCAAGGAGATCTACACGGACCACGGCCGGATCGACGGCGTCTGCTACGCGGCCGGCGTGATCGAGGACAAATTGATCGCCGACAAGGACTCCGACTCGTTCCGGCGCGTCTTCGACACCAAGGTCGACGGGGCCCGGGCGCTGCTGTCGGCGGTCGAGGAACTGCCGACCCCGCCCCGTTTCGTGACGCTGTTCGGCAGTATCGCGGCGGCGCTGGGCAACCGCGGACAGATCGACTACTCGGCGGCGAACGACGCGTTGCAGACGCTGGGTTCCCTGTGGGCGGCCAAGACCGGCACACGGGCGCTGACCGTCCACTGGGGACCGTGGGCGCCGGACCCGCGGCACGGCGGCATGGTGACGCCCGAGTTGCAGCAGGAGTACGGCCGCCGCGGCATCGAGCTGATCGACCCCGAGGAGGGCACGATGGCCCTGCTGCGGGAGCTGGCGTTCGGCGACCACGACGTGCGGGCCGTGGTCTACACGGCCTCCGGTTGGTGACGCGGATGTCCGATGTCGCGATCGTCGGCATGTCGGTGCTGCTGCCGGGCGCCCCGGATCTCCGGACGTACTGGCGGAACCTGGTCACCGGCGTGGACGCGATCACCGACGTGCCCGAGCAGCGCTGGGATCCCGCTTACTACGACCCGGCGGGCCCGGCGCGGGCCGACCGGCTGTACTGCCGGCGCGGCGGGTTCGTCGACGAGTACGCGGACGTGGACCCGACGCGGTTCGGGATCATGCCTAACTCGGTGGCCGGGGCCGAGCCGGACCAGCTGATCGCCATGCGGGTGGCGGCGTCGGCCATCGCCGATGCCGGTGGCGACGACCGGCTGCCGGCCCGCGACCGGATCGGTGTGATCCTCGGCCGCGGCGGCTACCTCACGCCGGGCGTGGTGCGGCTCGACCAGCGGGTGCGGACCGCCGTGCAGCTGGTGCGCACGCTGGGAGAGTTGGTGCCGGGCCTCGGTGCGGCCGAGCTGGAGCGAGTGCGGGCGGCCTTCACCGAGCAGCTCGGGCCGGAACAACCGGAGTCGGCGATCGGCCTGGTGCCCAACCTGGCGGCGTCCCGCGTGGCCAACCGCCTCGACCTCCGGGGCCCGGCCTACACGGTTGACGCGGCCTGCGCGTCCTCGCTGATCGCCGTCGACCACGCGGTGCACGAACTGAGCAGCGGGCGTTGTGACGTGGTGTTGGCCGGCGGCGTGCACCACTGCCACGACATCACGTTCTGGAGCGTGTTCACGCAGCTCAAGGCCCTGTCGACCAGCCAGCGGATCCGGCCGTTCCACCGCGACGCGGACGGGATCCTGATCGGCGAGGGCACCGGGATCGTCGTGCTCAAGCGGCTGGCCGACGCGGAGCGGGACGGCGACCGGATCTACGCGGTGGTGCGCGGCACCGGCGTGGCCAGTGACGGTCGCAGCGCCAGCCTGTTCAACCCCGATCCCGGCGGTCAGGTCCTCGCGGTGCGAAAGGCTTGGGACGCAGCGGGATTGGACCCGACGGCCGCGGATTCCATCGGACTGTTGGAAGCGCACGGCACGGCGACACCGGCCGGCGACTCGGCCGAACTGTCCACGGTGGCCACCGTGTTCGGCGGTGCGCAGGGCACCAAGGCGGTCATCGGCTCGGTGAAGTCGATGATCGGCCACACCATGCCGGCGGCCGGCATCGCCGGTCTGATCAAGGCGGCTCTGGCCGTGCATCACGGCGTGCTGTTGCCGACCCTGCACTGCGACGACCCCAACCCGGCATTGGACGCCACCCGGTTCCGGCCGATCGACCGGGCCGAGGTCTGGACCGACGAGGTGCGTCGGGCCGGGGTGAACGCCTTCGGGTTCGGCGGCATCAACGCCCATGTGGTGCTGGAGCAGGCGCCTTCGGCCAGGCCGGCCCCGGCGGCGATCGTCGTCGACGAGCCGGTGCGGGTCCTGCGGATCGCCGCCGACACGCCCGAGGAGCTGCTGCGGCGGCTGCACCAAGGCCAGAACAACGAGGCCGGTCGGCTGCGTCTGGCCATTGTGGATCCGAGCGTCAAGCGAATCGCCCTGGCGGAGAAGGTGATCGCCAAGGGCGTGGCCTGGCGCGGGCGGAGCAACGTCTGGTTCAGCCCGTCACCGCTGCTGCCCACGGGTGGCATCGCCTTCGTTTTCCCGGGCCTGGAGGCGGAGTTCGATCCTCGGGTCGACGATGTCGCCGACCATTTCGGGCTGCGGCAGCGATCCGTGGGAAACGGGGACCTCGGCCGGCACGGCATGAGCGTGCTCGGGGTCGGCCGGCTGCTGGACACGGCGTTGCGGCGCATCGGAATCGCGCCGACAGCGCTGGCCGGGCACAGCATCGGCGAGTGGACCGCGATGTCGGTCAGCGGCATGTTCTCCGACCGGGCGGTCGACGACCAGCTGGCCACGTTCGATCCCACGGGCGTCGAGGTGCCGGGCGTCGAGTTCGCCACCCTGGGTTGCGGGGTCGAGCGAGTGGCCGAGGCCATCGCCAGCCGGCCGAACATCGTGCTTTCCCATGACAATTCGCCGAACTCGACGATCGTCTGCGGGCCGCCGGCCGAGATCGCCGAGCTGGTCGCGGAGTTCCGGCAGCGGGCCGTGGTCAGCGCGGTGCTGCCGTTCCGCTCCGGCTTCCACACGCCGATGCTCAAGCCGTATCTGCAACCGTTCATCGACCTGGCCGACCGCCTGGAGATGGGCCGGGCGGCACTGCCGATCTGGTCGGCCACCACGGCTTCGCCGTATCCGACCGACCCGGACGGCGTGCGAGAGCTGTACGTCCGGCACCTGATTGAGCCCGTGCGGTTCCGGGCCACGGTGCAAGCCATGCACGACGCCGGCGTCAAGGTGTTCGTCCAGGTCGGCGGCGGGCAACTGGGGTCGCTGATCGACGACACTTTGAAGGGTGCCGAACACCTCACCGTGGCCGCGAATTCGACCCAGCGCGGTGGTGTCGACCAGCTCCGCCTGGTGGCCGCGGCACTGTGGGTGGAAGGCGCGGCGCCGGACTTCTCCCTGCTGGAGCCGACCCGTCAGCCGGTCACGCTGCAACTCGGATCGCCGCTAGTGAAGGTCGACACGACGATCAGCACCGGCGGACCGTCCCGTTTGGACAAACTGACGGCCGACTTCCCCATCGCGGCGGAGTTGGAGGCGTTGCTGAGGGAGACCGCAGAGTCGGCGGCGCAGGTGATCGCCGCCCGGCGGATGCCGGCGATCCGGCCGTTGACCAAGCGGCTGACCATCTCCACCGACTCGATGCCGTTCCTGCTGGACCATTGCTTTGCCCCGCAACGGGACGGCTGGCCCGACCTGGCCGACCGCCGCCCGGTCGTGCCCGGCACCACGTTGATCCAGCTGATGATGGACGCCGCCGAGGAGGCCGCCCCCGGGCTGAAAGCCGTGCGCGTGCACGACGTGCGGTTGCAGCGCTGGCTCATCGGCGCGCCGGCGGTCGACGTGACCATCACCGTGGAACCCATTGGGCCGGACCGGGTTCGCGTCGCGGTCGGCGATCACTCGCAGGCGGTCGTGGAGCTGGCGCCGGAATGGGCCCCGCGGCCGCATCGGGTGTGGTCGGTGGCGAACCGCACGACGCCGGACATGACGGCGCGGGAATTCTACGAGCGCCGCGTGATGTTCCACGGCCCGGCGCTGCAAGGAATCACGGCGCTGACCACCGTCGGGGCCGACCACGTCGGCGGCGTGATCACCAGCCCGGACGTGCCCGGCGGCCTGATGGACAACGTCGGCCAGCTGCTGGGCTACTGGATCTGGGTCACCCAGACGACCAAGCGGATCGCCTTCCCGGTGCAGATGGGCCGCATCGAGTTCTTCGGCCCGCACCCGGCGCCGGGCACGGCCGTGGACTGCCTGATCAAGGTGGTCGACGTCAGCGACCGGATCTACCAGGTCGACGCCCAGCTGACGGTGAACGGCGTGGTGTGGGCGCAGATCGCCGACTGGCGCGACCGCCGCTTCGACAGCCACATGGAGCTGGACGAGGCCTGGCGTTTCCCGGAGCGCAATGCCTTGTCCCAGCGGCAACCCGGCGGCTGGGTGGCGGTCGCCGAACGCTGGCCGGACCTGGCCTCGCGCGAGCTGTACCTGAGCAAGTACCTCAGCGGCCGCGAGCGGGCCTGCTACGACCAGCTGCCGCCGCGCAACCGCCGTCACTGGCTGCTCGGCCGGATCGCCGTCAAGGATGCCGTGCGTAACCTGTTGTGGGACAACGGTTCCGGACCGGTGTTCCCGGCGGAGATCCTCGTCGACGACAGCGACGGCCGCGTGACGGTGTCCGGGCACAACGGCTTCCCGCTGCCCGAAGTCGCCGTTTCCCTGGCCCACTCCCACGAACTCGGGGTCTCGATCGCGCGGTTCGGCCGTGAGCCGGTCAGCATCGCGATCGAGGATCCGGCCACCGAAGCACCCGGTGACGGCCTGGAACGCGTGGCCGTCAGCAATCCGGCGGACCTGCCGGCCCGGCAGTACGTCGTCGCGTGGACCGCCGGTCCCGCCGATCAGGAGGAAGCATGACCACCACCGAGGCGTCCCGCGACGTCGTCTTCACCGAGATCGCCGACATGCTGCGCACGGTGCTCGCCGAGCTCGGCGTGGACGACGCGGAGATCACCGAGCAGAGCTCCTTCAACGAGGACCTGGAGCTGGAGAGCATCGACCTGGTCACGCTGACCGCGCTGATCTCCGAGCGCTGGGGCGAGCCGGTGAACCTGGCCGAGTTCCTGGCCGACAAGGACCTCGACGAGGTCATCGCGCTCAAGGTCGGCGACCTGGTCGACTTCGTGTCCGGGGCGCTGGCCCGCGCGGGAGGCTGATGTGGGCAAGATCCTGGCCAACGGCATCGACACGCACTACCAGCGGATGCCGGCCAAGGGCGTCGACCCGGAGACGGCGCCGACGGTGGTGTTCATCCACGGCCTCGGCACCGACAGCCTGGCCAGCTTCTACCTGACGCTGGCCGCGCCGGTCGCCTCGGCCGGGATCAACGTGCTGGCCTACGACCTGCGCGGCCACGGTCGCAGCGACGGCCCCGACACGGGCTACACGTTCCAGCATTTCGTCGAGGATCTCGGGGCCCTGCTGGATGTTCTGGAGCTGCGTGGCCCGGTTCACCTGGTGGGCAACAGCTTCGGCGGCACTGTCGCTTTCGGACACGCGTTCGCCCGGCCGTGGCAGGTGGCCAGCATCGTGTCGATCGAGTCCGAGCCGCCGACGCAGCCGTGGTCGGATCGGATGGTGCAGGCCATGGAGTACATGGTCGTGCAGCTGTCCAGCGAGCAGACGTTCCTCGACCTGGAGGCGCAGAACGGGGCGCACCACGCCAAGCTGGCCCGCAAGGCCGCGGCCAAGCTGTTCGCCACGACCATGACCACCGAGGTGCCCAGCGGCCGGCTGATGTCGGCCGAGGACCTGCGGGCGCTGCCCACGCCGGTGTTGCACATCCTTGGTGGCGAAGGACTTCAGGGCGGGGATCCGCACGCCCTCGAACGGGCGTTGTCGCACTGCCGGACGGTCGTGATTCCCGGGCAGGACCACTCGGTGCTGGTCGACGCCCATCGGAATGTGCGGGAGCTGCTGATCCCGTGGGTGCGCGGGATCCACACCGACGTGCCGTGGATCAACGCGGCGGTGCAGGCCCGAGAGCTGATCGCGTGAGCCGGATCTTGTTCGTCGTTCCCCCGCTGGTCGGGCACATCAACCCGACCGTGGGGGTGGCGGCGCGCCTCACCGCGGAAGGCCACGAAGTGGGGTGGGTGGGTCCGACCAAGGCTTTGGCTCCACTGGTCGGAAAGGATGCTGCCTTCTATCCCTCGCGGCGGCCGTTGTCCGAGGTGGCGGTGGTGGGGAGGCCCGCGCAGCTCCGGGGCTTCGCCTCCCTCAAGTTCCTCTGGGAGGAGTTCCTCATCCCCCTCGCCGACGGCATGGCCCCGCTGGTCGATGCGGCCGTGGAGGAGTTCCGGCCGGACGCGATGCTGGTGGACCAGCAGGCGCTGGCCGGGGCGCTCGTGGCCGAAAGGCGGGGCATTCCGTTCGCCACCTCGGCCACGACCTCGGCGGAGCTGGTGCGGCCGCTGGCGGAGCTGCCGAAGGTGGCGGCGTGGCTGGACGAGCTGCTCAACGGCCTCCGCGAACGCCACGGATCGCCGGAAGCCACGCACGACCTGCGGTTCTCCCCGCACGGCGTGTTGGCGTTCAGCACCGAGGAACTGGTCGGCCCGACCAAGGGCCACATCGTCTACGTCGGGCCGTCGATCACCCAGCGGCCCGACGACACGCCGTTTCCCGAGCTGGACGGCCGTCCGGTCGTTCTGGTCTCGCTCGGCACCGCCAACGCCGAGGCCGGCGAGAAGTTCCTCAGGACGGCTGTCGAAGCGCTGGCCGAACTCCCGGACTACCAAGGCGTTGTCGTCGACCCGACGGGCGAGGTGACCGACGTGCGCCGGGTTCCGCAGCTGGCGTTGCTGCCGAAGTGCGCCGTGGTGGTCTGCCATGCCGGACACAACACGGTCTGCGAGACGCTGAGCCACGGCGTGCCGCTGGTCGTCGCCCCCATCCATGACGACCAACCCATTGTCGCCCAACAGGTTGTCGACGCCGGCGCCGGTGTGCGGGTCCGGTTCGGCCGGGTCACGACAGAGCAGTTGACAACGGCCATCACCGAAGCCCTGGGCTACACCGAAGGCGCGCGGCGGATCCAGAGGTCGTTCGCGTCGGCCGGCGGGGCGGAGGCGGCGGCGAACTGGCTGAGCGAGCTGGCCGCGACCCGCACGAGCGGGGCGAAGCGGTAGTGGAACTGCCCGCCGAAGGTGTCCGGCGCGACCGTGGCCAACTGGTGCTCGACCAGCGACTCCAGGATGGCCTCGGCGGTCCGCTGGTCGCAGCCCAGCAGCGCGGACGCGCCGCGGGTGGTCAGCGGCTCGTCCGCGGCGGCGGCCAGCCGGAAGAAGGCGTCGTGGTGGGTCGGGGACAGCGACCGGCAGCTCAGCTCGATGCTGCTGACCAGGTCGACGCGGGCGTTGACCAGCTCGTCGAGCCAGTCCTCGCGATGCCGCAGTCGTTCCAGCAGCACCGCGATCGTCCAGTGTGGACGGATGGCCAGCCGGTTGGCCGCGGCCACCAGGGCCATCGGGGAGGCCTCGAACAGCCGGATCAGCTTGCGGGCCTGGGGCAGTTCGGCCCGCATGCGCCGCCAGCCGATCACCGAGCCCAGCAGTTCCAACGCCTCGTCCTCGGCCGGCGGCTGCAGGTCGACGGCCAGGCTGGTGCCCCGCAGCGGCAACCGCGTGCGGCAGCCGACGATCACCGCGCACCCGCCGCCGCTGGGCATCAGCGGGGCCAGCTCGATCGTGCTCACGGCGTTGTCGATCATGATCAGCACCCGGCGCTCGGCCGTCCAGCCCCGCAGCAGGTGGCTGCGCTCCTCGATGCTGTCCGGCAGCTGCGCGTCCGTGCCGCGGATGGCCCGGAGGAAGCCGGTGAGCGCCTCGACCGGGGTCTGCTCGGCCAGGTCGGCGTGCAGCTGGCCGTGCGGGAAACGGGCCCGCACACGGTGCGCGAGGTGCGTGCAGAAGGCGGTCTTGCCCGAGCCCGGCGGCCCGACCACGGAGACCACGGCCGGGGCGGACCGGGCCGGCTGTTGCAGCTGGCTCTCCGCCGCCGCCAGCTCCACCGTTCGGCCGACGAAGACCGGCAGGTCGGCCGGCAGCTGCGCCGGCGGCTCCACCCAACGCCCGGTCCGGATGGCGCCGGTCGGCGTCAACGCGTCGAGCTGGGGATTGCCGACCAGCAGGCCCCGGTGGACCTGCTGGAGCTGCTGCCCGGGCTCCAGCCCGAGATCGTCGACGAGCGTGGATCGGATGCGCTGGAAGACGTGCAGCGCCTCGGAGCGCCGGCCCAGCAGGTGCAGGGCCATCATCAGCTTGACGTGCAGGCCCTCGTGCGCCGGATAGTCGCGGACCAGCGTGCTCAGGTCGTTGATGACCTCGTGGTGGTGGCCGAGCATGAGCTCGACCTCCATGCGCTGGTCGATCACGCCGACCTTGGTCTCCTCCAGGCTGCGGATGTGGTGCCCGAGCACCGGGCCGGCGTCGACGTCACTGAGCGCGGAGCCGCGCCACACCGCCAGCGCCGCGCGCAGCGTCTCGGCGGCCGACTCGATGTGCCCGCTGTCCAGCTCGGACCGTCCACGTGCGACCAGACGCCCGAACCGACCGGCGTCCACGTCCTGTTCCGGCAGCGTGAGGGCATAGCCGACGTGCCTGGTGTGCAGGACCGAGACCGTGGAGTCGTCGGCGGCCAGTAGGCGGCGCAGATGTGACATATAGGTCTGGAGGGTGCCCATCGCCTTGGTCGGCGGCTCGGAGCCCCAGACCTCCTCGATGAGCTGCTCGACCCGCACCACGGTGTTGGTGTTGAGGGCGAGCAGGGCGAACAGCTGGCGCAGTTTCGGCTGCGAGGGGGTGATGCGCTCCTCGCCGCGGATCACCTCGAACTGCCCGAGCACCCGGATCTGCATGTGCGCCACCTCCAGCCAGAGGTTGTCTGCCAGTGCGCAGTTCCTATCGCGCCGTCGCGGCCGCGTCCAGCACGAGTGAACACACAGTCACGCACTGTGCCCGTCGATGTCATCGATCGGGTCCATTGTGACCGCGGTTTTACCGAACGTGACCCGTGTGACGCATCTCGTTGATCGACGTTCACGGCCGGGCCAGCGCGCCCGCCCCGGGGGACGCTGCGAGAATCGGACCCATGGCAGAGGTGAAGGCAACCGCCGAGCGGGTCATCGACAAGCCCTCGGACGCGGTCTACGCGGCGCTGGCGGACTACGCCGGCACCCGGGCGGGGATCCTGCCCGAGAACTACAGCGAGTACGAGGTGCTGGCCGGCGGCACGGGCGCCGGCACCAGGGTGCACTGGAAGCTCCAGGCCACCAAGAAGCGGGTGCGGGACTGCCTGCTGGAGGTCAGCGAGCCCGCGCCGGGCACGCTGGTGGAGTCCGACGCCAACTCGACCATGGTGACGACCTGGACGGTCAAGCCGCGGGGCGAGGGGTCCAGCGCCGTGCACGTGCAGACGACGTGGCAGGGCGCGGGCGGGGTGGCCGGCTTCTTCGAGGGCACCTTCGCGCCGCTCGGACTGCGCCGTATTCACACTGCGATGCTGGACAAGCTGGCTGCAACCGTTCGCAGCTAGTCTGCGTGGGTCCCCCTCGGCCTTGTTCGCTCGTTCGAGTGAACAAGGCCGAGCGATCATGGACGGGTTCAACCGGCCGGTACGCTTCCGCCACCGCGGGGCATGGCAACGGCGAGGTGAACCCGAGTGCTGTCGGTAGTCCACAACTGTGACACTTCTTGGGGCGGCGCAGGCGCAGGCCGATCGGCATGAGCGTCCCGCAGCCGCGTCAACCGATCGGGTCGCGCGAGCGGACCCGGCTCACCAAGAAGTGGGCCTATCTGGTCTCGCAGTCCAACTACCTGCCGCTCTCGCACGGCGAGGCCGAGGAGCGCTTCGGCACGATGCTCGACCAACTGGTCCGGGCGGCCGAGGCGGAGCCGCTGGACACCGCGGCCGCGGCCCGCGTCGGGCGGCAGCTGGTCGCCCTCAACTGCGTCAGCGAGGACAGCCTGTCCAGCACCGTCGAGGTGCTCGGCGGCGGGCTGCTCCTGCAACCCGAGCTGAGGGGCCGCCGGCAGGTGACCGAGCGCATCGTGACCGTGCTGGGCGCGCTGGCCGCCGGCTACGCCGACGCCACCAAGCAGTCGATCTACGAACAGCAGCAGAACCTGACCAAGGCGCTGTTCAGCGCGGCCAACGAGACCCAGCAGAGCCTGCTGGCGGCGCTGGCCCGGTTCGACGAGGTCTGCGGCGCCTCGGCCAGCGGCATCGGCGTCGTCGACCACGCCGGCCGCTTCCTGCGCAGCAACGAGTCGCTGCGCGCGATCCTCGACGTCAGCGAGACGGAGCTGTCCGAGCGGACGCTGTTCGACCTCATGCCGCCGCCCGAGGCGACCCGCATCCGCACCGCCTGCACCGAGCTCACCGACGGCCGCGTGGAACGGATCCGCCACCGCCGCACCGTGTTGTTCTCCGGCGAGGAGGCCGTGCAGCCGCTGCTGTCGATCGCGCCGGTCCGCGGCGGGCGGGAGCTGGTCGTCATCCTCGACGACGACTCCGAGCTCCAGCTGCTGCAGAACCAGCTCAAACACCAGTCGCTGCACGACGTGCTGACCGGCCTGCCCAACCGCCAGTACCTGAGCACCCGGCTGGAAGCCGTGCTCAACCAGGTCGACCAGGGCACCGGCACCACGCTGTACCAGCTCGACCTCGACGCCTTCTCGGTGATCACCGACGGGCTCGGCAGCCGCGCCGGGGAGCAGGTGCTGTGCAGCGTCGCCGACCGTCTGCGCACGGTGTTCCTGGGCGAGCGGGCCATGATCGCGCGCATCGGCCATGACGAGTTCGCCGTGCTGGTGGAGAACACGCCGGCCACGCCCGGCGTCACGGCGATGGTCGAGCGCATCAACGAAGAGCTGGCCGAGCCGGTCTACCTGGCCGGCGGGCAGGGCGTCGCCGCGTCGGCGACCATCGGCGTGGTGCACCGGCCGCCGGCCGGAATGTCGATGGAGGACGTGTTCCAGACCGCCGACCTGACGCTGCGCCGGGCCCGCCGCAAGGGCACGCCGTGGGAGCTGCACGACGCCCGTCTCGACGCCGAGGACCAGGACCGCTCGGCCATGGCCGCGGCGCTGCCCGGCGCGTGGGAGACCGGCGAGGTGCGGCTGGTGTTCGACCGCCAGGTCCGGCTGGCCACCGGCCGCACGCATTCCGTGCAGGCCCAACTCCAGTGGGACCGGCCCGGCCACGGCGTGGTCGACCACTGGCAGTGCGTGGACCTGGCCGAGCAGACCGGGATGATGCTGCCGCTGGGCGGCTGGCTGCTGCGCAGCGCCTGCGAGCAGGGCGCGGGGCTGGACAGCGAGACGCCGGTGGAGATCAGCCTGCCGATGTGCCTGGCCAACGACGAGGAGCTGGTCGCCCGGGTGCTCGGCGAGCTGGGCCACAGCGGGCTGCCGGCGTCACGGCTGCGGCTGGGCCTGCCGGCCGTTTCCCTCGCCGGGGCCGCCGCCGACAACGTCGGATTCCTGGCCGAGAACGGCATCGGCGTGGTGGTCGAGGAGTTCGGCGTCGGCATGCAGGACCTCTCGTACCTGGAGGACCTGGAGTTCCGGTCGGTGCGGATCGCCCGCTGGCTGGTGGAGCGGCAGGCGCGGCCCGAGGGTCCCGGCGCCGTCGTTCAACGCTCGCTGACGCAGCTGGTTGATCTGGCCCACGAGTCCGGGGTCACCGTGGCCGTGAACGGCATCGCGTCGGAGGAGCAGGCCGGCTGGTGGCGTGAACTGGGCTGCGACATCGGCGCTGGGCGGTACTTCGGCTAGCAGTGCGGTGGGGCACCCGTGGTGCCCAGGACGCGGTCGGCCCACTGGACGGCCTTGGCGGACCAGTCCTGGGCGTGGGGCGCGAGGTTGAGGTCGTGGCCGGCGTCGGACAGCTCGTACGTGTCGACGCACGGGGCCTTGGGATAGTGCGCGGCTTCGGTGTGTAGGGCGGCGGCGTAGGCGAGATCCTGCTGGCCCTCGGCGACCAACACCGGCACCGCGATGTCGTCAGTGATCGAAGATCCTTGCGCGACAAGGGTGTCCGCCAGCTCGGACGTGGTGACGGTGTCCTTGGCCGCCTCGTCGGCGGCGATGACCGCGGGGTCGTCGTGCGGGCCGTGCCAGAACACCGCGCGGGTGCCGGGGCGGGTCGTCAGGTAGGTGGGATCGAGCGACGCCGGGACCAGCGAGGTGGCAACGGGGACGGCGGCGGCGGGTTGCACCTCGTGGGCCATGCCGGTGATCAACAGGGCGTCGACGTCGGCGTAGGTGGCGGCCTCGTGCCAGGCGACGACGGAGCCGTAGGAGTGGCCGGCCAGCAGGACCCGGGTGAAGGCGGTGCCGAACGTGCCCAGCCTGGCCGCGTTCACCACCTGGTGCACGGCGCTGGCCTCGGTGGCGTTGGTCAGCAACGCGCCGGCCGGGCGGGAGCTGGCCCCGGTGCCGGGGCGGTCCAGTGCCAGCGTGGTGTAGCCGGCGGCGGTGGCCCGGCGGACGTAGGAGTAGGTCTCCGGCTGGTACGGGAAATCCCAGTACGAGCGGTTGTACGTGGCCCCGGCCAACAGGATCTGCACCGTCGGCGCGGGCTTGTCCCCGGCCCAGCACAGGGAGCCGGCGACGGTCTGCCGGCCGGCCACCGGCATCGTCACGGGGATGGCCACATCCCGGCAGGTCTGGGCAGCCGGAGCGGGGGCGAGGGTCGCCGCGGACAGGAGGGCCACCAGGGCGACGCCGTTGAGCACGGGCCGGAGTTTAGGGTCGCCGCCGCACCGGTTCGGCCGGTGCGGC